>DAOTUZ010000159.1:0-17746 GCA_034437295.1 Anaerolineae bacterium | reverse complement strand
CATCAAATTGACGATGTTGATGATCACGAACAGCAGCCCGATCACGCCTAGCAGCAGCCCCCCTTTCCAGTGGGCTTTGAAGCCTTCTTTGAAATCATCAAGGCGGGCGGAGGGCTGGCGCAAAGCCATATAGCTCATGCGGCACAGCCCCGCCCATGCCAGCGGCGCGGTGATGATCCCGATAGTCAGTAGAAACCACAGCACGTTCGTCCATATATAAACGTGGCTTTGCGCGAATAAGTGCCGTAACCCTCGCCCCGCGGCGCGTAAACCCTGAAGCATAGCAACTACTGCCCCGCCAACCCGCTGTAACTGACGCCTTCCACGAAATACCGCTGGAAAGCGAAAAAGACTATCGCCATCGGAATTGTCGTGATCACCGCCCCCGCTAAAAATAGATTCCAGATCAACGTTTCGCCGCCCGCCCCCTGAAGGCTCGAAAGGCCAAGCGTCAGCGTCCACAGGCTGGGATTCGTGCCAACGATGATCAGCGCATCCATGAAGTTATTCCACATCCCCTGAATACTGAAGATGGTCAGCGCCGTCAATGCCGGAGTGGAGATCGGCAGTATGATCCGGAAGAATGTCGTCAAGCGGCTTGCGCCGTCTACTTCAGCGGCTTCCTCTAGTTCTCTAGGGATAGACTCGAAAAACTGCTTCATCAGGAAGATCCCGAAGGCATCCGCCGCCAGCGGGATGATCAAGCCCTGATAGGTGTTCAATATCCCAAGCTGCTTCAGCAGGATGAATCGCGGCACGATCAGCACCACCCCCGGAATCATCAGCGTGCCTAAAATAACGAAGAAGATCAGCCGGTTACCGGGAAACTTGAGACGGGCGAGAGAATACCCCGCCAGCGAGTCAACTAGGATACGGCAAATAGTCACCGCTGCCGCAAAAATCACGCTGTTCATGAACCATCGCGGCAAATCTCTAGCGATCACCATCTGGTAACCTTCCAGTGAAGGCTGAAAGGTGGCGCCCGAAGTCATTGCCGAAGCTGGTAGCGGGCGGCCTTCTTCATTACGGCAGTCTATGAAACCCGATGAGGGGATAAACGCCCACGGCGCAGCATTGATCGCTGGCAGGCATTTGGCCGAATTGACCACCGTGAACACAAATGGCACAATTTCCACCACCGCCACAAGTGCTAGAAATAAGAGGCCAAGGGTACCCAGTGTTCGCCGGATGAACTTGGACGCGCTCGAAGTTTGTCCTACGGGTTGTTCAAATGTGACTGCGCTCATGCTCGATCCCCCGAAGATTCCCGCGTAACTCGGCGTTGAATCATCGTAAACGCGAAGATGATCACGAACAACACAATCGCCGTGGCAGCGGCAAGTCCCATTCGGGAGTCGCTAAAGGCGCTGCGATACACCAGATAGGCCACTGTAAGCGTCGTATTGGCCGGGCCGCCTGACGTCATCACATAAACCTGATCGAACACTTGCAGCGCGCCGATCAAGCCAACCGTCACCACAAAAAATGTGGTTGGCTGTAACAGTGGAACCGTAATATAGCGGAATAACTGCACTCTGGATGCGCCGTCTACCGTCGCCGCCTCATAAACTTGTGCGGGAATACTTTGCAGCGCCGCCAGATAGATCACCATCATCGTGCCAATGGTTGTCCAAATGTTCAAAATCATGATCGTCGCCATGGTCACGCTTGGCCCGCTCAGCCAGTCCCACAGGCGAATGCTGGCAACCTCACAGCCCCACAATTGCAGCGTTGCCGGGTCGCACGTGCGAATCATTTCACGAGTCGGGTTAATGCCAATGCCATTCATCAGCAAATGCAGCGTCCCACTTGGGTTATCCAGCCATGTAACGGGATCATAGGATGGATTTAAGAAGCTGATCGCGGTATTCACCAGCCCGCTGGCTGAAAACATCCACATAAAGATCAGCGAGATCACCACCGATGAGGTGATCGAAGGAAAATAAAATGCCGTTCGGAAGAAGCCTTTTCCCCGTAACCATTTCTGATTCACGATAAAAGCCAGCACCAGCGCAAAGACGGTTTGTACCGGCACCACGCCTAGCGCGTAGTAAATGGTGTTTTTTAATGCCGTATAGAAACTTTCTTGGCGGCGGCCTTCCTGTAAAAGGATAGTGTTGTAATTTTGCAACCCGACGAACTCGAACGCGCCATTTGGATTTTCTTCGGTGATCAGCCCCCGCGCAATCGGCGTAATCCCGTCCCAGTTGGTCAGGCTAAATAGCCCCGCGACGAACATCGGGATGATCAGAAATCCAAAAAGGATGATGAAGGCCGGCGCAATGAATCCCAGACCGGTCATTGCTTCTTGCCGGTTTTTGTCTTTGAAGGTGGCGTTCCGGGTGGGCGCTGCTGCGGTAGGGGAAGTCGTTGATTGTGCCATTCGACGCTTTCCTTGCAAGCCCTAAGTGTAAATAGGAGCAGTATAAAGTTGGGCGGGGCAGGCCAGTAATCACCTGCCCCCGATCCTGCGAATTATAGCTTATTCGGCTTTAAGTTCTTGCGAAACCGCAACCGCTTCGTCAATCACATCCACACTATCTTCTTCACCGCGGAAAGCCGCGCCAACGCCGTTGCCCAGCGCGTCCCGGAATTCACCAAAACCAGCGGGGGTTACTGGAGCTACCGCGTAAGCGCCGCCAGCCACAAAGGCTTCGCCCACCGGGCCAACTGCTTCAGTCCATGATGCGCCAGCAGCTTCACGGCTGGGCATCGGGCCGAAACCTTCAACGGCCACGCGCTCAGCGCCAGCTTCGTTGGTCAGGAAGTTGACCAACGCCCATGATTCTTCGGGGTGTTCATTGTCTGCGCCCACGCAGTAGGCTTCGCTAAACGTTAGCGTGCCTTCGCCGCCTGCGCCCGCTGGCATTTCAGTGGTTCCCCAATTGACATCCGGGAAAGTGTCGTTCAGGTAGCTGATGATCCAGTTACCTTCTATGGTCATCGCAACCTTGCCCTGACCAAAAGCCTCACCCGGCCATCCCGCGCTCAGGTCAGATGATGAAGCGGCCAGGCCATCCTGTGTCAGCATCGCGGTGAAGTCCAGCGCGCTCACTGCTGCATCATGGTTGGCATCTTCACCGAATACGAAGTTGCCTTCTTCATCATAGAAAGTGCCGCCTGCCTGCACGTAGAAGGCGAACCAACGGTCAATATCTGGGTTCAGCCCAAACGGAACTGCGCCTTCGGGCAGCGTGCCGCTGGCAGCAAGGGCTTCCGCAGCCGCCCGCAGATCATCCCATGTCCAATCGGCATTCGGGTATTCTAGCCCGGCTGCGTCAAAGTAGTCGGTGTTGTACTCTAGCGCCAGATTTGAGAAGTCTTTCGGCGGGCAGTACAGTTCGCCGTCAATGCTGTAAACGGATGCAAGCGCAGGGTAGAAACCTTCCGGCGATTCAATCATGGATGCGCCGTTGGCTATCACGCCCGCATCAACATACTGACGGAACAGGCTTTGCCCGGTGTAGAACACTTCGGGATAGTCGCCGCTGGCAAATGCAGTTTGTAGAACCGTGTCAAAATCCGGAACCAACTGCACATCTACATCAATGCCGGGGTTGGCTTCTTCAAAAGCCAAAACGGAAGCATTCAGCGCATCATCTTCGGCAGTACTGGAACCATGCCCCATTAAAGTAATTGTAACGGTGTCCTGCGCAAATACGCCCGCCGAGAGCGCTAATGCCGCAAGAGCTGCCATCGAAAAGACGGCGATACGAGAGCGACGCATTGCTTATATCCTCCAATTAATCTATCAAACGATTAAACGAACGAATAGTTAATGATGCTGATGATGGCAGTGAGCGACCATTCGCATGACTGCCGGACGGCCCCGATCCGCTTAGATCGGGCTTGCTAACGAGGGTTTTCTGCGGTGAACCGCCTCTTTTCGCCTCGATAGTTCACAGTGAAGGAAAGTCTGCGCCAGTGTTCGGGCAAACGCGGCGCCAGCGCCAGCTCGCCCCGCGCATCAATATGCAGGCCAGCGAAACCAAAGACCACTGCCTGCCACACACCACCGCAGGCCGCCGCGTGCATGCCATCGCGCACGTTGCCTTTGTTATCCATCAGGTCAATATGCGCGGCATGGTCAAACTGCTCGTAGGCCGTCTCAACCATGCCTAAACGGGCGGCTACCCATGCATGCATCGCCGGGCTGAGCGATGATCCATGATCGCAGCGGGGGAAATAAGTGTCCCAGTTGTTCTGCATCACCTGCTCAACGGCTGTCCCGTCCGGTGTACTAATCTTCCTGCCAAGCAGCGCCATTAGCATCACCACATCGGCCTGTTTGATCACCTGCGTCTGAATCGTTCGGTGGTGTCCCAAAATGGCCTGTACGCTGGTGATGCGCGGCTGATATTTTTCGGTGGGGATGTATTCCATCTCGAAAAAGCCGGGAAACTGAACATGTATGTGCTTTTCGTAGTCAAAGGGAATGAACATCCGCGCAATCACATCACGCCAATGATTCAGCCGTGCCGGCGTCAGATCGAGGGTGGCGGTCAGCCGCGCAGCATCGGCGGGGGAATACACGCGCAGCCACCCCAACAGCGTAAGCGCCATCTCTAAATGCCAGATCACCATCCGGTTGACGAATACGCTGTTATCTATATTTTCGTGGTATTCATCAGGGCCAATTTGCTGGCTGATCTCGTAGTGATCCCCGTGCAGCTCTGCGCGGCTTCCCCAGAATTTGGCGGTATCAAGGATGATTTCCGCCCCATATTTTGCCATAAAAGCATTGTCGCCCGTCCAGCGCCAGTACTGGTCTACCGCGTAGGCAATATCGGTGCTGATATGCTGTTCGTTGTCGCCCGTCCAAATGCGAATCTTGCTGCCGTCTGGCTGTACATCGCTCCACTGCGGCGTCGTTTCTTCGCCTGTATCGGTGCTTTCCCACGGGTACATTGCGCCTTCATAGCCGTTGGCGGCAGCCTTATGGCGCGCCCCCGCAAGGCGATGATAGCGATACATCAACAAATTACGGGCAATATCCGGCTGCGTCAAAGTCATCGGCGGCAGTGTGAAAAGCTCGGTATCCCAGAAAATGTGTCCCTTATAGCCGAATCCTGAGAGCGTTTTCGCCGGAATACTGAGGTTTTCATCGTGGCGTGGGGCGGCGATCAAAACGTGATACGTCGTGAATCGGGTCGCCAGTTGGCAGGCATCGTCACCCACGATCTCAATGTCAGAAGTGTCCCAGTATTTCGCCCATTCGGCGCTGTGCTGCGCTTCCAGCAGGTCATAGCCTTCAACGGCGGCTTGCCGTGCTTTTTCACGGGCGGCGGCCAGCGGTAATTCATCGGTGTCTCGGCTGGTATAAACCGCCGTGATCTTTTCAAAAGCTGCTGATTCTTGAAATGGTAGGGTGAATGAGGTGTCAAACTGCGGGCGCAGGCCGTCTTTACTGGCTTTTGTTGGGTAGGGCGAAGTAAAGCGGGAAACCATTCCCAGTGTGTAGCCAGATTGGCGGGTCGCCGCGCCAATGCCAATTTCGTCACCCGCTGCCAGTATTTCGGCGTTTTCTACCTGCCAGTGATCGGCGGTAAGGTTGAGCGTTTCGCCATCTAGCAGCGCCTTCACCTGAATGAGCGGTGCGCCATCAATGGCGGTAATCGTCACCCGCTGGCACAGCACATGCACATCATGCAGGCTGGCGAATCGCTGAAAGATGATGCGTACTACATTGCCGCTGGCTGCGCGGAACAGCACCGAACGCTCTAGAATGCCGGTGTCCAGATGCAGCGTCCGTTCATAACCGAACAAAACGCCTTCCGGCGGCAGCATGGCATCGCTGGTCTTAGTGACCATTCTCAGCGGTGTGCCATCTACCGTGATCTGAATTGGCAGCCAGTTGGGCGCGCTGGCAAGCTCAGGCACCAGCATCCCTTCGGCATGGTCATAAACGCCGTTGATCAGCGTCGCCATACTTTCGCCGGGGAATCCTTCTTCAAAACTGCCGCGTGTCCCTAGATAGCCGTTGCCAATGGTGAACAACGTTTCAAGATGCTGTAATTTGTCAGGCTGGAAGCCAAATTCCTGAATTTCCCAGAGACGACTCATCAGAAAAACATTCCCAGAATAAACAAGTAAATTACTTAAATTAAACGTTTAACCTTATAGCCTGTAGTGTATGTCTAATTTAAGCATCCGGTCAAGTTGAATTGAGCAAATTGCACAAAGTGAAACGATTAAAAGAGGCTTTGAACTGTGGTTTTCACACTGAATTGCTATCCGCGCATAAAGATACGCGCTGATGAAACTTTACCGTGTATCTGTGCGTAATCATCAGCAGCGATGTAGCAATAGCGAGGGTGAGAAAGAGGATTTATGGCTGGCGAACATGCAATTGAAGTGAAGGCTCTGCGGAAGTCATACGGCAAAACTGAAGTGCTGAAGGGTATCGACTTACAGGTGAAGCGCGGCTCGCTGGTGGCGCTTCTGGGGCCAAATGGCGCTGGTAAAACCACCACGATTCGGATTCTGGCGACGCTCTTAAAACCGGATTCTGGCACCGCGAAAATACTCGGTCATGATGTGCTTAAAGAACCGGATGCCGCGCGCAGACTTGTAAGCCTGACCGGGCAGTTTGCTTCGGTAGACGAAGACCTGACCGGTTCTGAAAATCTTGTGTTAGTTGCGCGGCTGCTTGGCTTCTCGTGGAAACAGGCGAAAATGCGCGCCGTTGAACTGCTAGAAGCCTTTGGCTTGACCGAAGCTGCTGATCGTCAGGTGAAGAAATATTCAGGCGGCATGCGGCGGCGGCTGGATATTGCTGCCAGCATTGTGGTTTCCCCTGAAATTTTGTTCCTAGATGAACCGACAACCGGCCTTGACCCGCGCAGTCGCCGTCAGGTGTGGGAAATTGTGCGAACGCTGCTGCGTTCTGGTACCACAATTTTGCTGACCACTCAGTATCTTGAAGAAGCGGATCAACTGGCAGATCGTATCGTGGTCATTGATCATGGCAGCGTAATTGCTGATGGCACCAGCGGGGAACTGAAGCAGTCAGTGGGTTCTGGAACCGTGCGTTTGCGCCTGAAAAATGGTGAACAGCGGCCAGAAGCTGAGCAAATACTGGTTCGCGCACTAAATCAGCCAGTGTATTTAGAAAAGGACGCAACCACGCTTTCAGCGCAAGTTTCTGATCCGGCATTGGTTTCAGCAGCGTTGGCACAATTGGTTGAAGAAGGTATCGCCTTTACTGATTTTTCGCTTGGGCAGCCCAGCCTTGATGAAGTATTCCTCGCCTTGACCGGGGAACCGCTGGATGAAGTAGAAACCGAACAAGCACAGGAGATTGCATAATGGCCGTAGCCCAACCAGAATTAGCCCCTGTCAATCAGGCGACTTTACATACTGCTATTTCTACCAACCACCGCCCACAGCGCCCAAATCCGCTGGATGCTTCGATCACAATGGCATGGCGCGCAATATTAAAAATAAAGCATGTGCCAATGCAGTTGTTAGATGTCACCATGTTCCCGATCATGATGACGCTGATGTTCACTTTCCTTTTTGGCGGCGCGTTGGCAGGATCTGTTGGCGATTACGTGCAATTTTTGATCCCCGGCATTTTTGTGATGACCATTGCGATGATCACCATGTATACCGGCCATGCGCTGAACACTGATATTTCTAAAGGCATTTTTGACCGCTTTCGTTCGCTTCCTTTCTGGCGGCCAGCGGTGCTGGTGGGGATGCTGCTGGGGGATACTGTTCGTTATTCGCTAGCGGGGCTGGTGGTGATTGTGCTCGGTTTTATCCTTGGCTTTCGCCCTGAAGGCGGGATTATCGGGGTGCTGCTTTCGCTGATTCTGGTGCTGATCTTCGCTTTTAGCCTGTCGTGGGCGTGGACGGTGTTGGGGCTGGTGGTGAGTACGCCAGAATCAACGATGATGGTCAGTTCGATGGTTTCTTTTCCGATTACTTTCGCCACCAATATCTTTGTTGATCCGGCAACGATGCCGGAATGGCTTCAGGTGGCGGTTAATCTGAACCCTATCACGCATGTGGTCACAGCGGTTCGTGGGTTGATGTCTGGCACGGTCACAGCGGATCAGATCGGGCTGGTTTTTCTAGGCTGCGGGATTCTGATCGCAATTTTTGCGCCGATGACCATGTATTTTTACAACATCAAAGGCACACGATAACGCCACGGTGCTGCCAAACACAACAAAAACGGGCCATCTTTTAGAAGATGGCCCGTTTTTGAATACGAAATACGGGATAAAGTGAGTGATTACTGCTGCATATCCCGGCTGTTATACATCCATGCGTTCGCCGGGTGAAAACTCTGAAAATTATTGTTGCTCGTCCATAAGAAGAAATTATACAGTGGGTACAAAGCCGCCATTCGGTTCACAACTTCGGTGGTGATCTGGCCGGTTGTCAAGCGTTCATCTTCTGGTTCGTACCAAACGCCCACGCGCATCCAGTCTTGCCCATCGCCAAAGGTATTCATCAATTCGTGTAATGCGCCGCTGCGTACCAGCTGGGCGCTGGTCAGATGCAGATCGCTGAGGTGAATACCATCCCAAAAGCCGAAACGAAAATCGCCATCCATGCGGGCTAGGATGGAGCGCAGGGCTTCACGGTGGCGCGCCACTGAAAGTTTGCCTACTAGATTGCGCTGATCCCACCATGCCGAGGGCGGCAAAATCAGTTCAACTGTGAAATTTTGGGGGGTTAGCCGCAGCTCAATGACCGGATGGTGATGCCAGTCCACGCTGGCGGGCGCGCTTACGCCGTCACGCCCCATCATTCGTTCGACTAGCAACGCCTGTTCGTGAGAGCGCAGAAAAGGCATGCTGATTCCGTAAATGGGGTTGTTTGCGGCTGCTGAACGCCCCGGAATGACTCCCGGACGCTCCCAGTAAACATGCAGATCCCAGCTTAGATCCCGCATTCGGCGGGAAACGGTGCGTACCAGTTCACTGCATTTATCTATAAGAAGAGGGCAGTCTTGTGGCACACGGGTTGTAAGATCGTTGAAGTCTTGCTGCGTGTAGTAAGCGGAGGTCATGGCGTGCTCCTGCTTGACGTGAATATTACAAGAGATGTTCACAAGATAAACTAAACCAAAAGATAACGCTATAGATTAACGCCAAATTTTACACAAAATTCACGAAACCTCATGTTTTGTGAAGATGTTCTGTCTAATTGCGGAGCGCCTTTTTATAAGATGCCGGTGTGTTTTTGGGCGCACACATTGGCGCGCCCCCACAGCATAGAAAAAGTATTGCCCCGCATCTTCACTGTTCGTCTGGCTTGCGCGCAGTGGGCGAACACAAGGATTCCCTCTTAAACGCGCAGCGAGTGATGAGCTAGGTGGCGTTTTGCGTATGCTGTTTGGCGGCGCGTTCTAAGGCGCGCTGCGCTTCACGCACGTTGATTTTAGGCGCGGTATCAGTATAGAAACGCGCAGCGGTTTCTTCGATCGCTTTGTAACCAGCGGCAGAAGTATCTGACGTATTCAGCACGTAATCGGATTCGCTCAAGCCTTCAATGGCCTCAAGCTTGATTTCGGTGACATTTTCGCGGCGCACGCGCTCGAAATTTAGGCGGCGTTTATCAGCATCGGCGGCGCGTGGGGCATCGCCTGCGGTTTGATAATAATCGCGTATCTGGGTTTCCATCTCGATGGCGAAGGTCATAACTGCGCCAAAGGTATTCAATGAGGTCATTTACGATCTCCTAGTCGGTCGAAGTCGGGTTATAGTTGACCATACCCGACTGTACAACGTAATTGCGGTATCCCATCCCATTCAGGGGAATGAGGCCAAGCCGCCGGTAAAATGGGATCAGCGATTCATCACATAATAGGTCAATGGCATACATGGGTTGCAGGGTATCAAGCATACGCTTCACCAGCGTAGCGCCGATGCCCTTTCGCTGATAGTTAGGCAGCACTTCCAGCAAGGGAATGTATGCTGAAATGATGCCGTCGCTCAGGGCATTGATGAACCCGATGACCGGTTGATTTTCTTCAGCTTCATCTATCGCCAGCACTACACGATAGGCACTTCGCAAAATTTCCAGATGCGTTTCCGGCGTCGGTGGGCTAGGCCAACCAACGAAGAAACCACCCTGCAACTGTGCGGCAGTGATACCGCTAGGATGGGCGGTGTAGCGGATCATGATTTTGTGAGGCGGCGAGTCAGTTCTTGAGTCAAGACTCGCCGCCTGATCCTTTCGCGTTTAGATCCAGCGCTCGATGACGATTTTACGGTCGGTATAAAATTCCAGCGCATCTGGCCCTTGACCGTGAAGGTCACCGAAGAAGGAGTCCTTCTTGCCGCCGAAGGGGAAGGATGCGGTGGCCGCCGCCACGCCGATATTGATGCCGATATTGCCAGCATCAACGCGATACTTAAATTCGCGGGCATATTTACCGCTGTTGGTGAACAGGCTGGCAGAGTTGCCGTAGCGGCTGCTGTTGAGAATGTCTACGGCTTCATCGAAGCTTTCGGCCTTCATGATAGACAGCACCGGCCCAAAGATTTCATCACGGGCGACGCTCATATTAGCGGTCACGCCATCGAGGATGGTAGGGCCAACGAATGAGCCATCGGCAAACCCTTCGACGGATTTATTGCGGCCATCCAGCACCGGATTCGCGCCTTCAGCCACGCCTTCAGCGATCATCTTCTCGATGCGTTCGCGGGCGGCGTGAGAAATTACGGAACCCATCTGGGTGGTTTCTTCGAGACCGTAGCCGACGCGCAGGGCTGAAGCCTGCTTGACCAGTTCGTCACGCAGCGGCTCGTAGGCATCGCCAACGGCGACGACGACGGAACCCGCGAGACAGCGTTGGCCGGCACAGCCATAGGCTGAACCCATGATGTTCTTGACGCTGGCGGCCATATCGGCATCGGGCATGACGACAATGTGATTCTTAGCGCCACCCTGCGCCTGAACGCGCTTGCCGTGCTTCGCGCAGGTTTCATAGACGATTTTGGCGACGGGGCTGCTGCCGACGAATGACACGCCGACGACTTTCGGATGCTCCATGACGGCCATAGACACATCAACGCCGCCATGCACCAGATTGACCACGCCTTCGGGCAAATCTAGCTCGTCCAGCACTTCGTACAGCAGATGGGCGCTGATTGGCGTTTGTGGCGATGGCTTCAGGATGAAGGTATTGCCCAAGACGATGGCGGTTGGCAAGAACCAGAGCGGCACCATCATTGGGAAGTTGAAGGGGGTGATGGCGGCGAACACACCCATAGGCTGGCGTTCGGCGGTCTCATCAATGCCGCTAGAAATGTCTTCGACTTTGTAGCCATGGGCGATATTGGGCAGGCCGATGGCGAAGTCGATACCTTCAATGCCGCGGCGGACTTCACCACGGGCTTCATCGCGGGTTTTGCCGTTTTCTTCAACGACGGCGCGCACGAAATCTTCAAAGCGATTTTCAATTAAGGTCTTATAACGATACATGTACTGGGCGCGGCTGAGGATCGGGGTACTGCGCCATTCAGCATAGCCTTCAGCCGCCGCGTTAGCTACTGCGTCTACGTCTTCACGAGTGCCGACAGGAACTTCAGCGATGACGCCGCAAGTTGCCGGATTGATGACGGTTGTCATTTTGTCAGAGGTGCTGCTGACCCACTGACCGCCAAAATAATTCTGCAATTTTTGAACCATGAGAATGCTCCTAAGCTTAAAAATATGGGTTGCTTGTAGGTGAAGTTTAACGCCTAGACAAAGGCTGTGACAAGCGTCAAGTAAGGCCATAACTTCAATCTCTATTTTAGGATAGCACAAATTTTCTACCTATTGGTGACTATATTGCTAACAAAATGGACTCAAAATTTGAGGGGAAAAAGGGGCATAAAACGAAAAAAAGATGAAAAAAAGGGACAGTGAGAGGGTAAAGGAATTAAAAATTAAAAGAGGGGGTGGGTGAAGATTTGGCCGGCGAGGATGCCGATGAGAGCGCCGGCGGCGATTAGGAATGTGGCGTTCATCTTGAGGCGGATCATGAGGAAGGCGTAGAGCAAGAACAAGCCAATGGCAATTGGACTGAAACCGCCGATGACCAGTGAATCGGATGGGAGCGGGTGAAATGCGGCGATGGCGAGGCGAATTGTGGTGAGCGAGATGGCGGCCAACACGGCGGCGTTGATGCCACTTAGGCAGGCGCTCCAGAAGGGGCTGCGACGCATGCGGGGGATGAGTGGGGCGGTGAGGATGACCAGCACGAACGCGGGTAGGAATACGGCGGTGGTGGCGACGACTGCCGCAGGAATACCGCCGATGATATAGCCAACGACGGCGGTGGTGGTGGTGACAGGCCCCGGCGTTACCTGCCCGATGGCGATAGCATCCAAAAGCTGCTGGTTGGTAAGCCAGCCGAAGGTATTGACCAGATCATTTTGAATATAGCTGATCAGCACATAGCCGCTGCCGAACAGAGTTGCGCCGATGCGGAGGAAGTACCAGAACAATTCGTTGAGCGAAGCGACAGGTAGGCTAACGGCGGCTTGCGCGGCAACCGGCAGCAAGGCAAACAACATTCCCCGGCCGCCTATCGTTTTATAGAGGGCGTAGACCAGACCGGCCAACAGCATGATGAGCGCTTCATCGACTGCGGAGAAGGCCATCAACAGCAAGCTGATTACGAATAGGGCGATCAAATCGCGGGTTTTGATGACCGCTGGCGCAAGCCTGTAGGCGACAACGGCGATGATGGCGATGATCACCGGTTGGATGCCCCAAAGCATGGCGGAAACCTGCGGCAGGGCGCCGTACTGTACGTAGAGGGTGGCTAAGAACAGCGTGATCAGAAATGAGGGGGTGATGAAGCACAGGCCGGCGAGGATGGCGCCGGGAATCCCGCGCATTTTATGGCCGACATGGATCATCACTTCGGTGGAATTGGGGCCGGGGATTAGATTCGTGGCGGCCATCATATCCAGATATTCTTCGTGGGTCAGCCAACGGCGGCGGCGGACGATTTCATCTTCGCCCATGGCGATATGCGCGACCGGGCCGCCAAAGGCAAAGAGGCTCATTTTGAGGAACAGCCGCGCTAAGGCGCTATAGGGTACGACAGACTCATTTGTGTTCATAAGCGCGGCGAGTTTGGCTCTTGTTTCCCGAACTTAGCAGTATACCTGAGAAACGTATCCACCCCTCAATTCCATCCCCAAAGGGAGTGGGGACTTTCGATGATATTGCCTGATGATAACCTCACCCCTCATTCCCCTCTCCGTGCGCAGCCTGAGGGGAAGAAAGATTGAAGAACGGGCGCAGCGCGCTGCGCCCCTACGGACGGGTTTGAGGGCGGGAAATTCGGTTATGTTCAAGAAATATCTCCAAAACGGACAACGCATGCGTTGTCCCTACGGATAGGTTAGAGGGGAGGCCACGCGGGGGGCAGCAGGGGTGAGGTCAAGGTCATATCCTGCTATTTCCCCACTCCCAACCCAAAGCATTTGGGGGAAGCACACGCCGCAGGCTTGAGGCCTGCCTGAGAACGGGCGGGCTTCGTATTCATCATTACTTTTGGCGTGATTGCTGTGTACGAATGTCCTCTTTTTGGCGGTATTTTGGCTGTGTGAAGGAAGAAGATCTACAGCCAGTTGTTGGGGCATGTTATACTCGCATTCTGCCGTCAAAAAGCGGATAAACTGAGTAAATTTACGGAGATACCTAATGGCTCTCGCAACACGTGATTCTTCCTATTTAAGCATAGACCGGATCGCCGAATTGATCGGCGGCGATGCAGACGCACTTCTCAACCACGTTTCGACCACGATTCCGAAGGAACATTTATATCTGCCTTCGCCGGATTTCATGGACACCGTTTACACCCAAACCGATCGCAGCCCGCAAGTGCTGCGCAGCCTTGCGCAGATGTTCAGCACGGGCAGACTGGCAAATACTGGCTACCTTTCGATTTTGCCGGTAGATCAGGGGATTGAACACTCGGCAGGCGCATCGTTCGCGCCGAACCCGGCCTACTTTGACCCTGAAAATATCGTGCGGTTGGCGATTGAGGGCGGCTGTAACGCCGTGGCTTCAACTTTCGGCGTGTTGGGGGCGGTGGCGCGGAAGTATGCGCATCGCATCCCGTTCATCGTCAAGATCAATCATAATGAACTGCTGACCTATCCGAATAAGAGCGAACAGGTGATGTTCGGGACGATTCGCGAGGCATGGAATATGGGCGCGGTGGCCGTAGGCGCGACGATCTATTTTGGCAGCGCCGACGCGACCCGCGAACTGGTTGAGGTGTCGCAGGCTTTTGCGGCGGCGCATGAGCTGGGGCTGGCGACGATTTTATGGTGCTACGTGCGTAACCCGCAGTTTAAGGTGAACGGCGTGAACTATGAAACTTCGGCAGACCTGAGTTCGCAGGCCAATCATTTGGGCGTGACGATTCAGGCGGATATTGTGAAGCAGAAACTGCCGACCAATAACGGGGGCTTCAAGGCGCTGAACAGCGGCGGATCATCGTATGGCAAGCTGGACCCGCGCATTTACAGCGAACTGACCAGCGAAAATCCGATTGACCTGACGCGCTATCAGGTGGCGAATGGCTTCATGGGGCGCATCGGCTTAATCAGCAGCGGCGGCGCCAGCGAAGGCGACAGCGACCTAGCCGAAGCAGTCAAGACGGCGGTGATTAACAAGCGCGCGGGCGGCACCGGTTTGATCAGCGGGCGCAAGGCGTTCCAGCGGCCGATGAATGAAGGCGCGGCGCTGCTTCAGGCGATTCAGGATGTGTATCTGAATGAAGATGTGACGATTGCGTAGGTTATCGCGCTTGGTCAAACCCATGCGGCGGGCTTAGTGAGCATGAGAAACAAAAACGGACGGGAAATCCCGTCCGTTTTTGTTTTGGCTGCGGGTGAAACTATGAGCCGAAATTGATCGTCGGCGTGGGTTCATCAAAGGGCAGCGGCGTGAACTCGAAAACTGGCGAGGTGGGCAGAATTTGCGAGGGGAAGGTCGCCAGCGGCGGCACAATCTCGAAGGTTGGGACTATGGCGGTGGGCGGCAGCGTAGGCGTGGGCGTGGGCAGCGGATTGTTGATCACCACAGGCACGGTGCGATAGGCGAAACCGTTGCTGGAATTGTAGACGGCCAGCCGCAGAATATAGTTGCCATTGGGCAGCGAAGCGGTGTTGAAAGTGCCGAGCACGCCATTTTGTACCTGCTGGTTAGAGGGGCCAAACACAGCCTGGAAGTCGTTAGGCTGCGCTTGATTGGCGATATCCAACGTGTACTGCTGGAAGTTCACCGCCTGTACGGTTCCGGTTACGTTGATATTTCCTTGCAGCGACTGACCTTGTGTTGGGCTGGTGATCGCCAGTATCGGGTTTTGGGTGTTGATGCTGCATGCCGCCGGCGGGGTGGTGCCAGACAGCCCGGTCAGGCCGTTTTGCTGGGCGAACGCCTGCCCCTGCGGGTCGGATTGCAACCAGCGTACCGCCGAAGGATCGTTGACGCTGAGGAAACGGGCGGTGGTGGTGTTGTCGGGGCAATACTGGTTGGCGGCCAGACCAGACCATGTATCAATGGTTGCGGTTTGGACGAAACCTTGATCGGCGGGCAGCGGCGGTAGGTTTTGGACGAAGAGTTCGGTGCGTACTGAGCCGCAGTTCTGCGAGATGTTGGGGTCAAAGAGCGCGCCGGTAAGCGAGCAAATTTGCGCCTGCACGATGCCTGAAGGCTGAGTGAACGCCGGATTACTGCCTGCCAGCGCGGCCTGCATGATTGAATTCCAGACAGGAATAGCGATTTGACCGGCGGTGGCCGAAGTGGCGCTGTTATTGGTGCTGCCCGTCCAGACACCGACGACGGCATTGCTGCTGTAGCCCATTGTCCACAGATCGGCATTATTGGCGCTGGTGCCAGATTTAGCGCCGACGCGGCCAGCATACTGCGGAAGATTCAGGCCGCTGTTTAGGCCATAGGTGGTTGAGCGGGCGCCATCGTCTGCCAGAATGTTGTTGATCATGAAGGCGATTTGCGGCTGCACCTGCTGTGATGCGGGGGCAGAGACCGGCACTACGACTTCGTTGCCATCGGCATCCGTGATGCGAAGGATGGATGTTAGGGGAACGCGCACGCCGTTGTTTGCCAGCGTGCCATAGGCTTCGACCATATCATACAGCCGAACCTGATTGGTGCCGAGCGCGGCTTGTAAGCCGAACACGGCTTCGGGCAGATAATTGATGCCCATGCGATTCGAGATGTTGATGAAATTCTGATCGCCAATGAATTCATAGGCTTTGGCGCCGGTGACGTTAAAGCCATTGGCGAGGGCGAAACGGACGGCGGTTGGGCCGGTGGCGACGTTGGGATTGTTCGTGGGCGTGAACGGCGGGTTGGTTTGGAATGTGGTTGGCACATTCCAGAGGATGGAAGCTGGCGTCATGTAGCTAAAAGCGCCGGTTGAGGGATTCTGAACGCCTTCGAGCGCGGCGGTATAGGTGATCGGGAAGATGGCATCACCGGGCGGCTGCCAGGTGAATACGTTATTCACTTCACCCTGAATGTTGGAATTGGCGAAATCGGGGCTGCCGACCATTGCGCGGATAGCGCCAGATGCGGGGTCGGTCACGAGTACTGCGCCATTGTCTACGCCGCGCCCGGATACAGCATTCAGGCCAGCGAGAAGCGCGCTCTGGGCGGTATCCTGAATGCGAGGAACCAGCGTGGTGTAAATTTGGAAGCCACGGCGGAACATTTCGCTGGAGCCGTAGGTTTGCTCGATTTGCGCCATCACATAATTAACGAAGTGAGGATAGCGATCATCAGATTCGCGCTGGAAGTAGTCGCGGGCTTCAACCTGCGCTTTTTCTAGAACGACCTGTCCAGATCGGATGAAGGCTTCATCTACGCAGAATGGCCCATTTAGATAAGGCGCAAAATCAAACTGGATGCAGCCAACCTGTGCTTGAATTTGCAGCACTTCATTCATACGGTTGAAGGATGCCTGACGGTTGACTACAGGGTCGAAGGTGGCCGGGGCAGAGATCATCCCGGCCAGCAGGGCGGCCTGAGGGGCGGTGAGATTGCTGGAGGGGATGTCAAAGTAGAACTGCGACGCGCTTTCTATGCCGTAGGACTGATTGCCGAGATAAATTTCGTTGATATACAACTGCAAAATGAAATTCGGATCATAGGCGCGGGCGATTCCGGAACTGACCACGAAAATGCGGAGGCGGTTTTCGGGCGTATCGGAGCAGTCTTGAATGACCAAGTTGCAGGCGATTTGCTCGGTGATGCCGCCATTCGTTTGAATCTCTCCGAATACATTCTGGATTAGGCCGGTGGCGACGTTGCCGGCGCTGAAGCCTGATGTTGCGTAGAATTTCGGGTCTTCAACAGAAAGGACAGCGTGAACGAAAAATGGAGAGACATCCGGCAGGTTAACCGGCTGACGATCCCCTTGCCCGATTAAGGTGGCGATGACGCTGTTATCAGCGGCATAAATACGCGCAGTCTGGAAGTCTGGCTCGTAATTTGCCAGATTGGCGATAGCGCCCTCAAAGGGAGAAAGAATGCCCTGATAAGTGGAGACCATCATGACGATGGCACATGCGCCGACTAGCAGCAGGACGCCAAGGGCGGCAGCGGCGATCAGCATGACGATGCGGATTGTGCTTCTTTGCTGTTCACGGACGGCATCTTCATAGCTGGGGAGCGCGGCTTCTTGCGCGGGCTGTGCTGCTGGAATGGCGCTGGGCGGGATGTATTCATCTCCGTAGGCTGGAGAGGGGAC
>DAOTUZ010000158.1:0-18606 GCA_034437295.1 Anaerolineae bacterium | reverse complement strand
CTTTCTGGAAGAAACTTTGCGCCGGCATGGCTGGATCGACCCCGTATTGAATGTCAACGATACGAGCCTGTAAGCGTAAGGTTGCTGTTTCAAGGCTAGCTGTTGCGCCGGGCTGTGCCAGAATTATCTCACCGCGACCTGTAAGCCGCGTGCTGAGTGAAGGATCGCTAGCTGCATACTGTGAGGCAAAAACAGTAGTGATTGTCCGCGAAAAATCATCTTTATCGAACAGCCATACTTCGAGCGCGGTAGGTTTTGATGGATCGCCACTGCCTATTGTTTCGGCAATGCTTGCGCCGCATTCACCTAAGAATCGCTCTTGAGCATCTTCGATACTGAACGAATCGTCGTAATTGCCATGCCCAAGGATGAAGGTGGACATGCGCTGCATCATCGGCACACCAAGTTCGGATGCAGCAAAATTTGTTTTGAGAGAAGCTTCAGCGTGTTTAGCGGCCTGTACCGTCTCACGCATAGCTTTGGTTTCAGGGCTGACACGTTCCCCGCGAATTCGCTTCATCGCCGGGTCATACACGTTGCTCTTAATCAGCATGCCCCATAGCAATGAGATGATCACGGCAAGAACAACCACGATCAATGGCGCGATCAGGAATGGCAGAATGTTGCTCAGGATATTCGGCTGTGGTGGGGTGGCAGCAATTGGGTTTGCTGCTTCAGCCATCGGGCGAATTGCCTGTAACCGCGGCATGTTCGCTTCTTCACCAGGGGTTACCAGCAAACGATCAACAACCTCCAGCGGCTCATCAATTGCGGCCAGCAGATTAGTGATGTGGCTGCTAACGTCAAAGTTCGCGGCCTCATTGCGGTCTGAAAGTAATTTAACCCATTCATCCTGCCAGCTTTGCTGCAGCGTACTTGGGTCAGAGTCGTAAAAAATCACAGGGGCCAGCACATATGCCCAGAACAACCCAATGATGACACCAACAATCAGCAGCAAGATTGTTTTAAGGCTAGGCATGTACGGTTTCAGCAGAACAACATAGACCCCGTTATAGCTGTCCTGAATGAATTTAGTCATGCGCGGCGACCTTTCACTTCCGATGGTGATGTCTATAACGTTGATTGTATTAGAATTTGCATAGTCTACATGCGAAAGGTAAGAAAGTGCAAACCATTCAAGCGGGGAATCGTGAACAAATGGGAGGGAAATAAACACGGAGGCGGTGATAAGCACCACCACCTCCGCGTTTATGATTCTCGCAACTGCTTAGGCCGTAGTTTCTATAGCGGGCTGCGATGATTTAATAAATGTGGTTTTTCCGCAAACGGTGCATTTTGCTTTGTTGCGGCCTACCTGTACGAGCATGCCACCACAGTGTGGGCAGGGCTGTGCCAACGGCCTCTGCCAGCTGGTAAAATCACATTCAGGATAGCGGCTGCAGCCGAAGAATTCCTTGCCCCGTCGGGTTCGTTTGACAAGAATTTCGCCGCCTTTTTCCGTCCCGCAAGTGGGGCAGGAAACACCGATCTTGTTCAAGTAGGGTTCGGTATAGCGGCAGTTCGGGTAGTCTGAACAGCCAATAAACTTGCCGAACTTGCCGTAACGGATCATCAGTGGCTTGCCGCAAGTGGGGCAGTCACGGCCAACCGGCTCTTCCTGAGTGATGGCCGGCATGGTTTGCCGCGCAACAGCCAGTTCTTGCGAGAATGGCGCATAGAATCCGCCTAACATCGGCTGCCATTCCATGGCGCCTTCGGAAATTTCGTCTAATTCCTCTTCCATATTGGCGGTAAATTGGTAATCCATTACCTTCGGGAACGACTTTACCAGCAGATCGTTGATGGTAATTCCCGTTTCGGTTGGAATGAGGCGTTTGTCCTGCTTAGTGACATATTCACGATCTTGAATGACGCCTACTGTAGGCGCGTATGTACTGGGGCGGCCAATGCCCAATTCTTCGAGCGTGCGCACAAGGCTTGCTTCAGTGAAGCGCGGCGGAGGCTGCGTGAAATGCTGAATCGGCAGCAGATCCAACAAGTTGAGCATTTCGCCAACTTCAAATTCTGGCAAAATGCGCCCCTCGTCCTCATCCTTTGCCAGGTCTTCATCCTTTGAATCTTCATATAACGCCAGAAATCCAGCAAATTTGATGGTGCTGCCAGAAACGCGCAGCCCATAGGGCGGGGGCGTCGTGGCGCGTCGGTTTTCTGGAACGGCATCAATATCAACTTGCAGGGTGTTGTAAACCGCATTGCTCATCTGGCTGGCGACGAATCGCTGCCAGATAAGGTTATACAGCTTGTACTGGTCGTTGGTCAGCGCAGCTTTAATTGAGGCAGGGTCACGAACAACCATCGTCGGGCGAATGGCTTCATGCGCTTCTTGTGCGCCTTTTGCACGTGTTTTGTAAACGGGTGCATGGGCGGGAACATATTCCTTCCCGAACTTGCCGCGCAGGAAATCCCGCGCTTCTTTTTGAGCCTGAGTGGAAATATTCATACTGTCAGTACGCATATAGGTGATCAAACCTACAGACTCCTGACCGGGAACGGCGACGCCTTCGTAAAGCTGTTGCGCGACTGACATTGTTTTGCCAGCAGAGAAGCCCAACCGCCGCGATGCTTCCTGTTGTAAGGTGCTGGTGGTGAAGGGGGGCGATGGTTTGCGCTGGCGCTCACCCCGCGCCACCTTAGAAACTTGGTAGGCGCTCACTTTGAGCGCGGCTAAATGGGGGTTTACCTGATCGCGGTTCGCAAGTTCAGCCTCTTTCCC
Source organism: Anaerolineae bacterium (assembly GCA_034437295.1). Taxonomy (GTDB): domain Bacteria; phylum Chloroflexota; class Anaerolineae; order Aggregatilineales; family Phototrophicaceae; genus Flexifilum. The sequence continues at coordinate 15,872 of DAOTUZ010000158.1, read as the reverse complement.
CTCGATGGCAATCAGGCGAGCCAGAAAGGGAAGCGAAGCAGTTTTGTGATTGATCTTCTGCTTTTGCAGGCGGGCATCAATTGTCCAGTATTCACGCGGCACGAACGCCAGAATCTCTCGCTCACGATCAACGATCAGCCGTACTGCCACACTTTGCACGCGCCCGGCAGACAGGCGATAACGCCCGCCGCGTACTTTATCCCATAACAGCTCGGTGATGTTGTAGCCTACTAGGCGGTCAAGGATGCGCCGCGCTTGCTGGGCGTTCACCAGATTCATATCCAGCTCACGCGGGTGATGAAAGGCTTCTTCAATTGCAGGACGTGTGATTTCGTGGAATACCACACGCTTTACCGGTACACCTTCCATCTCGGCAGCGTGTATCAGGTGCCATGCAATCGCTTCGCCTTCGCGATCGGGGTCAGTTGCGAGATATATTTCCTTGGCCCGCTGGGCTGCGCTGGTGAGTTGTTTAACGGTTTCGCGTTTATCGTTTGGTACGCGATATTTTGGCTCAAAGTTGTTTTCAACATCTACCGAAAGTTGAGAGACCAGCAGATCACGTACATGGCCCTTAGATGCTTTGACCGTATATTCGCTGCCCAGGTAGTTACCAACGCTGCGTGCTTTGGCTGGCGATTCAACAATGACCAACTTGCCAGATCGGCGAATTGACCCCTTTGGCTCAGCGCTAGGTTTCTTTTTGGCCGCGGTTTTAGCGGCTGTCGCCGCGCCATTTGCGCGAGCAGCAGTTTTACTTGCCGCTGCGCCCTTTTTGCGCTTTGGCTGTTTTTTGGGCGCGGCCTTCCTTGTCGCCTTTTTGACATCGCCAGGGCCTTTGGGGGTTTTGGGAAGCGGCTCTGGCTTTGAGATACTGGCATGAGCAGGGGTTTCGCCAAATGCTGTCATTGTGGTGCCACAAACAGGGCATACGCCGCGTGTAAAGGCACGTCCGTTTGCCGAATACTCCGGTTTAGGCGCGCTCATTTCGCGCTTGGTTTTGCACTTTACGCAATACGCTTGCATTGATCAACTCGCTGTTAGTTTTACAGGGTGATTGTCGTATGGTTGCCTATAGATAGGCTCCACCATTACGATCTTTCAACATATTCACAATTTGTTTTATATCTTGCGCCCGGTCTCTGTGGCATACCAACAAAACGTCTTTGGTATCAACGATCACCAGATCCTCAAGGCCGATAGTCACAGTCAGTTTATCACTGTATACCAGTGTATTCTTTGTGTCTACTACGAGATGATCGGGGCTTGCGCCTTTGAACCCGTTTCCAGATTCATCCAAATTAAGGACATCGAACAGGGCATCCCAACTTCCCACATCACTCCAACCAATATCTATCGGGATGACGGAGACGTCTTCAGCATCTTCCATGACTGCGTAATCAAGTGAGATTTTGGGCATTGTTTCCCACACGTCGCTCAAAACTGTTTCATAAGCGGGGGTGTCAACAGCCGTTAATAAACGCTGCATGGCGCTGTACATCACAGGTTGCTGGCGCTCAAATTCATCGAATGCACGGCGCGCCGTCCAAATGAACATGCCCGAATTCCAACTGTATTCACCACTGCGAATGAACGCGACTGCACGCTCAATATTAGGCTTTTCCGTAAATCCCAGTGAACGATAGACCTTCCATCCGTTCACAACGCCAGTTTGATCACCCTTGCGGATATAACCAAAAGCGGTTGAAGGCAGCGTTGCGGAAATGCCGAGCGTGATAATTGCGCCTTTTTCGGCGGCTTCAAAGCTCGCGGCCAACACACCGCGAAACCCCTCACGATTACTAATATGATGATCCGCCGTCAGCAGCGCGATGATTGCTTTAGGATCGCGTTTCTGAATAACAGTGACACCTAGCGCGGCGGCAGGGCCACTATCGCGGCCATACGGCTCAATGACGAAATTCTCGGCGGGTATTTCCGGCGCCTGTTCGCGCAGTGCATCCACATATTTTGCGCCAGTGACCACATAGATCCGTTCAGAGGGCAGCAGCGGGCTAAGCCGTTCAACGCTGACCTGAAACATTGATTGCTCTTCAATCAATGGGAGCAGTTGTTTTGGTGTTTCGTTACGGCTCATCGGCCATAGGCGAGTACCGCCGCCGCCTGCCATGATCAGCGCATAAGTGTGTTCCATGGTCAACCTTCTGTACCGCTACCGACGTGGTGTCAAGCTATATTGCATGGGACCGACCATTCGCGCAAGCCCTTTTAGCTCCAAAATAGTCAGCGTGCCGGTCACTTTTGAAATCGCCATGCCGGAACTTCGGGCTATCTCGTCTACGTGAGCAGGCTCTGTACTCAAGAATCCTAAAATGCTGCGCTCGTCGTCGCCTTCTGGCGCTATCTCTACGGTAGTCTTACGGGTTTCGTGAACAACCTGTGCAAGGTTTAGCTCTTCTAAAACATCATCAATCGTTGTCACTAACTTCGCCCCATCTTGTATCAGGCGGTTAGCGCCCATCCCCATCGGATTGAAAATATTACCCGGCACAGCAAACACATCGCGCCCCTGTTCAGCCGCAGCCGTTGCGGTAATTAACGCCCCGCTTTTTTCAGGGGCTTCCACCACCAGCACGCCAAGACTCAACCCGCTAACAATTCGATTACGACGCGGAAAGTTATACGCTTCTGGCTTTGTGCCGGGCGAAAACTCGCTGATGACTGCGCCATGCTGGGCGATCTCTGCTGCGAGATGATTGTGTTCGCGGGGGTATACCTGATCAATGCCACAGCCAAGCACGGCCAATGTGCGCCCGCCAGCCTGTATGGCTGCTCGGTGCGCGGCTGCGTCAACTCCATGCGCTAATCCGCTAATAACAGTGACGCCATTTGCAGCTAGCTCGCGCGAAAAATAAGTGGCAGCATCTTTGCCATAAGTTGAGGCCCGACGGGTTCCCACAATTGCAATAGACAACGCATCGTCATCTGTTATTTCGCCCCGTACAAATAGCAGCGGTGGGGCGTCTGCCAGAGATCGCAGCAGCGAAGGATATTCGTCGTCTGCCTGCGTGATCAGCCGCGCCCCAACCCGTTCAACTTTCAAAAGCTCTGCATCTAAATCGAGTTTGTCGCGTTTTACCAGTAAGGCATTCAGTCGGTTGTTTTCAAGCCCAACTGCCCGCAAGTTGGCTTCAGGGGCGTTCCATGCTGCGCCGGCCGTTTCAAATCGCTCTAATAGCAGGCGGAAACGTTTATAGCCAATTTCAGGGATCAGGCAGAAGCCGAGCCAATATTTCGCGTCGTTCAAGTAGAGTCTCGATTATCGCAGCCTCACCTCAGCGGAAATCCTTCTATCGGTGAGTTCCGTCAAACGTCGGGTTTGTCGCGAGCAGGATCTTCTAGCAAGCCCGGCAGCGGGCGAATCAACATTGTTCCCGCCTGCACGTCCGTTTTCAGAACCACATCTGGGATTGCAGGAATAAGTAGATCTTTTCCCTCTGGTGGCTTGATCACATAAACGTCGTTCGCGCCCGTCTCGATAACTTCAGTGATGTGGCCGAGACTGCGGCCATCTTCCAGCAGTACATTTAATCCGATAAGCTGATAAAGGAAGAATTCACCCTCTTCAAGGGGAACTGCATTTTCGATGTCAACCATTATCGTGCGCTGCCGCAAGCGATCTGCCGCGTTACGGTCATCAATACCATGAAATTTGAACAGGCCATATTCAGGCGTGAGACGCACTTTCTCAAGCGAGTAGGGCTTTAGGTCTTTTGCGCCGACGCCTGACCCTAGATACACAGTGCCAAGTTGAGCGATACGTTCGGGATGATCGGTAAGGATGCGCACACGCACCTCGCCGTGAATGCCGTGCGGGCGCAGCACTTCACCAATAATGAGATGGGCTGGGTGTTCCACCCTCTGTTTCGATGGCACCGTTATTGAATCTTGAGAATTATGCGCTTAGAACGGGAGTCGCCTTCGCCAACTTGCAGCAGGTTGCGAATGGCATTGGCTACGCGGCCACTTTTGCCAATAATGCGTCCGGTGTCCTGCGGAGAAACCTTCAGTTCTAGAATGATTGCATTATTGGAATCTCGGCGGCGAACTTTCACCTGTGTCGGGTCATCAACCAGACTCTTGGCGATATATTCGACCAGCCCGGTCAAATCAGAATCGTCATTGTGTTTGTTATGAGACATCGGCTATATCTTTGATTGCAAAGAGGATCACAACATCATTCTTTAGCGCCGTGATCCCCTTTGAGAGCGAAATTTTTACTTTTCGGCTTTCTTCATGGTTCCCTTGCCGGCTTCCGGTGAGGGGAAGCGTGTCTTGGGGCTGACCGGAACGTAATTAGCGGCGGCTTCTGCTGCCAATGCTTCGATAGTTTCACCCTTGCGCAGGCGTTCGAAACGCGCCAGTGTACCAGCGCGATCCAACACGCGGCGAGCCGCGTCGCTGGGCTGTGCGCCAACGTTCAACCAGTGCAGTGCGCGTTCTTCATTCACGATGTCGGTGCTGGGGATGGTGCGCGGGTTGTGATGGCCGATAATTTCAATGAAACCACCATTGCGCGGGCTGCGCTGATCGCAGACGACCAAACGATAGCTCGGCTGACGCTTCAAACCCATACGACGAAGACGAATACGTACCATTTACTACTTTCTCCTCTGATTTGCGCTTCCGTGCGCTGCTATGAGCGGGAAGCCACTGTCACGAATTGCCGCGTAAAATACACGCGCGGCACGTGTTTCAGTTGCGGTAGGGTGGTGTAAACCACGCCTAGCGCATTAATCCGCCGGGCAAGCCTGGAATATTGAGCCTACCCTTGCGAACTTCACCCATCAAACGCTGCATGTCTGCGAACTGCTTCAGCACTTCGTTAACATCGCGTACCTCTACGCCCGCCCCGCGTGCGACGCGCTTCTTGCGGCTGGCGTCCATCAATTTTGGATTGCGCCGTTCTTTGAGGTTCATTGAGTACATAACCGCCTCAACTCTGCGCAACCGTCGCTCCATCTCTTCGGGATCAATCTGATCTTTTAGCTTCCCCATGCCGGGAATCATGCCCAGCAGGTTGCCAATAGACCCCAGCTTTTTCACTTTCTGAAGCTGTTCCAGAAAATCCTGCATCGTAAACTGATTTTGCATCAGCTTCTTTTGCAGTTTGATGGCTTCTTCTTCATCGAAAGCGTCTTGCGCTTTCTCGATCAGCGTAAGTACGTCGCCCATTCCAAGAATGCGCTGGGCGATCCGATCCGGGTGAAAAATTTCAAAACCGTCAAGTTTTTCGCCCGTCCCCAGAAATTTAATGGGAACGCCAGTAACAGAGCGCATAGAGAGCGCCGCGCCGCCGCGCGCATCGCCGTCTACTTTGGTCAATATGAGGCCGGTAATGCCCAACCGCTTATTGAAACCATCGGCTATATTTACGGCTTCCTGACCGGTCATTGAGTCGGCAACCAGCAAAATTTCGGCTGGCTTGGTTCGCCGCTTAATTTCCTCAAGCTCGGTCATCAGGGTGTCATCAATTTGTAGGCGGCCTGCTGTATCCAGAATAACGACGGCAGCATTGGCGGCTCTGGCCGCTTCAACCCCATGTACGGCAATATCTGGCGGACTAACCTTTGTGCCTTCTTCCCAATAGGGAACGTTAATCTGTTTCGCCAGCGTCACCAACTGGTCAACGGCAGCAGGGCGGTAAGTATCTGCCGCTACCAAAAACGGCTGCCGTCCATCGCGGCGTAACCATGTCGCCAGCTTCGCTGAGGTCGTGGTTTTGCCCGATCCCTGCAATCCAACCATCATGATCACATGTGGCTTTTGGCTGGTGCCGAAATTCAAACGGCCTGGTTCACCTAGGGTTTCCAATAGCTCATCATGAACTATCTTGACGACCTGCTGGCCGGGTTTTAGGCTGCGGCCAACATCTGCGCCAACGGCCTGTTCCTTGATGCGGCGTACGAAGTCTTTCACGACTGGTAGTGAAACGTCAGCCTCTAGCAGCGCCATGCGTACTTCGCGCATCGCCTTATCTACGTCGGCTTCGGTCAGTTTCCCTACACGCCCAAGGCCATCAAAGACGCCCTGCAAGCGGTTGCTAAGCTGCTCAAACATTGCTGTTTATGGATTCCAGAAAATGCGTAACGGTCATTGTAGTTGAGCGTAAAATACCCGTCAAGGCACGTTATAAGTTCAGGGAGAATGTCATTCCGAAATCTGGCTGCCTAGCTGATGGTAGCCGCGATTGTAGTAAAGCAGCGGATTGTGAGCATCGCTGTTTCCAGCTGCCATAACCCTGCCGATGATGATCCAATGGGAATCGCCGTCGTGCAGCTTCGCAACCTCACAATCCAGCCACGCAATTGCCTCGCTGAGGATGGGTGAGCCAGTGATCGCGGTGGTCGTCTCCAACCCGTTGAAACGGCTGGAAATATCATTGACCGCAATCCTTCCGGCAAACAACTCGGAAATATTGCGCTGATCATCTGATAGAAGCGAAATCGCGAATTTGCCAGTTTGCTCAATCATCTGCGCGGTGTAAGACGATTTATGCAGGCAAATCACAATCTGCGGCGGGTCAAGCGAGAGCGAATTGAAGGCGCTGGCTGTCATGCCGGCAGGCTCGCCATCATGCTGGGTTGTCACGATCACGACCCCGCTTGACCAGAAACGGAGCGTATCCCGCATCACCTGTGGATCAACCATGTGTCGCCTCATTTCCAGATTGGCCGTATAGGAATGTTTCGATGCCCGGCGTGATATCGGCGAGCGTGTGGATACTGCTGGCAATCTCTTCTCTCCCTGCGCCAATAATAACTGTCGGCACATCATTCTCGGTATGTTTCTTGTGGCTGAGGTCTTCAAGGTTTCCATGATCGCTGGTGACGATCAGCAGCCCCTCATTATCGTCCCACTCGTCTAGCGCGCCGGCCATCACGCCATCGAATAATTCGAGCAGTTCTGCGCCTTCGATTATGGTGCCGCGATGCCCGACAACATCAGACATCCAATGGGAGAAGAAGGCGAAATCATACTGGCGGGAAATTTCAACCATCCGCTTGCCTGCTTCATCGGGTTCATAGATCGGGGTATCGGTATAGCCCAACTCTGAGCGCCAGCCTTTGCCAACCCAATCCACTGAGAGCGCTTCGCCGCTGTAAATTTTATCTTCACCAAACAAGGGTAAGCCTGCTTCTACCAGCGCCTGTTGATAGCTTGAGGCGAGACGCTTGCCGCTGTTGATCGCATCGTGAAAGCGCGGGGGATAGGCCTCTATGAGCGCAGCCGTCCCCCCCCGTGATACGACACGCTTGAACAAATTGTCTTCGGCCAGAATATCTCGAATAGCGGGATTCGGGCGGGGGCCGTAGTGTTCACCGATCATCGCCGGAATATTCTTCCCCGTGAGAATTGCCGCCTGACCGCTTGCGCTTTGAGGGCGCCCGCTCACCCCCAAGCGGGGATCAGTTGGTATGAATACAGCGCGTTGGGCGTGTTGAATGCCGGTGTTATTCAACCAGCGCTGCCCATTGGCGAGTGAAAGCAGCGTTGGTGTATTAGCGATGGCGAAAGGGTTGGTTTCCGGGTCATCTGCGCCTAACCCGATACCATCTAGAAAGATGAGTAGGACGTGTCGTTTCATAGGATTGGATGCTGCGCTGCCTAAGGATCGGGAAAGGTTAGAATCGCAAATATGGGTTTTTCTGGCGCTCTTGCCCTATGGTGGTTTGTGGCCCGTGACCAGAAAGCACAAGGACATCATCATCGAGCGAGAGTAGTTGGCTTGAAATTGAGGCCAATAGCTGCTGTAAATTTCCACCCGGTAAATCAGTTCGCCCAATGCTGCCAGCGAACAGCGCATCGCCGCTGAAAACAATCTTTTCGTCTGGCATATAGAAACTGATGTGTCCGGGAGCGTGTCCGGGTGTATACAGCGTTTCCAGCTTGATTGAGTCGAGTTCAATCGTCTCTGATTCAGTCGTCAGCAGGCGATCTGGCTTAGCTGCATCCGGGCCGCGAACGCCAAAAAATGTCTGATATTGCAGCGGCAGCGACTCTAACATGGCGGCTGCATCTGCATGGAGAGAGAAGGGCGCGCCAGTGAACTGTTTGAGTTCTGCACTCGCCAGCACGTGATCAAAATGAGCGTGGGTCGCCAGAATTAGGGCAATCGTCCAGCCTTCTTCTTGTGCGCCAGCGAATAACTGCGGCGCATCATCCACTGGGTCTATCAGGATGGCGCGTTTGCTATCTTCATCCCCAATAAGATAGGCGTTGGTAGAGACCATGCCTAATGTATAGGATTTTATTTTGAGCGTCACGTTGCGGTTTGCGCCTCGCTGCGTCGAAAAAACGATCTGAGATATTGGACGCTCCGTGACAGGAAAATCTTAACCTCATCCAGTTTGACCAGATAAGCAGCGCCGATAAACACAACGACAGCAGCGATGAAATTGATCGCTAGCTGGATGATCGTCCACAGCGTGCCGCGCTCTGCAAAGCCCGTTGCGCTGAATAGAAAATTGATGCCCATGACTGCCGCGCCCATTGCGATGCTGGCGATCAGCGTGCGTATCGTCGTCTGAATCAGGGCGTTTTCGTGAATACCATGCCAGCGTTTACGCAGTACCAGCGCCAGCGCCACCACTTCAAAGCTGATGCCAAGCGTATTCGCCAGCGCCAGCGCGCCAACATTTTCAGGGTTGGCATCCCCTGTCAGCAGGCCGCTGAAGGCGACAGCCGCCGCGATATTGATCACTGCGCCGCCAACTGCGATGATCAGCGGTGTGAGGGTGTCTTTATCAGCGTAGAAACTGCGGGCAACTACTTCTAGAAGCGAATGCACAATGATGCCTACAGAGAAGAAAATCAGCGTGCTGTAAACCAGATTCGTGGCGCTGGCATCGAATGCCCCGCCTTCCAGCAGGCTGAGCATTGGCCTACCCGCGGCGATCAAGAGTATCGCTGAAGGAATCGTGGCAACCAGAATGAAGCGTAATGAGCCAGACATCGCCGAACGTTTGCCTTCAACGTCGCCTAGAGAGCTTAGCGCGGCCAAAGTCGGGAAGATCACGATCCCCATCGCTGTGCCGATCAGGGTTTCGGGTATCTGCATCAGCCGCCACCCCCAATCGTAGGCGCTGGTGGCGCCTTCGCCCAACCGTGAAAGTAAATTGGTGAGGATGATCGCGCTAACGCTGACCAGCGCCAGATCAGCCGCGCGCGGGATGAATAGCACCACGACCTGCCGGAAATTCGGGTCTTTCCAGCCTAATTCCGGCCACCAGCGCGCTTTGACCTTGATCAGCCCCGGCACCTGAACCAGTAGGTGCATCGCGGCGCCCAATACCGCCCCCCACGCCAGCCCATAAATACCCATCGCCGGCATCAGGAAGATGACACCGATCAAAATGCCGACATCATAGAGTATCGGCGCAAGCGCGGGCAGCAAAAAGCGGTTGAAACTTTGCAGAATGCCCATCACCACACCGCTAACCGAGAAGATCAGCGTGCTCAAAAGCAGCGTGCGCATGATTTCAATGGTCAGATTCTGAGTTTCAGGTGGAAATCCCGGTGAAATGACCTGTGAAACCAGCCATGGCGCCAATAGAAAGGCGAGCAGGCTAATGATCGCCGTGAGAGAAAAAATCGTGTTCGCAACGTGGCTGGCCGTTCGCCACGCGGTGGACGTTTCATCTTTCGCCAGCAGGCCAGTGAAAACGGGGATGAAGGCGAAGGTAATTGCGCCCCCGGCGATCAGATTGAAGATCACTTCAGGAAGGCGGTTTGCCGCTACAAATGCATCATACTCTGCGCTGATCCCAAAACTGCGCGCAATCAACACTGTTTGTAGAAGGCTGATCCCTTTTGCCGCTGCGAACGAAGCCATGACGATCAGCGTAGATCGGGTGATTTGCGCTTTACGGCCAGCGGCTAATGCCATATGTATACCGTCCTGATTGATTTAAGTGAGATTGTTCAGCGCATCTTGCGCGGCTTGATACAGCGGGTTATGACTCAATGCGCGGGTATAAGCCGCGATTGCTTCATTAGTTTGCCCTCTTGCCTCAAACACCCGCCCCTGCCAGTAGTAGGTTTCTTCAACAAACTGCGCGCCATTGGTCAGGTTATTCTGCACCAAGCCCATCACATCATCATAACGCCCGACGTTGAAATAAGCCTCAAATGGCCCGAATTGGTACCATAACATGCGGAACGGCAGCAGGCGGCGGGTCGCTTCGTCATATGCGGATGCTGCCTGATCGTAGCGCTCAAGGCGCGTCAGGGCGGTGCCGATATTGAACCACGCAAACGGGTTTGTCGGGTCTTGTGAGGCTTCCTGCTGCGCGACTTCTAGCGCGTGCTCCGCCGCTAGAGCGACATCAGCAAGGTCGCCCAACAAGTCAATCAGCACCCCTTCGCGTGATTGTTCGTATAACACGATGAAGGTGCGGTTGAAAGCCTGCCAATCACGGTCAAACTGGCCGTAGGGTTCAGGTAAACCGTTACCATCTTCTATTCCTAACCAACTGTCGTACACATAGAAGCTGCCTGCATTGTCGTCGTAGCCAACGACGGTCTGATAATGGCCGATCCAGTCGGATCCTTCCGGGGTGAAGGTGGTTTCGGTAATGACTGGAAAATTCGCAGCAATCAGGTGTTTAAGCAGTTCCACGCTGCCGCCGATCCGCGTAATTGCGCGAACGCCAGTTTGCGTGTTCACAAAATTGACCATTTCGCCGGGGCTGACGTTCTTGTCTTCGGTCTCCGGCTTGAGGAACTGTGCGGCGTAATTTTGATCTTCTTGCCAGCCAAAATGACTGAGCGCCATGGTGATATTGGTCGGGCCGCAGTTATTCCACCCTTGGCGCTCCCAGCGGAAGCCGTACATGAAGGCGGATGCCGGGCGGTTGCTTGATACGAATGACGTATTGATATTACTCGCGTTTGCGGGTTCGCTGGTCGGCTGTATGACCGGCGCCTCATTCGTAATGGTCGGGACAATGGCCGCCTCTGTCGGAGCATCCGTAACCTGCATTGTTGGTTCAGATGTTGGCGTCTCGTCGGGCTGTATACTAGTTTCAGTTGGCGCTAAGCTGGCAGTAGCCTCAATTGGCAGCGCCAGCAAGTCCGCCGGAGAAATGGCGCTGGTCACGGCTGAAGTTGGCACAATGCCACCTTGTGGCGTTGGCCGCATGAACTGACGCATGAACGGCGCGTAGGTCAGCATTTCTTCTTGATAACGGGGCGGCAGTGAATCGCGATAGTAAAGTGTGAAACCAAAGCTGATCACCAGTAAGAACACCGCCCAAAGGATCGCCAGCCACAGCCATAGGCGCTTGGGCAGCCCGTTTCGCATAAAAAGGGCGCTGATTACGCTGGCAATCGGCAGCACGATTAGCCCGATGCCGACCACTGGAATCAGCCCGCTGATACGGCGATCATTGGCGATAAAGACGACAACGGCTATTGCTGCGAGTACCAGCACGATCAAAAATATCACTGTCAGCCACAGCAGCAGTCGGGGCGGGGCAGATGTTGAATTATCGTATTCAGGTGGATAGTTATTCATGTGTTTTTGTAAAATTAACCGGCATATTGACGAAAGGCCAGAGTTTCAGTGTGCCACAGGGTGAGCAAAATTTGAAAGTCGATCACCCAACGGTTACCCATCGTGCGAATATTTTTACGAGTGGGCATTATAGCATACAGTCTGTGCGAGAGATGCGGCCGCTGCTAGAATCTTAAGCGAAGACTAAGGAGTTTGAACTTGTCTGCACAAACATGGCGCGTTGAGCTGCACTGCCACACCCTATATTCCAAAGATTGCGTGGTGGAATTCGATACCATTCTGCGGTTATGCGAGCAGCGGGGCATTGATAAAATTGCCATTACCGATCACAACACCGCTGAAGCGGCCATCATGATGCAAAAACTCGCCCCGGAACGGGTGATCGTTGGCGAAGAGATTATGACGACGCAGGGCGAACTGCTTGGTTATTTCATGCAAGAATCTATCCCCGCCGGATTGACTCCTGAAGAGACCATAAAGCGACTGCGTGATCAAGGGGCGGCGATCAGCGTTTCTCACCCATTTGATCGCCTGCGTAAGGGGGCATGGCTTGAAGCTGATTTACGCCGCATTCTCGATCAAGTAGATGCTATCGAAGTCTTCAATTCGCGTTGTATGTTCGGCAATGATAACCGAAAAGCGCAGGCGTTTGCGATGGAAACCGGAACGCGCTGCACTGTCGGCTCAGACGCACACAGTAAAATTGAATATGGTCGGGCATTGATGGTGATGCAGCCCTTTGAGGGCGCGCCTGACTTCGTGGCCGGTTTAGCAGCCGCCAAACATATCGAGCTTTACAGTTCATGGTGGGTGCACATGAACAGCAAAACGGCCAAGTGGTCGAAAAAGCTAGGGCTGAAACCGCGCATGTGGGAAGGCGGGTAAAGTAGATTTAACTGCTGCTGTTTGCCAGCGCTTCACTGGCGGCCTGCAATGTTGCGCCGCCAATATCTGCCGCAAGGCCAGCGTCGGCGCTGTCCTCCAGCACAATTGCTACTGCCACTGCCTGCCGACCGCCCAGCGTTGCGAAGCCGATAAACCACGCATTAGTTGTATCCCCTGAATGAGCCAGCGAAGCATGGCCGCCGATGTCAATTAAGGGACGAGCGGCGTTTTGCGCGGCGCCGTTTGCGACGTTATAGCGCATCAGGTCTTGCAATCGCCGGGCTGTATTTGCTGTAGTGATGGGTATCGTTGGATGCAGTGGCACAGCAGACTGCCAACTTTCAGTATTCGCGCTGCGGGTGGCTTGCAGTAGGTAAGGCTGCGGCGCATTGCCATCGTTTACAACTGCGCTGGCAATCAGCGCCATCATCAGCGGCGTTACCGTGATGTCCCCCTGTCCAAGCGTATTTGCCAGCAGCCATTCTTCAGTCGTAGGCGATTCGTCATCTACTGCTGGCGCTGCTGCTGCATTGACCGTCGCTTCTATCGGAAGCAGCCGGTATTGCGCCAAACTTCCTACCTGTTCAAACAGGGATTCCAGCGGGGCGCCCTCGAGCGATTCCCCCAGTTCAACAAACGGCGTGGGGCAGGAAAATGCATAAGCATCCCGTAGCGTGAGGGGCATTATCGGCAGCCGCACCGCGCAGGTGATTTCTAACCCATTCAAATCTACTGGTACAGAGCCATCAGCAATTTCGCTGTCTAATGGCCGGGCGCTGAGCAGCGCACCCATCATCAACGGTGTTTGCATGGCGCCGCCGGGTTGGTAGTTACCCTGAACTGCGCGATTGAAAAATGGATTGTTCACGTCTGTGTTGAGCGTATTCCACTGTGCATCGATGCGGTTTGGGTCAAACGTGGGCATGCTGACCATTCCCAGCGTTTGCCCATCTGGAATGCTAAGCACAATGGCCGCGCCGCGCTGGCCGAGCATCGCATGATACAGCGCGCTCTGAATACCGGCATCAAGCGTCAATTGAAGGTCGCTTCCCCGTATCGGGCGATGCAGCAGATCGTAAGCCAGTAGTGCTTCGCGGGTATCCCCACGTAGAAGCGCATTGTAGACCGCTTCTACTCCGCCAACCCCGTAGCGAAGGCTGGAGTAACCCAGCGCGCTGTAAAACGCCGGAAATAGATATTCTCGCGAAACCAACCCGCTGTCGTTGATCAGCGTCTCCACTAGGCGCAAGCCGCTGCGATCATAGATTTCGCCGCGTTGAATGCGCCGCTCAAGTTCAATCAGGCGTGGGTTATCGTCGCGGCTTAAGATGTTGTTGGAATTTACCACCGCCCAGTAGGCGGCGGCAGCGCCCACTAACGCAAAGGCGATGAGTAGCCCGGCAAAGACGCGGTTCATTTCACGACGAAAAGGCATCACTCAAGAGTCTCCGCCGGAAAGCCGCAGCAGCAGCCCCATGATGATGAAGCTGATCAGAAGCGAACTTCCGCCATAACTGAAAAATGGCAGTGTTACGCCGGTCAGCGGAATTAGCTTTAGCACGCCGCCCATGATTAAAAGGCTTTGCATACCGAATAAGATGCCGAAGCCAACAGCCAGCAGCGTTGGATAGGGTTTGCCGCGCTGCTGCACAGCGATAGTGAATGCTCTCGAAATCAACCCTGTTATGAGCGCAATAGCGGTGATGATTCCGAGTAGTCCCCATTCTTCAGCCAGCGCCGAGAAGATAAAATCACTGTGAATGACCGGCACATAAGCAGGGAATCCCTGTCCAATACCTTCGCCAAAAATGCCTCCGGCGCTAAAAGTCATCAAACTCTGGACGATCTGATAGGCGCGGCCATCAGGGTCAATCCATGGGTTCCACCAGATATCTACACGCAGTTTGACGACATCAAAGAGAAAGTAGGCGCTTAAACCGGCAGCGAGAATTAGAACTGCCCCGCCAACCGCAACCCAGCTTAATCCGCTTGCAATATAGAGAAGCAGCATGAACACGATGAAAAACAGAATGGCCGTGCCAAGGTCGCGCTGCCAGATCAGCACGATGAGGCACACCCCCCACATCAACAGAATCGGCCCCCCCACGCGGGGAGAGAGGTTATAGGCTTTCCGGCCATCGCCTAGAAGCTCGGCGCTGCGAAACACAGGATACTGTTCTGCAAGGTAGCTGGCAACAAAGGCCACCAGTACAATTTTTAGCAGCTCTGAAGGCTGAAAGTAGATGCCCGCTGCGCCCAACCATAAGGCTGGCGCGCCAGTGGCGCCGCTCGGATTAGTGCCAAATAGAATGGTAGTTAGCAATAGCCCGATTCCAAACACCAGTAGTAAATACCGGAATTGGCGCAGCAGCGTGATGAGGTTTGGAATACGGATCACAGCAATAAATGCGATAAATGAAATCATCAACCAGAGTGTTTGCCGCTCGCCAAATGCGGGCAGCAGTCGGGAGATGATCATGATGCCCCATCCGCTCATGAACATAACAAGCGGGAAGAGTAGGGGGTCTGTTCTGGGTTTCCTTCGTTCTAGCCAGAATTGGCCGTAGGTCGCACAGGCGATCCAGACCGCAAAACTCACCCATAATCCGGGGCGAAAACCCTGTACCGCAGTCAGCGTAATTGCATTAAGCAGTAAGAATAATCCCCCCAATACCAGCAGAATGCGCGCAAAATAGCGCTGCCATGTGGCTGGAATCGGGAGGACATACCACGTTGTGCCGGTCATTCTTAACGGTACAATCGCCCAATGATCGGTTCTAGTCGCTGAAAAGTATTGGGCGGAATGTGCGAATGATCGGTCATGATTGCGCCATCAAGCGCAAAATGTGCCGGGCAGAGCGCAGATTCGTCAATTTCCTCTACTGCGATAGCGACGGCGCGCTGCGCCAACGCCAGATTGCGATGGAGCGTATTGATTACTATTTCCACGGTCACTGCTTCTTCGGAAATATGCCACGAGTCATAATCGGTGACGTGTGACATGGAGGAATAGGCAATTTCAGCTTCGCGTGCCAGAAAAGCCTCCG
This sequence comes from Anaerolineae bacterium, assembly GCA_034437295.1. Lineage (GTDB taxonomy): Bacteria > Chloroflexota > Anaerolineae > Aggregatilineales > Phototrophicaceae > Flexifilum. The sequence continues at coordinate 401 of DAOTUZ010000158.1, read as the reverse complement.
GGCAGGTTGTCATCCCAACAATGCTAAAGTCCAACTGCCGGAACATGTGGCTTTCCGCGCGGGTGCTAAAACGGGTGCCTTCAATCGTTACATATGTTCCGCCACGATGCACCCGACCTCCGGCGGATTCCGCCGCTCCAGCGATGATTTCATTTAATTCGGGCGAGAATGGTTCGGCGGCTGAAATATGCCCGACGATACCTTGTTCAAAAAAAGTGCGTCCCCGTTCATCCTTCGTATAGTCAATCAGTTGATTCGGTACGACGATATCTCCCGGCGCATAATCCTCACGCAAAGAACCGCAGGCATTCACGGCGATGATGAACCGCACGCCCAATGATTTCAGGGCATAAATATTGGCGCGATAGGGGACGGTACTGGGTGTATATACATGCCCGATC
>DAOTUZ010000157.1:0-4170 GCA_034437295.1 Anaerolineae bacterium | reverse complement strand
GATGCGCGCACGATGGTGGATGTTTGCCAGCAGGCTGGCGTTGTGTTGATGACGGCTTTTCCAATGCGCTTTAACGCGCCAGCGATAGAAGTCAAACGTGCGCTTACTGATGGTAGGGTAGGGCAGATTATTGCCTGTACTGCAACCAATCAAGGTGAATGCCCTTATTATCACCGGAGTTGGTTCGTGGATCCCCTGTTAGCGGGCGGCGGTGCGATGGCCGATCACATCGTCCATGCTGCTGACCTGCTGCGCTGGTATCTGGGTAGTGAGGTGACCAGAGTCTATGCTCAGTCAAATCACATTCTATATGCGCAAGAAGCCCCGGAAGTAGAAACGGGCGGCCTCGTCAGTCTTGATTTTGCCAATGGGGTATTTGCCACTATTGATTGCAGTTGGAGCAAGCCTCCGTACTATCCCACGTGGGGCGGATTGACAATGGGCGTGATCGGTGATGCCGGTGTCGTGAATCTGAACGCCTTCAAGCAAATGCTAACAGTTTATACGGCCTCAACTAGCCGATCGCGTTGGGATTTCTGGGGATCAGATGCTGATCAGTGGATGATCAATGAATTTATTGCTGCAATTATTGAGCAGCGTAACCCTACTGTGACTGGTATTGATGGCCTGAAGGCGGTTGAAATTGTTGCCGCAGCCTATCGTTCGGTGGCTAGCGGCCAGCCTGAGTCCATCGCTGCTGAATGGCGTTAGAGAAGTTCTACCTGTACTTGGGCGAGAATATTTTCATAATCTGCCATGGTAAAGAAACCTGCGCCTAGCGTTAGCGTATTGGCTGCGCCTGCCGCCGTCGCTATTCTAAGCTGATCGGGCAGCGGAATAGCCGCTGCTTCACCGACAACCAGACCAGCGAAAAAGGAATCGCCGCTGCCGACTGCGCTTATAGCTTCAAGTTTCGGGGGTGCTGCATACCATACTTCATTCTGGGTAACGATTGCCGCGCCGCGCGAACCAAAAGTGATCACCAGTTCCTGTAATCCTAGCTCTCGCAGTGAAGAAATAGCCGTGCTCAAATAAGATGGGCCGGGGATAGTTCGTCCAATAACCGCCCCGATTTCGTGATGATTTACTTTGATCTTGACGTCTTTAACCGTGATCGCTGCTGCTAGCACATCACCGCTGGCATCAACCCAGACGTTATCTGTGCATTCTGTACTCTTACGAACGAGTGCTTTGTAGGTTTCCATCGGCGTTCCCGGTGGGAGGCTCCCAGAGAAACAAACCGTTTTTCCGTTCACATGCTGAAGCACTTCTTCAGAAAGCTGCTCCCAATCCTGGGACGTAACCGGCGTACCCCGTTCATTGATAACGGTGTTATCGCGGTTCGCAGAATCAATAATGATTGTACAACTACGCGATTCCCCCTCAATCCACGTCCAATGACCGGATAAGTGATCTCGCTGCGCTAATTCAGCAATATACTTTCCAGTCCATCCCGCAAGAAACCCACAGCATTCAGCCTGTTTCCCAAGCGATGTCGCCGCACGAGCAACATTTATGCCTTTTCCCCCTGCGCGAATATCCCGTTGTGTCTCACGGAATACGCCATTTGGCTGGAAATTAGCCACAACCAACGTTCGATCAATTGCAGCGTTTGGTGTCACTGTAAGAATGGTCACAATAGTGCATTACCCAATGAATTTCGCATAGTCATAAACATTAAACAAACTCTACCATTTCAACAATATTCCCTCTAACAATCGACTTACTCGCCTCAAAATTGCCATCTTGCGCACACAGCATAAACGGCATATGAGCAGGTCGTAAAGGCACCCAAACAAAGCGATCAATCTGCGCTTCTTCTTGAAGTTTGAAGCGAAACCGCTGCAACATAACTGCCAGCGTCGCTTTTATTTCCAGAAGCGCAAATGGCGAACCAATACACATCTTCGCCCCGGCGCTAAATGGCAAATACTGATATGGGGTAGGGCTAATGCCCAGCCAACGATCCGGAATATATCTAGATGGCTGTTCATAAATGGCCTGATCATGATGCGTGTGATAATGGCTGAAGACTATCTCCGTACCCACGGGGATCTCAAAATCACCAAGCTCCGTCGCCACCGCTGTCACCCGCGATCCGATGGTTACCGGGGGAAGCAGGCGCATACTTTCCTTGATCACGCGATCTAATACTTGTAATTGTCCAAGCTGATCTAGCGTTGGTACGCTGCCCCTACAAACAGACTGAAGCTCACTATATAGCTCGTTCATCACGTGGGGATGCTGCGACAACAAAAATACCGTCCACGAAAGCGCGTTCGCTGTCGTCTCATGCCCCGCTGTCAGTAGGATGTTAATATGGCCGATCAATTCATCTTCACTAAGCGATCCACCATCTTCATCCCGTGTATGAATAAGCTCAGCCAGTACGTCCGTTTGCGTTTCGCTATGTGTGCGCTTCCACGAAATCAAATCTCTAATCTGATCGTCAATTTGCTCAGAGAGCGATAGGAACGCTTCCGTATCTTCAGGGGATGCTTCAATACTCACCAGCGGGATAAGCTCTAGCCACCGCTGAATGACATTGCCAAGATGATCCGCGCTGGCCGAAAAATCTTGCCCGAATAAGAGCCGCCCGGCCACCGTCAGCGTGTGCTGAAACATCTCACGCTGAAAATCGAGATACTGCCCCGGATGCCACTGCGAAACCGTCTGTTCCGCAATTTGAACCATCGTATCCAGATACGTATCAATTCGTTTGCGATGGAATGCAGGCTGTATCAATCTCCGCTGCCGCTGATGTTCTTCACCATTTAAACTAAACAGACCTGTACCCACACGGCGAAGCACTGCACGCCGCGGATCATCTTGCCATGTACCATAAATCGGGCCAATAATCGGGCCAGAATGAAATATGTCCGTCTGTGTCAAAATCTGACGATTCAAATCGGATCCGTAGGCAAACACGGTTCCGGGACAACCTTGCCCCGGAAACATAATCCCCTCATTGCCCCCCTGGACTAACGCCGATACTTGCCCGTAGTTTTGCAGCAAGTCATCCATATAGGGCAAGGGATCACGGGTGAAACGCAGTGCGTTTGCCTTCCAACCACCTTGATCGGGAGGTGGGGCAGGTATTGCTGCAAATGGCTTTAGTCCATTACTGCTCACCGCTTAATCACCTGTAGACACAGGATCATCGTCTTCTAAAACGAACTCATCAACTGTGGTGGATGGAAGCGTTTCTTCGACATCTACCACCGCGGAGATATCTTTTGTTGTAGCTGGGGGCGCCTCCCCGGTATCCACTGCGGTGAGGATATCCTTCACCCTCAACTGGCTTGTGTTTGCTTCATCCCGTGCGCGTAAATGCCGCGCCTTGCCTTGAAGATCCTTGAAAAAGTCCGAGTCTGTAATTTCACTTACAGCACGCTGTTGTTTCACCAGATCTACTTCAATTTTCAAAGATTCGACCTGTTGTTTCAGCGCGGCCTCACGTGAAATCACTTCCGAAGCCATGCTGCCAAACATGCTGCTTAATTGGCTTACTTCGTCAGTACCAACTGTATTTTCAAGGGCTTTAGCACCATCAAGTGAGAGATCTCCGCTTTCCATCTGCCGCGCTGCATCTGTTAGCTTTAACAGCGGACGCGAAATACTTTGCGATGCTAGCACTGAATTGATGATAGTCACCACCAAAGTAAGTACAATCGTGACGATCAATTGGGCAAGAAGTAAAGAGTCGCCAGATTCTGCCGATTCAGCCGTTTCAGGAAGAGGGAGATCGGCAGCACCTGTTGTTTGAATAGCTGTTTGAAGGTCAGCAACTTGCTGCTGCAAGGAAAGCACTTCTTGCTGTACAGATGTGTCTTCCTGAAGCAGAAAGAAACTCAACAAAATAGTTGGGATTGCGGCTGAAATTACAATCAAAACAGTCAGTCGCCTCAACAGCCCTGACCTCAACCATGTTCCCGATAAGAGGTATTTCAAATCCAGACGTTCATAGTTAAAAAGCAAAATTGGCACAAACAACAAAGCGCTAAGCAAGTTATGCCTGAAAATACTCAGGAAGTAAGTTTCAAACGATACTTGAATAGGATAATCAACGAACACAAAAGAGTCGGTTAAACAAGCAAAGCCAATGCCGATAGCTGTACCGCCAATAATAAAAGCGACCATTTGCCCAACATCGGCAAGGTTTGACGTATA
>DAOTUZ010000156.1:0-23707 GCA_034437295.1 Anaerolineae bacterium | reverse complement strand
GACGAAAGATATTGTTGAAGAACGCGGCTACAGCGTGGACATGGCTGGTTTTGAGGCAGCCGAAGCGGAACATGGGGTACGCAGCGGCGGCGGCACAGCGATGGGCGAAATTGGCACAGTGGAAAGCTATAAACAAACACTGGACAGCCTACACAAGAACGGCGTATTAGCACAAGGCGGCGTGGATTATCAGCCCTATGGCGCGACAACCCTTCCCAGCACGGTGCTGGCGCTGTTGAGCGAAGGGCAAATGATTTCAAACGCCATCGTTGGCGATAAAGTTGAAGTGGTGCTGGCGGAGACGCCGTTTTATATCGAAGCGGGCGGCCAAGTGAGCGATACCGGCGTGATCACGGGCGATGGCTGGCGGATTGAGGTTGAGGATATGCGCCGCCCGATTGGCGGGCTGATTGTGCATGCGGGGGAAGTGGTAGAAGGCACGCCGAAAACAGGTGACAGCGCACAGGCGACGGTGGATATTGAACGCCGCAAGGCGATCACCCGCAACCATACGGCGACTCACCTGCTGCATGCGGCGCTGCGCCATCACTTAGGGACACACGTTCAACAGCGCGGATCGCTGGTTGCGCCAGAACGGTTACGCTTCGACTTCGCGCATGACAGCAAGGTTTCAGCGGAAATACTTCGCGCAGTTGAACGCGAAGTGAACGAGATCATCATGAGCAACTACGACGTTCTGCCGGTGAGTAAATCATTAGCAGAAGCCCGCGCCGAAGGGGCGATGGCGCTGTTTGGCGAAAAATATGGCGATACGGTGCGCACGATCAATATCGTCAATACAGCGGGCAACCGGTACAGCTATGAATTATGCGGCGGCGTACATGTGCAGGATACGGCGGAAATTGGGCCATTTCTGATCGTGAGCGAAGGCAGCGTGAGCGCGGGGATTCGCCGTGTAGAAGCGGTGACGGGAACTGGCGCACTGGATTACATTGAACACAGCCGTATCGTTCTACATGACGCGGCGGCGCAGGTTGGCGCTACGCCGGAACTACTGCCAGCGCGGATACAGGATGTTCAGGAAGAACTATCACAAGCGCGTAAACAGGTGGCACAGCTTCAGCGGGATTTAGCGCGCAAGCAATTTGACCAGATGATCGGCAGCCTTGAGAATATCAACGGATTCAACGCGCTGATCGCGCAAATTGAGGGCGTTCCGGCGGATACACTGCGGGATATGTCTGACTGGTTCCGAAATGCGGTCACCAGCGGGGTATTGGTGCTGGGGACGGTGATTGAGGGCAAGCCGCAGCTCATTGCCGGAGTCACGGACGATCTGACGAAAAAAGGCGTGCATGCAGGCAACCTGATCAAGCAGATCGCGCCCATCATTGGCGGCGGCGGCGGCGGGCGGCCAACGATGGCGCAGGCTGGCGGCAAGGAAGCCAGCAAATTACCCGATGCGCTGGATGCCGCCCGAAAACTATTAAGTCAAAGCTAGGTTAGTGAGCAAACTTGTATGTTTAACAGCCATCGAATCTGCCCATGAGCGAAGCGCCAGAATTCATCCAACTTTACGCGGATGATGATGTAATCACGGTTTGTGACCGGATGCGCTTCCTGCGGGGGAAGCGCGTGGCGCTGGTGTGGCCGGAAAGCAACAGCATTCTGCAACGCAAGCTCGATCTGGTGCTGGTGCAGCGCGAGGCGACGAGGAACAACGTGCGGATCGCGCTGGTGACACACGATGAAGAAGTTGCGAATAATGCGCATGACTTAAATATCAGCGCCTTTGAAACGGTCTCCAGCAGCCGCCGCAAACGCTGGAAACGGGGGCGCTCGCGGGTGTTCATCAACCGCTCAAAACGCCCGATCAATGCGCCGCTGCCCGATGATCTGGCCCCGTATGCCAGCCGGATGCGCGGGGAAGAGCCGATCACGGCGCGCAGGCGCATATTTGGCATCGTTTCGCGGATCACTTTTGCTGTGGGGTTAGCAGCAGCACTTGGATTCGCGCTTTATCTGCTGGTGCCGAGCGCGCAGGTACGCATCACTCCGGCAAGCCGCGTGGTGCAGGCGCAGGCGGCCATTAGCGCCGATCCTGCGCTTTCTTTGGCGCTAGTGAGCGTTGAAAACGGGCAAATTCCAGCGATCACTTATCGGGCGGAGATAGAAGAACGCGGCACGATTCCTAGCAGCGGCGTGCAACCTTTGAGCAGCATTCCAGCGATTGGCACGATCACCTTCATCAATCGGGGCAACAGCAGGATTGAAGTTCCGCAAGGATCGTTGGTGAGCACATCGGCAGGGACGCCGATCATCTTCCGCACTACGGCTGATGTGATCGTGCCTGCTGGCGCGGGGCAGCAGATAGAAGCGCCGATTGAAGCAGTACCGGAATCAACGGGCGATGTGGGGAATGTGGGCATCGGGCTGATTAACAGCATCGTGGGGCCACTGGCTGAGCAGGTGGATGTACGCAATTTCACGCCGACTTTCGGTGGCGAAAATCGGATTGTGCGAATGGTCACGGAAGATGATCGCGAGGCGTTGATTTCGGTGCTGCGCCAGCAAATGCAGGATCGCGCCTTCCGCGAACTAGCTCCTTTAGCTGCAGATGGGCAGTTCATCATTCCGGAAACGATTCGCATCGTTGAAGAACGCAATGACTGGATGACTTTCAGCCATGAAGTAGGCGACTTCACGGACAATTTGACTTTGACGATGCGGGCGGTGGTGGCGGTGACGGCGATTGATGAAGAACTGGCGCAGCAGATCACCTATGCGCGGTTGGGATCGCAGGTACCGCGTGGGTGGGCAATCGATCCTGAGTCGCTGGCATTTGAACGCGGCGCGGTGACCACCATTGATAATACCGGCAGCGTCACTTTTGAGATGAGCGCGCTGGCTGATATTCAGGCGCAGATTGATACTGCGGCGCTGCAAAACAGCTTATCAGGGAAATCGCAAGCGGACGCTTTCGCTTATCTGGCGACGACGATTGATCTGGCAGACGGCACGCAGCCTGAAATTACGATCAACCCGGAATGGATGGGACGGCTTCCGGCGCTACCGCTGCGAATCGCGATTGAAGTAGACGGGACGAACGCCCCGTGATTGGGAAACTGCTAGGGATTGATCACGGGCTGGCGCGGATCGGGCTGGCGGTGAGCGACGCAACCGGACTGATCGCGCGGGAACTGGATATCATCCATCGCCAATCAAAGCGCGAGGATTTCGAGAAACTTCTACGGCACGCACATGAGCAGCAAGCTGTTGGATTCGTGGTTGGGCTGCCAGTCAATTACGAGGCAACCGAACAGACGATCACGCATACGCAAAAAGTGCTGAATTGGGTGGAATATCTGAAGCCCTACACGACACTTCCGATCATCCTGTGGGACGAGCAACTATCCAGCCATGATGCGGCAGAACTGGCGCGGCAGAAAAGACGCCCCATCAAAGCGCCGATTGATGATTTGGCGGCGCGGGTTATTTTACAGAGCTATCTGGATGCGCTGCGCGACGGGCTGGCAGAATTACCAGACTCATTGAGGGGATAGTTTATGAGCCGAATGCTTCGACTCATCATACTGTTGATCGTGCTGCTGTTTGCCTGCGGCGCGGTGTCGGTGATCGGGCTGCTGCTGATCTCTGGCGGCAACCCGGTTGATTACGTGCAAACCTCACTCTTACGGTTATCGCTCTCTGGCCGCAGCGCCGATCTGAACCGCAGCGTGGGCAGCAGCACAGACCCGATACGCTTCGAGATACCTTCCGGCAGCACACCGCGCACTATCGCGCAGAGTCTGTTCAACAGCCGGCTGATTCTCGACTCGGATCTATTTGTGGATTACGTGCGCGCAGAGGCTATTGATACGCAGCTTCAGGCAGGGGTTTATTTCTTAACGCAAGCGCAAACGATGGTTGAAATTGCGAATGCGCTGACTGATTCGGGAAGCAGCCAGTTTCCGTTTCGGATACTGGAGGGGTGGCGCAGCGAGGAAATTGCCGAAGCGATTGACAACAACCCGTATTTCGGGTTTTCGGGCGATGACTTTCTAGCCGTTGTTGGTGCTGGCGCGACCCCATCCTCTGACTTTTCGATACTGGTAGGACTACCCGCAGGCGCGCCGCTTGAGGGATTCTTATTCCCGAACACTTACCAGATGCCGGCACAGGTGACACCTGAACTACTGCGCGATTATCTGCTTGAGGAATTTACGGCGCAGGCTGGCGATCTGGCAGACGAGGCCGCCGCGCAAGGCATATCGCTGTTCGATGTGGTGCGGCTGGCCTCAATTGTGCAGCGCGAGGCGGTACACGCCGACGAGAGCGCACAGATCGCCGGCGTGTACCGGAACCGGCTGACGATTGATATGAAATTGGATGCCGATCCGACGGTGCAGTATGCGCTCAACGGATCGCGGGGGGCATGGTGGCCGCAAATTACACAGGCGGATTACAGCGGCGTGGTTTCGCCATTTAATACTTACCTGAATACGGGCTTGCCGCCTTCCGCGATTTCAAACCCCGGACTGGCGGCCATTCAAGGGGTGATCAATGCGGCACAATCGCCCTATCTGTATTTTCGGGCCGAATGCAACGGGAGCGGCTACCACGTTTACGCGGCCACCTTTGAAGAACACGTGGCAAACGGCTGTTAGCGGCGCTTATGGGGACGCGGCCACACGCATCATTTTTCTTTTGTTTGCGATACATGCTGATCATGCTGGCCTGCACGCTGTGCCTGACGGGGTGCGGCATGCTTTCGGCTACGCCGAAGGTGCAGCGGATCGCGCTGTTCGCGCCATTTGAGGGGCGATACCGTGAAATTGGCTATAACGCGCTTTATGCGGCACGGCTGGCGCTGGCCGATTCGGGGAATCACGCTATTGAACTTTTGGCGGTAGACGACGGCGGAACTGCTGAAACCGCCGCGCTGCATCTGCAAGCTATTGAACAAGATTCATCGGTGATCGCGGCTATCGGGTTGGGCTATCACGCGGCAGAGCCGGCCACGCAACAGGTTTTAGGCGACCTCCCCTATTTGATCGTAGGATATTGGGCTGAAGATCGGGCGGCGGAAAATAGCTTCATCCTTGCCAATGCGGCGATCAGATCAGCAATTACGATACCTGCCACGATCTCGATCACTGAAGCGGCGCGGCTTGATGCGCCTTTCAGCGGCGGCGAAGTGATCGGGCTGAAAGGATTCGCAAGCCTGCGCGACAACCTGCGTGATATTACGCTGATCACCAGCGGCTCGCTTCCAGATGCGGCCTTCAGAGAACGCTATTTAGCAAGCGATCTGTACGTGCCAGAACCTAATCATCTGGCGACGCTGGTTTATGATGCGGTCAATTTCATCGTGGCAGGCCGCACGGGAAGCCGTGACGAGGCCTTAGGCTGGCTGAATACGGGCATTTATGCGGGCATCAACGGCGAAATTTCGTTCAGCGGCGGCTGGTGGCAGCATGCGCCGCTGAACCGTTACGAATTTTCGGCGGAGAGAGCATTGGTCGCTGAGGGGTGAAGGCAACCTCACCCCTCATCTCTGCTCCGCGTACAGGGAGAGAGGATGAAAAATTAAAAAGTGGGGACGGCGAATATAGTTACGCTCAAGAAAAGATTCAAAAAACGGACAAGGCATGCCTTGTCCCTACAGCGGGGTTGAGGGGGCAGATATAGGGGAAACCCCATTCTGTAAAGATAACCTCACCCCTCATTCCCCTCTCTGTTGTGTATAGAGAGGGGATGAAAATTCTTCTGATTGAAGGGCGCAGCGTACCGTTATAGATCAGGAACGCAACACGTCGTAGAACAGCGGCAGGGGTTCTACGGGCGATTCTGAGTAGGTGAAAACCTGATCAAGCTCTGCGCGGCAGGCCGGAATACGCGCCAGATCGTTCGCATAAATGGTCGCCAGTTCTTGGCCGGCGGCAACTTTATCACCCTGCTTCACATAGACCTTCACGCCGACTGCGTGATCGATGTTATCGGTTTTCTTCTCGCGCCCCGCGCCCAATTCAAAGGCTGCGCGGGCGGCGGCCATAGCCTCAACCTGTGAAAGATAGCCATCCTGTTTCGCGGTGTATGACTCGATGATGCTGGCCTGCGGCAGCAGAGAGGGATCGTCAATCATGGCAACGTCCCCACCCTGCGACTCTACCAGCAAGCGGAATTTGGCAAGCGCGTCGCCGTTTTTGATTTTAGACTCTAGTAAAACGCGATTTTCAGCGTCATCCGTCCATTTTTCACCGCGTCCGGCTAACTTCAACATCTCACTGCCGAAGAAGAAACAGTGTTCAAGGAAGTCGGTGGGGCCTTCGCCGCGCAGCGTTCGGATCGCTTCCTCAACCTCAAGCGCGTTACCGATGGCTTCGCCTAGGGGTTGATTCATGTCTGAAAGCACAGCGGTCACATCACGGCCAGCATCACGCCCGATCTGCACCATGATTTCAGCAAGGCCACGCGCTTCAACCAACGTTTTCATGAACGCGCCGGTGCCAGTTTTCACATCCAGCACGATACCATCTGCGCCTGCGGCGATCTTCTTGCTCATGATGCTGCTGGCAATTAAAGGCAGACTGCTAACCGTTCCGGTGACATCACGCAAGGCGTAGAGGATGCCATCAGCGGGGGCGAGCGTAGACGACTGCCCGACTAAGACCAGGTGATTTCGCTGTACAAGGCTGCGAAACTCTTCCCCTGAGAGATCGACTCGAAAACCACGAATTGATTCTAGTTTGTCGAGCGTGCCGCCTGAATAGCCCAACCCGCGCCCGCTCATCTTCGCCAGAGGAGCGCCGCAAGCCGCCACCAGGGGCAACACGGCCAGCGTGGTTTTATCGCCAACACCACCGGATGAGTGTTTATCTACGGCATAATCAATCAGGTCATGCAAGTTGAGGATATCGCCTGAATTTGCCATCGCCAGCGTCAGATTGACGGTTTCCTGCGAGGCCATGCCGCGAATATAGACGGCCATCAACCATGCGGCGGTTTGATAGTCAGCAATTTCCCCGCTGACCACACCCGCAATGAAATATTCGATCTCTTGTTTGTTTAGTTCAGCGCCATCGCGCTTTTTTTCAATAATCTCTACTGCATGCATTTGATCCTCCTGTACGTTCGCAGTAATTACACATCGCTATATTCACCTCACCCCTCATTCGCCTCTCCGTACACAGCCGAGGAGAGGCAGACGCTGAAGGCTGAAGCGATAGTTAAATAACGGACAAGGCATGCCTTGTCCCTACGAACCTCAAAAACATCCCCTTTCCACCGCATTAGCTAAGGGGAGAGAAGGGTATATTTACCCCAAACAAGAAATAAAAAAACCTGACGCGCCATCAAAGACTCACCGAATACAAATCTTTACTAGTTGAGCGATACCCTCCATTCAATTACAATAGCCTCACTTGCGCTTAATGACTATTCAGGAGCTTACAAGCACGCATGAATCCTAAACAACGCCAACTGCTCATTGTTATCGCCGTGATCATCGTGGCGGCAATTGCCTTTATAGCCGTCGTGTCGATTGCGAACAGCCCGTCGGGGCCAGACATTGATTATGCCAGCATTCCTCAATCGCGCACTGAAGATGGCGCATTCGTACTGGGACACGAAGATGCCCCCGTGACGATCATCGAATTTGCTGACTGGGCCTGCTCACACTGCCAGTCATACCGCGGCACAATTGAAAGTTTCATCCGTAACGAGGTCATTCCGGGCCGCGCTAAGCTTGAATTTCGGGTATTTCCGACGACTGGCGGCCAATTAACCGTTTATGCGGGGCAAATTGCTGAATGCGCAGAACTGCAAAAAACAGGCGCATTCTGGGAATTGCAGCCGTTCCTGTATGAGTTAGCGATGACGGGGCGCTACACTGAGGACATTGGGCGCGAAGTTGCCAACCGATTAGGACTTGATTATTCCCAACTGCTCACTTGCAGCAGCGAGTCTACGCGGGTGACTACTGACGCGAATTTTGGGCGCACGGGCGGCGTGCAGGGAACGCCAGCGATTATGGTGCGCTACGGCGACGGCGCGGCCAACTTCATCACCTACAATGGCACGACTTACAGCCGCAGCGAAGTGCCGCTAGACGTTCTGTCCGGCGTGGTCAATCTCGCAAATACATCTGGATAAAGCGAAACTACTCAAAAACGCGCTGCGAAAAAGCATAAGGGCAGCGCTTAAACCTCAGATAAAAGCATTTGATGCGAATCGCTCCGGAATATACGGGGCGATTTGCTTTCAAACTCCTGGTCAAGCCGATATACTCCGCAGGTAAACTGACCCATTTATATTCACGATTTGAGGACTTATGCGAACAGTGTACTGGCACCAACAGCACGTTCGGATGATCGATCAGCGGCGGATTCCGTGGGAATTGGCGCTGGTAGATTTACACGATGTAGACGCGGTAGCCGATTCGATTCGAGATATGACGGTACGCGGCGCGCCTGCGATTGGGGCAACGGCGGCTTTTGGGATGGCGCTGGCAGCGCAGAACAGCAAGGCGCAAACTGTGCCGGAACTGATGAGCGAGCTTGAAGCGGCGGCCCAACTTCTGAAAGCGTCCCGCCCTACTGCGGTCAATTTGGCGTGGGCGGTGGATAAATTGATGGCTATCGCCAATGGCGGCAATTTCGCAACGCCGGATGAAGTGCGCGCAGCGCTCTTGAACGCCGCGCAACAGATTGCCGATGACGATGTTGATATCAACCAGCGTATGGGCAAAGTTGGCTCGGTATTGATCAACGAAGGCGACACGGTGCTGCATCACTGCAACACTGGCGCGCTGGCGACCGTAGATTACGGGACAGCTATCGGCGTGATTCGCTCAGCATTTGAGCAAGGCAAGCAGTTTCATGTACTGCTGGATGAAACCCGCCCACGCCTACAAGGTGCGCGGTTAAGCGCGTGGGAGATGGAACAGCTAGGGGTTCCCTACGACATCATTCCAGATACGGCGGCGGGCTTTTATATGCGGCGGGGTGAAATTAAGCTGGTACTGCTGGGGGCGGACAGGATCGCCGCGAATGGCGATTTTGCCAACAAGATCGGAACTTATCAGGTGGCGGTACTGGCTAAAGAAAATGGGATACCGTTCTACACCGTCGCGCCCACGTCTACGGTAGACCTTTCACTGGCGACGGGCGACGATATTCCGATTGAGGAACGCGACAAAAGCGAGGTTTTAGCTCCGTTTGGCAACGCGATCGCGCCAGCGCATTTCAACGCTCGGAATCCGGCATTTGACGTGACGCCTGCCCGCTATTTGAGTGGAATCGTCACCGAAAATGGGATCGTACGGCCACCGTTCGAGGTCAATTTGCGGCGGGCAGTGATGGGTGAGCAGGTGTAGCCAGAACGCTTAGACATCTAACCAACGGGCAAGCTGGCTTCCGGTAGGGCGCGCTGCGCCATCACGATACTGATACAGCAGGACAAGATCGGGGTAGTCGGTATCAATTCGCGACTGCCATTCGCCAATGCTGAACAGCTGAAGTTTGCCGCGAATACGGGCGCAGCTTAGGACAAAGGGCAGACGTTCATAGAGTGCCAGCACCCGGCGTTCGTCGGCGCCGGGGGTGGAACGCCGAGCCATCATGCCCAACGCGCTTTGCAGGCGTTTGGCATCCGGGGCGCCGCGCACCGACCACCACATCCGCGGCAAATCTTCATCTTCCAGAAGCGGAGCGATCATGTGCGGCTCATCAGAGCGCAATTCGTCCAGCGCCATGAGGTCGGGGCGCAAATTCAGCGCCTCAAGAAGCTGCTGGCCGTAGGTCATCGGGCTAGCAGCAGACCATTTTACGGAAAGCTGTTTGGCGGGATGGGCGGGGCGTAATTCAGAAGATCGTTCTACAGTGACCAGTTTGGCAGACTCAGGGATTGCGCCTAGTAAGGCATTCAACAGCGTCGTTTTACCAGATTCAGCCTCACCTACAATTGCGATTCCATACTTTGAGCTGACCATCTGGCGAAGCAGCGCCGCCGCCGACTCGATCATAAACCCATCGTGAAGCAGTTGATCGAGATCGGGCATCACAGGGGGATGGATGCGAATGTCGGCAGTGAGATGGGTTACATAAGGCGGCATCGCAGCTGAGAACGAAACGCGCCGGGCATTGACCTCTAGCCCAGTTTCAATGACGCCAATATCATCGGCGGGGCTTACACCAGCATCTTCTAGCAACCGCCGGATAATGCGGTTCAGGTGTGCTTCATCTTCAAAGATCGGGCCAATGGATTCGAGTTCGCCGTGACCATAGCGCACAGACGCGGCGCGCGCGCCATTGAGATAAATAGTGGTGATGCGTTCATCTGCAAACAGGGAGTCTAGCGGGCCATAGCCAAATACTTCGCCATAGGCCAGTTTCAGGATCCCGGCCTTATCATCACTGGTCACATTCAGGCTCTCTACAGCAAAGATGTACTCAGCCGAATCGAGTATGAGTCGCAACCTCTGGCCGCGGGTTTTGGCTTCGCTTAGCGCCACGCTGCCATCTCCATGTTCAACAAAGAATTGATCCACGACCCGTTCAACGAGGGCGGCAATCGAATAGAGCCGCGTCCCCATACGCCCTTCAATCAGGCGGGGCATCGTCGGTTTTTTTGATGCGTTGGGTGGATCGTTTGATTGTGGTTCGTTCATAGGATGGTTAAAGCTCGCTCAAATCAGTGAGGTGAAGTAAGCATATCTTCCCGCTTCCCCCACTCCCGAAAATTTTCGCATCTACAAACAAATAAAGGGGCTGTGGTATACTCTCGCCTGTTTGTCACCCATCGAACACCTAATGAGAGAGTCAATGGATATCATTGTAACGGGTTCTATCGCCTACGACTACCTGATGCGATTTCCCGGCCACTTCTCCGAACACTTCATCAAAGATCAGCTGCACCGCATCACCCTGAGTTTTCTGGTCGAGGACATGACCCGTCACTGGGGGGGCATCGGGGCGAACATCGCCTTTACGCTCGGATTACTGGGCATACGCTCGAAGCTATTCGGCACCGCCGGACGCGATTTTGCCGATTATCGGGAATGGCTGGAGAAAGCCGGCGTAGACACCTCAACAGTTCAAGTGATCGAGTCTGTGTTTTGCGCGTCATTTTTCGCAAATACCGATCTTGATAACAACCAGATTTCGTCGTTTTACAGCGGCGCGATGGAATATTCAAAACAGTTTGCCATTGCCGACGTTTACGATGGCATTCCGGATTATGTGATCATTTCACCCAGTGACCCTACCGCGATGCTTCAGCTTGCTGAAGAATGCCGGACACAGGGCATTCGTTTTATTGCTGACCCCGGCCAGCAAGTGGCGCGTTTCAATGGCGCAGAACTCAAGCAATTCATTGAAGGGGCGTATGCGCTGTTTGCAAACGACTATGAAGCGTCGCTGATCGTTGAAAAGACGGGGATTTCGCTAGATGAAATCCAACAGCTTGTAGAGGTGGTGGTGGTAACACACGGGCCAGATGGGTCGGTCATTTATGTGGATGGTGGGCAACATGACATACCGGTTGTGACACCCAATCAGATTCTTGACCCAACCGGCGTTGGAGATGCTTACCGCGCCGGATTTCTGTATGGGCTTGCGCACAACTTGCCGTTGAAGGTATGTGGTGAAATCGGGGCATTGGCGGCGACGTATGCGCTGGAACAGGTAGGCCCACAAAGCCATCATTTTACGCACGATGAATTTTTCGCCCGATTCCAGCAGCATTTTGGCGAAAGCAGCCAGCTTCTTGAATCAGGAAAATCGCATTCCATAACTGTTTGACCCGTTAACAACAGCATCACTAATGCTGGTTAAGAACCTAAATCCATAGCCATTTATCAGGAGTTTTCATGACACTCAATCGCGAACACGACATTAAGAATTTGGAGCTTGCCACTGGCGGGCGCTACCGTATCGAATGGGCAGAGCGCGAAATGCCGGTACTGCGCGCTATCCGCGAACGGTTCAAGGCAGAAAAGCCGCTGGCGGGTATGCGCGTGTCGGCTTGCCTGCACGTCACCACCGAAACTGCAAATCTGATGCATACGCTTCAGGTTGGCGGCGCCGATGTCGTCTTATGCGCTTCAAACCCCCTCTCGACACAGGATGATGTGGCGGCCTCATTGGTCACCGACTACGAAATTCCCGTGTATGCGATTAAAGGTGAGGACAACGAAACCTACTACGATCACATCAAGGCTGCGTTGGATCATCAACCGCATATTACGATGGACGACGGCGCGGATCTGGTGAGCACGATTCACAAGACGCGCCGTGAGCTGCTGGAAGGTATAGTAGGCGGTACCGAAGAAACGACAACGGGCGTCATTCGCCTGCGGGCGATGGCAAAAGACGGCGCGCTGGAATTTCCGGTTATCGCCGTGAACGACAGCAACACCAAGCATCTGTTCGACAACCGATATGGCACCGGACAAAGCACGTTGGACGGCGTAATCCGCGCAACCAACCTGCTGATCGCCGGACGTACGATTGTGGTTGCCGGGTACGGTTGGTGCAGCCGCGGCATCGCTGACCGCGCTCGCGGCCTTGGCGGCAACGTGATTGTTACCGAGATTGATCCGCTGCGCGCACTTGAAGCCGTGATGGATGGTTTCCGCGTGATGCCAATGATGGAGGCGGCACGGGTTGGCGATATTTTCATCACCGCAACTGGTGATATTAACGTACTGGACGTGCATCACTTTGAGAATATGAAGCCTGGCGCGCTGGTCGCAAATTCAGGCCATTTCAACGTCGAAATTAACCTCAAGGGGTTATCCGAAATTGCAGAGGGCGCGCCTAAGTTAGTTCGCCCGTATGTTGAGGAATACCGCGTTGGCGGCAAGCCGCTGTATGTATTGGGTGAAGGCCGCCTGATCAATTTGGCCGCAGCAGAAGGTCACCCGGCCAGCGTAATGGACATGAGCTTCGCAAATCAGGCGCTAGCGGCTGAGTACATGGTCAAGAATCATGCAGACCTGTCATCCAACGTGTACACCATTCCGCTAGCCATTGACAATGAGATTGCGCGTTTGAAGTTGGAAAGCATGGGTATTACCATTGATACGCTTACCGATGAGCAGTCACATTATTTGAGCCAGTGGGAAGAAGGCACATAGCTAATCTACGGCTAAAGGGGAGGATTTGAGAGATGTTACGCACAGGTCTTAGACTAATACTCACGCTCGTAGCCGCTATGGCGATTGTCGCTCCAATTGGGGCGCAATCAGCCGATTCTGCGCTGCTACGCTTTGTAAACGTGATTCCCGGAGCAGCAACACTAGACGTATTTGTAGATGGTCAGCTTTCAGTGACCGGGTTGGATTATGGCGAAGCGAGCCTGTATATTTCGGCTCCAGCGGGGGCGCATACTATTGTCGCCACGCAAGCGGGGGTTACCACGCCGCTGTGGCAGCAGGAAATTAACGCCAACGCAGGCGCGGCGCTGACGCTGGTCGCTTCTTCCACCAGCGCGCTTGGTTTTCAGACGTTCATGGATGATCTGAACCCGCTATCGCTAGGGCAAGCTCGTTTGACGGCTGTTCACGCTATTGCAGATGCTTCAGCGCTGGATATTACACTGGCAGACGGGCGCGCGGTTATTCCCGGCCTCACCTACAATGTACCGTACGGCACCCTTGACGTACCGGTGGCAGTTTATGAAATCATGGTACTTCCCGAAGGGGAATCTGTAGAGAACGCCCTGATCGGGGTGACACCGCTCAAGCTCAACAGCAGCACGTCGTATATGGCAATCGCTTACGGCACCAGCAGTGATGCAAACCTGCTGGTACTGAGCGCGCCAACGATGCCCGAAGTTGGCGCTGACTTCAGCGGCGGTTTCGCGCGCGCGGCCCATGCTATTCCGGGGGCGCCAGAAGTAGATGTGTATCTTGATGACACCCTCATCGCGCCGTCGCTCGCTACCGGTGAATCAACGGCGTATATGGCACTACCCGGCGGTGAATATGAAATGAGTCTGCGTTTATCAGGCGGGACTGATGTTGTTGAAAGTGCTCAACTGACTGTTTCAGAGGGGCAGCACAGTTCGGCACTGGTGCTTGGGACTCCGGAAAATGTAGCGATTGAAGCAGTTGAAAGCGATCTCAACGGAATTACGCCGGAGATGGCACAGGTTCTGCTGGTCAACACGCTGGCAGATGGTTCTGCTTCGGTGTCAACCTCAACCGGGGAAAAGCTGATCAATGATGCCGTCGCAGGGTCTAGCGAGACGGCTGAACTTGCGCCCGCCGAATCGACGCTGATCGTCTCAACTGACGTGAGCGAGGCAACGGTTGAACTGAACGGCAGCATCTATGGTGGCGTATTCTATGAAGTCGTCGTCGTATCTGGCGAAGGCGGCCCCGAAGTGATCGCGCTGCCACCGGTGAGCATCAACATGAATCTGTCCAGCGCGCCGGGCGATACAACGCTGAATAGCCCGACTACTGAGCCAACCGTCGCACCAACGGAACCGCCGGCAGCGCCTACGGAAGTGGCTGTTCAACAGACACCCGCCGCCGGTGAACCTACGGTCGCGCCTGCAACTGCGGCGCCTACGACGGCAACTAGCGCCAATCCTGTAGCGCGGGTGAATACCAATCCGGGCGCAAATATCCACATGCGCCAATTCCCCAGCAGCGAAGCCTTCTCGCTGGCGCTGATCCCATCCGGCACTACGCTGGACGTGCTTGGCCGCCCGGGCGAACCAACCTTCCCGGTTGGTGTGACGGTGACGCCAGATCCGAGCGCCACGCCGTTTGTTGACCCGGTGACACTGTTAGAACCTGATACCGATCTCGATCCGGCCACTACATGGCTGTTCCTAGAGTTCAACGCGCCGGATGGCGGCACCATCACCGGTTGGGCGAACGCCCTCTATCTGGTGGTGACGGGGACGGATGGCAGACCGCAGCGATTGGCCGACTTGCCGTTGATACCGGAAAACCGCGCTGGTCAGGCGAACAGCACTTTTGAGCTTACCCCGGTACCCACCACGCCGTTTGAAAATACGATCGTGGCGACGATTGACCGCCTAAGCCCCGGCGCGAATTTGCATTTGCGACGTTCTCCGTCGGCGGCGGGTGAATCGCTCGCGCTAATTCCAGCTGGAACACAACTTCCCGTGCTTGGTCAGCTTGATACTGGGGAGTGGTATGAGGTGGAGTTCAACGGGCAGCGGGGCTGGATTTCAGCGGCCTACGTCAGCCTATCCTTCAACGGTGATAGGTTCGCGCCGGAACAAGTGCCGGTACTGGCAACCCCAACACCAACAGCGACGGTTGAGCCAACACAAGCAGCTTAACTGCTCATTCATCAATTTAAGGTGGAGTTCTGGTCAATACTCCGGAACTCCACCTTAGAAGCTCATCCACAGCGATAATATTCCCTAGAGGACGTTACTCATGGCAAAACGCGCCCTAATTACCGGCGTTACTGGTCAGGATGGTTCCTATCTGGCCGAATTTTTGCTGGATAAAGGTTACGAAGTATTCGGCATGGTGCGCCGTTCAAGTTTATATAACTTCGAGCGCATCCAGCATATTCAAGACCGCATCCAGATTATCACCGGCGATATGAGCGACCAGACCAGTCTGATTGCCGCGCTGCGCGAATCCCAACCGGATGAAGTTTATAATCTCGCGGCGCAGAGTTTTGTACAGACCTCATGGCCGCAGCCAGTTTTCACAGGGGATGTGACCGCGCTTGGTGTTACGCGCCTGCTAGATGCAATCCGCACGATCAACCCGAACATCCGCTTCTATCAGGCCTCCAGCAGCGAAATGTTTGGCAAAGTGCAGGAAGTGCCACAGCGCGAAACCACGCCCTTCTACCCGCGCAGCCCGTATGGCGTCGCAAAGGTTTACGGTCATTGGATCACGGTGAACTACCGTGAAAGCTATAACATGCATGCGACCAGCGGCATTTTGTTCAATCACGAGTCGCCGCGCCGCGGACTGGAATTTGTCACCCGCAAAGTAACCTTCCACGCAGCGAAAATTGCGCTTGGTCTCGCCAATGAACTGCGCGTTGGCAATCTCGATTCGCAGCGCGATTGGGGATTTGCTGGAGATTATGTTGAAGCGATGTGGCTGATGCTTCAGCAGGATACGCCGGATGATTACGTGGTGGCTACGGCGAAAACTCATTCGGTGCAGCGGCTTATTGAAGTGGCCTTCAACTGCGTTGGCCTTGAATGGTCGCGTTATGTGGTGCAGGATCCAAAATTCATGCGCCCTGCCGAGGTAGATCTACTGATTGGCGATCCAAGCAAAGCCCGCGAAAAGCTGGGCTGGGAACCGAAGGTCAGTTTTGAGGCGCTGATCGAAATGATGGTTAAGGCCGATTACGACAAACTGAAACAGGAACACCGCCCGTAAATATCGTGCAACTGATAGATACCCACTGTCACCTTAATTTCGATGCTTTTGACGAGGATCGGGATGCGGTCATCGCCCGCGCTGCTCAAGCGGGGGTAAGCCGCATCCTGATTCCAGCTACAGATATGCAAACCTGCGATCAAGGCATCGCACTCGCAAATGATCACGCAGGGATATGGGCGGCAGTGGGCATTCATCCAAACAGCAGCGCCGATCTTGAGCCGCGCTTCATTGACGCATTGCAAGAGAAAGCACTTCATACAAAAGTGGTCGCAATTGGCGAAATTGGGCTGGATTACCATTGGGATACCAGCCCTAAATCCGCACAATGGCGCGCATTTGAGGCGCAATTAGAACTTGCCCGAATACTGGAACTGCCGGTCATCATCCACAATCGCGAAGCCACGGACGACGTTCTAGAAATTCTAGAACGCTGGATTCAGACACTTCCCGCCAGCATGAAAGAACGCCCCGGCGTGCTACATTCATTTTCAGCCAATCTAGAAGCTGCGGAACGGACACTTGCGGCAGGATTCTATCTCGGATTCACAGGCCCGATCACCTTCAAAAATGCAGATGAACTGCGATCAATTGCCACACATATGCCGATAGAGCGGATTCTAGTTGAGACTGACAGCCCTTATTTGACACCAACGCCCCATCGCGGCAAGCGCAATGAGCCGGCTTATGTGCGGCTGGTAGTAGAGCGATTGGCGGCGCTGCGGCAGGTTTCGCTTGAAACGATGGCCGCGCAAACTACGCTAAATGCGGAAACCCTGTTTGGATTTAATTTCAGGTAGCTGTTACTGCTGCGAATACTGATAATCCACGCTCACCCACTGATTTCCAGATTTTACCGGCGCCGTCTGACGCTCAACACCTTTCTTGATACAATGACAGCTGTTTAGACGTTTGCTACGGCGAGAAACTATGCCTTTAGTGTCGATCGTGATCGTGAGTTGGAATGTAAAAGAACTGCTGGCGAACTGCCTTGCGAGTATTTACGAGACGACGGCGGGACTTACGGTTGAGATCATTGTAGTTGATTCTAACAGCGGCGACGGCACGGCGGAATTGATCGGGCGGGATTTTCCCCATGTGAAGCTGCTGGCGCTGGCTGATAACGTCGGGTTTTCACGGGGCAACAACCTAGGGATAGGGGTTTCGACAGGCGACTATATTTTCCTGCTCAATCCAGATACATTGGTGAAACCTGAGGCCATTCAACAGCTTGCCGCCTACCTGAACGATCATCCAGAGGCGGGTATTGTTGGGCCGCGAACACTCAACGAGGACGGCACGACCCAATCCACCCGCCGCCGCTTCCCTAGCCTGCTGACAGGGCTATTTGAAAGCACATGGCTGCAAGGCATCGCCCCGAAACAGGCCATGCGCCGCTATTACGTTCAGGATATGCCAGACGATGGAACCTTCCAAGTAGATTGGGTACAGGGTTCGGCGCTGATGTTTCGCCGTGAAGTTTTCGCTCAAATTGGGGGGATGGACGAAGGTTTCATGATGTATTCGGAAGAACTGGACTGGTGCAAGCGGGCGGTTCTGGCGGGCTGGCGGGTAGATTATGTTGGCAGCGCGCAGATTGTGCATTTCGGCGGCAAGAGCAGCGAACAAGCGCCGGCGCTCACGCATATTCGCTTTCAATGCAGCAAGCTGCGCTACTTCCGGAAATATCATGGCCGCGCAAAAGCTGAGTTGCTGCGGTTTGCGCTGCTGGCAAATTATGCTTCGCAGTACCTGATCGAAGGCTCAAAGCGACTGCTAGGCCACAAGCCAGCGCTGCGGGCTGAACGAATGCAGGTTTATGCAACCGTGCTGCGATCTGGATTAAAGGTAAGCTGATGCGAATTGGCATGATCGCGGGGGAATACCCGCCTGCCCGCGGAGGCGTGGGCGCGTACACCCGGATTCTAGCGCGGGCGCTGGTTGAACAAGGGCATGATCTATTCATTTTAAGCACGCCGGATGCTGAAGAAAGTGATCGTTCGCTTCAGCTAGACAAGATCGATTCATGGTCATTTGGCTGCTGGCGGCAGGTGAACGCATGGGCGAAGAAGAATGCGCTGGAAATTGTGAATTTGCAGTACCAGACGGCAGCCTTCAAGATGTCGCCGTATATTCACTTCATTCCGCAGCATGTATCTGCTGCACCGGTGGTGACGACCTTTCACGATCTGCGCGTGCCTTATCTTTTTCCCAAAGCCGGGGCGCTTAGAGAAAAGATCGTCTGGCATCTGGCAAAAACTTCTGATGGGGTGATCGTCACCAATGAGGAAGATGAGGCTCAGGTATCCAATTTGCCGGATTATGTGATGATTCCCATTGGCAGTAATATCGAGGCTCCCTATGTGGATGCCGAGACGATTCAGGAATGGCGGCGCAAATTGCAGCAAGGCAATGAGCAGTTGATCGTCTTTTTCGGGCTGATCAACGCTAGTAAGGGATTGGACGTGCTGGTTGACGCGCTGAAGAATTTGCTGACTGCGGGTGAAAACGCGCGGTTGGTGATTGTTGGCGATACAGGAAGCAGCGATCCGACAAATATAGGCGTTCAGCAGGCGATCACTGAACAGATTGTCGCGCTTGGCATTAGCCATCAGGTTACATGGACGGGCTACCTAGCGGATGCGCTGGTGGCGGCGGCGCTTAATGCGGCTGATGTGATCGCCCTTCCCTTCCGTGACGGCGCATCGTATCGTCGCGGCAGTTTGATGGCGGCGGTACAGCAAGGATGCGCCATTGTGACCACGCAGCCCCAAACACCGGTTAAAGCCTTTGTTGATGGCGAAAATATGTGTTTAGTTCCGCCAGATGACACTTTGGCGTTAGCAAAAGCATTGCGCAATGTGCTGCAAGATTCCAAATTGCGGGGGCAATTGAAACAGGGGACGGCGACGCTATCGCGACTTTTTGAATGGCCGGACATAGCCCTTAACACCGTGCAATTCTTCGAGAAGATAACAGCCTTATGCCGTCACTAAAACCAAAGCAATTCCTGTGGCCGCTGGTGGCGATCTATGCAGTTCTGGCGATCATCTACAGCACACTTACGCCAATATTCGAGGCATCGGATGAGCTGTGGCACTATCCGATGGTCAATTATATTGCCACCCATAACTTCAATTTACCGGTGCAAGATGCTGCGGTGGCAACTTTATGGCGGCAGGAAGGCAGCCAACCGCCACTCTATTATCTGGCCGCGGCGCTGCTCACTTCAGGGATAGACACGAGCAATCTTGAATTTACGCGGCGGGGCAATCCACACGCCGATATAGGCTTTGTGCGCCCAGATGGCAACCTCAATATGATCACCCATCGGGATAATGCCGAAAGTTTCCCGTGGAAGGGCGCCGCGCTGGCCGTGCATATCGCGCGCTTGTTTTCAATCGTATTGGGCGCTGGCACAGTGATAGTGACCTTTGCGCTAGCCAGCGCCGTATTTCCAGATCGCCCGGTAGTGGTGGTTGGCGCAACCGCGCTGAACGCCTTCTTGCCTATGTTCCTGTTCATCAGCGGGTCGGTCAATAACGATAATATGTCCAACTTGCTTGGCAACCTGCTATGTTTATTGATCGTTTTGCTGCTACGGTCAAATCAAGTTCCACGCTGGCGCGATTATATTCTCATCGGGTTGGTGGCAGGCGGCGGGCTGCTGGCAAAACTCAATATTGGTTTTTTAATTCCGCTAGTGGGCGCCGCCTTTCTCGTACTAAGCATACGGCTGAAGAACTGGCGACCACTGATCTTCGGCGCAGTTATTTCCGGCGGCATCACCATTCTGATCGCGGGCTGGTGGTATGTGCGCAACTGGCAGCTTTATGGCGATTTCACCGGCCTGAATGTATTTCTAGATATTGTTGGGCGGCGGGTGATTCCAACAAATGCGGCGCAGCTTTGGGCAGAGCGGAACAGTTTCACGCAGGCTTACTGGGGGCTTTTCGGCGGCATGAATGTGCCGATGCCAGAGACCGTTTATGCTATTCTGAACATTATCGGCGTGATCGGGCTGGTAGGGGCGCTGGTTTTCATACTGGTTACGCTATTCAAACGCGCATGGCCGTTACAACGATGGTTGTTAATTATGCCGCCGCTGTTATGGATTATCATCAGCTTTTTATCGTATATTCGATGGACTTCTGAAACACAGGCTTCACAAGGGCGGCTGCTTTTTGGCGCGCTTTCAGCCATTTGCATGTTCATGGCACTTGGCCTGACGTGGTGGTGGCCGCGAAGGCTGCGCCCGGCGGTGATGGGCGCCGTCAGCTTCGGCTTTCTCGCTGTCGCGGCGCTGGCGCCATTTCTGGTGATCGCCCCCGCCTATGCTAAACCTGAGCGGTTGGCGGCGCAGGAAGCAGTTTTCGTGTTCCGCGACGCTGAAGGAAGGGGCATCGCGCTGAGCGAATACAGTATTCGGGAAAATATAAGCACACCCGGCGGCTACGTTTGGTTAGACACCCGCTGGCAAATTGACCGCGCACTTGATCAGAATTGGAGCTTATTTACGCATCTGGTGACGCCTGATGAGGTGATCATCGCACAGCGCGATGTGTATCCCGGCGGCGGTTTGCTAGCAACCGCAGATCTAAATTCCGGATTCGCGTGGAACAATCCAATTGCCATCCCGATACCCGGAATCGCCTATGCGCCGATGCCGCTGACAGTTGAATTAGGGTGGTATAACATTGAAACTGGCGAACGTTTGCGGCTGGAAAACGGTGATGAGACGGTCGTTTTGGGTCAGGTGCAGTTAGTGCCGAGCGAGTCCGATCTGGGCGTTCCAAACCCAACCACACTCAACTTTGGGCATCTGCTGGAACTCGTTGGCTATGAAGTGAGCGATATTAGCCCGAATGCAGGGCAGGAAATAACGCTGACGCTGTACTGGCGGGCATTACAAGCTATTCCGGATGACTATACAATCTTCGCGCACGTTATTGATCCAGCAACCACAGGGATTTACGCGAGTTCGGATGCGCAGCCCGCGGCAGGCTCCCGGCCAACATCAGGGTGGCAGCAAGGCGAAATCATTGAGGATAGACATACGCTAACCGTCAATTCAGATGCGCCACCGGCTATTTATGAGCTGGAAATTGGCGCTTATCAGCAGATAGACGAGCGTTTTGAGCGACTACGTTTGATCACAGGCGATGGCGCCTTAGCGAATGACTTTGCCTACCTAACACGGGTGCGGGTACTGCCACGTGAGGACATTTCTCAATGAAGCGCCGCTGGCTGCGCGATGCTGCGGCGGTGGCCGCGCTGATCATCTTATGGCTGTTCTTTTTCTGGCGGCTGTTCACGCCGATCAGTGCCGATCAGGCTTCGCTGAAACAGGGCGATTTCTCCGCGCAGTTTGTCACTTTTGCGGCTTACCAGTATGAGCGCTTGAGTAACGGCGAAATTCCGCTGTGGAATCCCTATAACAACGGCGGTTTCCCGTTCATCGCAGATACTCAATCGGCGGTGTTCTACCCCCCACGCCTAGCGACAATTGCGCTGGCAAAGCTAAGCGGCGGCTGGTCTTATCATGCGCTTGAATTAGAGATGACCGCGCATGTTCTAGCCTATACGCTGATGATGTATGCCTTTGTTCGGCGCTTAACATTGAATCGTAGAGGCAGCATCGCAGGCGGATTGACGGCGGCGGTGATCGCGGGATATGGCGGCTTTCTAAGCGGATATCCCCCCTTACAACTGGCGCTACTGGAAGCTTGCATCTGGCTGCCACTTGGCGCGCTCGGCCTGCTTGAAACCGCGAGAGGCGAGCGGCCACGCTTTCGTTGGTTAGCGGTCACCGGAATTGCGCTCGGCCTATCGTGGCTGGCCGGACACCCACAAAGCAGCTACTTCCTCACGCTGTTCTATGTTTGCTATTTCGCCTATCTGGTTTATGCCCATCGCTGGCGCTGGACGGTTTTTATTGGCGGAACGGCGATCTTCGGGGCGCTGGCTTTCGGCATGGCCGCGATACAACTAATTCCGGGACTAGAGTATTTGCCGCTCACCGCGCGCGCAGATTTCACCTTTGACGCGAAAGCCAACGGATTCCCGATACAAGACCTGCTGCAAATGTTATTTCCCGGCATCCTCAGCCTATTTTCGCCGCTGTACGTCGGGTTTACGGCGCTGGTGCTGGCGGTCATTGCGATATGGCGCAAGATGCCACAGGCCGCCTTCTTCGCTATTGTTGGTTTCGCGGCGCTGCTGTGGAGTTTGGGCGAAAACAGCGCGTTTTATCCGGCGTTATATAACCTCTTGCCGGGGCTGCGATTCTTTCGCGGGCAGGAACGCGCAGCATTTCTGGTTGCCAACTGTCTGGCGATCCTTGGCGGCAGCGGCCTAGTGGCGCTGTTTAGCTGGTATCCTGCAAAAGATGATCCGAGCTTACAGCGTTTGCAACGCGGGCTGCGCTGGTGTTTCTTATTCACACTGGTAGTGCTGGCGCTAGTTTTCGTGGTCTGGATAGGGGATCAAAGCGGTTACAAGGATGCATTGGGGCATATTGCTTTCGCTGCGATCATCATTGGCATCCTCTGGGTGGCGCTGCCGATATTGATCACGGCGCAAGATCGCCGCCTGCTGTGGCTGATTCCGATAGTGGTGGCCTTCGAGCTGTTCACAGTCAGTTGGAATGCTGCGAGTACCTACGATGCAATCCCACCAGAGCAACAGATCTCAATTACGCCGCCAGCGATCATTGAAAGCGTGCTGGCCGATGATGGCACGTTCCGCGCAGATGGGTTTCGCGGACTTGGCGGGAATTTCGGCAGCATGTACGGTATTCAGGATATTCATGGCATCAGCCCGCTATTTTTGGGCAATGCCCGCGCAATCATTGAAGCAGGGTTTCCAAACCCCCGCGCATGGGAACTCTTCGCCGTGAAGTATGTATTCTCGGACTGGAATGAGCTACCAGTCGCTTCTGAGGTGATCGATCAGGGCGTAGATCGTTTCGGGGCGATCAATGTCCATGAACTGGAAAACCCGCGCCCCTTTGCGCAGATCATGTTCAACGTACGCGAAGCAGAGAGCCATGAAGCGGCTATGCAACTGCTGAGCGATCCTTCCATCAATCTACGATCCACGTTGATTCTGATGGGAAATGGCGACTATACGTTTGACGCAGGCGAGCCTATTGCGGCGCAGGTCGCCAGCTTTGCGCCAGAGCGGATTGAGATTACCGCAAATGCGCCAAGCGATGGGTTATTATCTGCTGCGCTGGTCTATTATCCCGGATGGCATGCGGAAATAGATGGGCAGCAGGTGCCGATTATACGAGCGAACGGCGCTCTTTCAGCGATTGAATTACCGGCAGGCGATCATCATGTGACC
>DAOTUZ010000155.1:0-13641 GCA_034437295.1 Anaerolineae bacterium | reverse complement strand
CGTCGTCTACACCCGTTATGATCGCCTTTTGTTTGGCACCACCATAGATGCTGTCAACTTAAATGGACAACAAATTGAATCGCTGGCGGATCGCTGGCGCGGGCAGATGACTATTCTTAATCCACAAATGCCCGATTTTTCGCCAGACGGATCCTTTGTCGTCTTCATCGCCACTGATACCGCCGGTCATGATCAGATCTATCGTCTCTCTCTGATGGATAATTCGCTGATCAACCTAACCAATGACACCTCTGATTATGCCTTCCCGGATATTTCTCCGGACGGGCAGCAGATTGTCGTTGTCCGCACCGATGAGCAGAGTGGCACAGGCACCGATCTGGCAATTGTCAGCACCACATCTGGCGGTAAATTCGCGGCCACCAGCGATCAGAATGCCTATGTCGAGACGCATCCCCGCTGGACTGCCGACGGCGCGCAGATCGTGTATGCTGCCGCCCCACAAACTGAACCGAATAATTACGATATCGCCGTACGCGCGGCTAATAGCACGGCTGCGCCCAGCTTGTTGGTGCGTAACCCGGCCAACGATCAATATCCTGTGCTTAGCCGCGATGGACGTTATCTCACCTTTGCCAGCGACCGTAATGGAAACTGGGATATCTTCGTTTACGATACGCAGGCGCAGGCTTTGTTCCAATTAACGAACGATCCGGATGATAATTTTCCCGGCGATTGGTGGCAGTTGTAGTTTTGCGGTAGCGATTGCCGTCCATTAGAGGACATCATCGACATCATGGCGACTGGAACGGCAGCATCACATCAGCAGCATCAGGGGCAGCCTATAGATGAGTTATTGGCTGCTGGTAACGCTGCGTTAAAAGCTGGCGACGCCGAAAAGGCGCTCAAAATTTTCAAACATGCCGCTGCTCGTAATCCGTATCATGAGCAGGTCTGGTGGGCGCTGCTGCAAGTGTTTGAAGATCCCGAAGATCGGCGGGTCTGTTATGAAAATATCGTCGCTATTAACCCTTACAACACTGATGCGCGCCGGGGCTTGCGTGCCTACTACGACGATATTGAACGCGCAGCACAGGAAGCGGCGCTCGAAAAAGAACGTCGCAAATTGGCCCGTAAACAGGCCATCCGGCGCGGCGTCGGCACCTTCTTTCGCGGCGTCATGATGGGCATTGGCGCGACGCTAGTAGCGATGATCTTAGGCGGCATTGCCAGTGTTATCATCTATGGCGTTGGTGTTGGCGGGTAAACCGTGAAAGAGGCCAGCCCACCGGCAAAAATGGACTTCACGTTATTCTACGATGCGCCTAATATTGCGCTGCGCCTAACTTCCTCATTCTAAGGGAGACGGGCAGGGGGATGTGGGCTGCTCAGGGTAGCCGGTGAAAATCGAATCCGCCGCTTATCCTTAACGACCGTTATGATGAGTTCTTCAGGAGTGCCAAAGTGCCGAAAGTAGTGATCAGTCTTGCTCAGATGAATATTGCCGTCGGCGATGTGCGCAAAAATGCCGCTGCTGCCGAAGCACTCATCGTTGAGGCGGGAAAATCTCGACGGGGTTCTAATCTGGTGGTGCTGCCGGAATTATGGTCAACTGGCTACGCGCTCAATCAGGCAAAAGAATTTGCCTCGCAGTTGAATACCGGAATCTTTGCCCAGACCGCTACGCTGGCGACTCAGAATAATACCTGTCTTGTTGGTTCGGTGCTGGAAAAACGCGGCCTTGAAGTGACTAACAGTGCTTCCTTTTTTTCGCCCGGTGGCAAAATGCTTGGCGTCTATCGGAAAGTGCATCTCTTCCGCCTAATGGACGAAGACCGTCACTTGCAACCCGGATCCGCGCCGCTGATCATGTCGCTGCCGTGGGGGGATACCGCGCTGGCAATTTGTTATGATCTACGTTTCCCTGAGCTGTTCCGTAAATACGCCGTTCAAGGCGCGAAGATGATCATCATCCCCGCCGAATGGCCGATTGAGCGCATCGAACACTGGCGGGCGCTGCTCATCGCCCGTGCCATCGAAAACCAATGCTTCATCGTCGCCTGTAATGCCGCCGGTCAATGTGGCGACAAAATCATGGGCGGCCATTCGATGATCATTGATCCATGGGGAAAAATTGTGATAGAAGTGGGCGAACAACCTACCCTTGCCACCGCCGAAATTGACACCGATCTAGTAGATATCGTTCGCGCCCGCATCCCTGTTTTTGAAGACCGCCGGCCAGAAGTGTACTGATAGCAAGTAGTGATTGTCGCGGCGCCCCGGACAGATTATGGGGCGTCCGCTAATTTCGCAGTTCCCCCCAAAAACACGTTAGGCGCTTTAATCTTCCCCGGCTAATTCACCACCCCAAAAATTGTCTGTATTCTCGCTGGTAAGGGCAAAACAGCTATAATCGTATATCTCGCCCAATCCGGAAGCTGTTCATAGAAAGCTGCCGTAAGAGAATAAACCAATGCCTGATCGCATCACCATTCACGCCCTACGTCTGCGCTGCATGATTGGCTTCAGCCAGCATGAGTTGAAAGATAAGCAGGATGTGATCATCCACATGACGCTGTTTACCGACCTGCATAAAGGTGGGGAAACAGATGATCCGAATGACATTCTCAACTACCGCACCGTCAACAAAGCCGTGATCCGCCATGTCGAAGCATCGCACTATAAGACGGTGGAGGCATTGGCCGCAAATATAGCGAAAGTGGCGATCTTGGAGTGTGGGGTGCCGCATATCGAAGTGACTGTAGAAAAACCCGGCGCTCTGCGCTTTGCCGATTCCGTCAGCGTGACGATTGAGCGCACCACCTCCGATTTTGAAGCACTTTAACCCGGGGTTTCGATTGAGAATTTAGATTTCCCATAGGAACACCCCACAGTCACCCTCTTATATGCCTTAACCTATCGCGGGATTATCACCAGCGATGATTGAACGGGTTAAGCGATAGTGATCTGCACATCCACCGCGCCCTGATTTGCGCGTCCCGGATCTGATGACGTGATATACAGCGTATACACGCCGGGTACTGGCGCCTGCCATCCTGAAATGATCGGCGTGCGTTGTCCGGGCGAAGGATCGTCGCTGCCTGCCAGCGGGGTTGACCCATCCGGCGCGATCACCACGATCATCGCATCCACGCCGCTGGAAGCAGTAGTTACACTTAGCATTTGCCCGGCATTCAACGCAATTTGTAATTGTGCCGTATCGTAAGGGCGAAGGTTCACCGCGGCGGTACCGTTCTGCGCCATCTGTGGCGGCAGGAATTGCCGGGTGTTCAGGTGAATATACTGCGCATAATCCCCGACTGCCGCTGTGATGTTGCCGTCCCACTCTTGCACTACGCCGCGCCGAATATAGGCCAACTTGAAATTGGGATATTGCGAAAGCGCCGCTGAGAAATCCTGAATTGCGGCATCATAATTGTTTTGCAGCGCATAGGCCTGCCCACGATCAAAGAAGGCATCGTAATAGGTAGGATCGAAGGCGATGGCCGTACTGAAATCACGCACAGCGGCGTTCAAATTGTCGTTGTTCATGTAAGTCAGCCCGCGGAAGTAATAACTGCGAGCATGGTTTGAGTCAAGCAGCAGCGCGCGATCTAGCGCCATGAAGGCGTTATCTACATCCTGTGTTTGCGCGTAGGTCGAACCCATAATGCTGTAAACGTCCGGGTTTTCCCCACCCACGTTCAGCGCCATCTGAAAATCTGCTGCCGGCGTAAGGCGATCCCCTAGATACTGATTTGAAGAGCCGCGCAGCAGCAGCGCCAGCGCATTTTGTGGATCAATTGCCAGCAGTTGATCGGCGGCGGTAAGCACTGCGTGGTCATCTGCGGCAGCCCACAGCAGCAGCGTATGCATCATCCGGGCGCGCACATCATTGGGATTCTGCTCAACCGCCGCCATATACTGGCTGATAGCATTATTGAATGTTTCATAAGAACGATCTTTGAGGCGGTTCGCATCATTGGCGGCTTGCCCGTAATCCCCTGCTAGCACCGCGGTTTCAATGCGCGCCAGTAGAGCATCATAGCGTTGATCGTCAATGATCAAGGCGCAGGCGAATGAGTCATAAGCTGCTGTGTAATTTCCAGCCTGTGTCAGCTGCACGCCCTGACCGTAGAAATCCCCTCCGCCGCCGCAGTTAAGCTGTGCGAAAACCGGGGTAAGCCCTACAAATAGGCTGCAAAAGCCGGTCACCGTGGCGATTGATTTCCAATTACGCGCAAACTTGAGCATGTTCCTACCCGAAGCAAACTTGAGCGATCTTTATACGCTATCTTTCATTCTAATGATCGGGTCGCATATAAGCGGGTGGGATATAGGTACTATTCGTTAATGGTTGAGGGCGTCATACGGGAGGAATAACTTGTAAAAATTGATAAAGAATTAATACACCTGCAATTTTCGGGTTGGGTAGCGAGTTTTTCGCGGTTAAGTGTTCAAATTCACCTCATGATAGAAATGGGGGGGGTGGATGTCCCACGCGGCATCTGCGTTCGCCTGATCCCGTTGCCCACCCGCCCCCTGCTGCGTTGTGCTTAACCCCCGCTCGCTTTGCCTTTTGCTACGCCCGGCCCACCCGAATAATCGTGAACAGTTCTAGCCCGAAGCGTTTGCCATCTGGCGTTAATCCCTGCCATGTTGTCTTATGGCGTCCAGGCGCAGACGGCGCGGTCATCTGAATCGAGATCAGCCCCTCTTCCCCTGCCTTCAGCTTCGGCAGTGGTACCGTGAAAACGCTGGCGAAGTTAGCGTTGCCTAAATGCGACAACCGGAAGCCATCGCCCCACTCGGTTTCGCCAGTATTTTTCACCCGCCACGTCTTCACGAACACCCCGTTCGCCGGCAGCAGCGTATCATCAGGAATGGTGATATCAGCAATAAAAGTCAGGTTGCTGCGCCCGGCGGGGATAACCGGCGTTTGCTGCCCGCCGCGTCCGTCCCCGACAGGATCAATCGACTTTACGGGTTCGGTAGGCTTCACCGGCTTCGGCGCTTCCGTCTTGATGATCGTGTACACCGCCGGGCCAAACAGCGTGCCATCTGGGGCTTTTGCCTTCCATGTGGATTTATAGGTACCCGCTGCTGCGGGCGCAGTCAGGGTAATCGCAATATCGCGTTCTTCGCCGGGTCGGGCAGAAGGCAGTGGCACTTCCTGCACCGCCGATAAATTGGTGTCAGAAACAAATGCCAGACGGTACCCATTCCCCCAGTCGGTCGTCCCGCTGTTACGCACGCGCCATATCTTAGTGAACGGCGTTTCCGGCGCAAAACTGCTGTTGTCTGGCACATTCACATCCCGCAAAAAGGCCAACCCGTCTCTTGGTTTGGGCGGCACGATAGCCTGTTCGCCGGGAAACGGATCCAGATAGGGCAGTGGGTCAATCACGCCGTCAGGGTAAGCCACGTCCCTGCCTTGCGCGTTCTTGACCACTGTGCGCGCACCTTTTTTCTTCAGCGTCAAATGCAGATGATCAGCCGTCGCCGCGCCGGTATTATCCGCAGTAGCGATAGTTTCCCCCGCCTGTACTGTATCTCCCACCGTGAGTCCGTCTCTTGGGCGCATCAGGTGGGCATAAATCGTCTCAAACTCGCCTTCTGGCGTGTTGTGGGTGATCCGTATATGCGTGCCATACGGGTGCGGTCTGCCGTCGGGATAAGTGCCGCGGTTGATCTGCTTGATCACCCCATCGGCACAGGCGAAGATCAGGCTGCCCGACGGCGCGACAAAATCCAACCCTTCGTGCGCGGGCAGACCGCCCCGCGTATAGATATCGGGAATGCCAGTTTCGTTGACATTGAATTTCTGGGTGAGGCGTCCAAATTGTGTCGGCCATCGCAGTCGGAAAGTCATCGGTTGCTCCTCATGAAAAATCTGTTTGGGTATTTCGCCGTTTGCCCTCAGCGCATCCAGCAACCCCGGCTTATCATCAATGCGCCACGCATCGCCAGTGAAACGATATAAGCATGCGCCGTGAACGTACTGATCGCCGGGCTGATCATTCCAGTTTCGCACAAAATCATACATTTGCTGAACCCAGAAATGGGCATTAGCATCCCATCCCGGTTGACTCAGGTTGCTGCCCCGTAAATACAGCGGGTTCGTTTCTGTAATGATGATCGGCGTGGTGCGAAAGCGGGACGTTTCATCATGCAGCACATCGGCCAGCGGCTGCCACATGCGGAACGAGTGATACTGCCAATGGAGGGGGAAATCGCCAAAACGATCCTCGCTTTCAGGATGTTGTTCGCTGCCATAGGAATAGGCATGCACCGCGAAGAAATCGGCTCCCGCAATTTTCCCTAGAATTTCGCGCCAGTAGCCGCGCGGTTCTGCCGTCTCAATATTGGTTGGGTCAATGGCCGGTGGGCTGAGCCGCACATTCGCCGGGCGGCTGTTCCACACCAGATTGTAGATGGTAGCCACATCAGCAGCGGTGATCGGGTCGTCCAGATTCGGGCGTTCGCCCCGTCGGTTTGGCTCATTACCGATGATATGCCCCCATACGCCTTGGCTCGCCGCCATGCTTCGCTTGCACCAATCGGCAAATTCAGCGTAGCGTGCGCGGTTCGGAAAAGTGCCGCCGCCGCCATCTGTCGAAGCATAGCTGTAATTCCAGCGCACCAGCACCCGCACCCCCGCCGCGGCGTGGCTGGAAAAATCGACGCCGCGTGTCGTCTGTAAATCGCCCTGTGCATAAACCGTCTCTACCGCCCAGCCGCGCACGCCGTTATCCCGCATCCAGTCGGCAGCGCGCTCGCCGTGCAGCCCTCGCAGTGGGTGGTCAGGAAGTTGTCTTGTGGGGAACATTGGCTTGCTCCGCTTCAGTGACCGGCGATGGTCAATTCAGAACTTGGCCTTTTTCACGCATCACTTCTCTTTTTATATCCCCATTCTTTATTTTCCGATAGTAGGAGCAAGGCTTGCTTTGCCCGCTTTATCCATTTTTTGAATATTTTCTTGACTGTAACCCTCTCCCTTAATTCGACCCCCTTGACAATAAATTTAGACCAGCCTAAAATACAACTTATGTTGAATGAAGACTCGGCTGTGAAAACCGGATATTTCATGAAATCGAAATTATTACCCCTAATAGCGGCGGCGCTGCTGCTGCTTGTGGGTTGTGAATCTTTGGGTAGGCCGCAGACCAGCGATGATGGCCGCATCAATGCCGTCACCACTGTGGGCATGATCACCGATATCGTCCAGCAAATTGGCGGCCAATATGTGAACGTGAACGGGCTGATGGGGCCGGGCATTGACCCTCACCTCTACCGTCCTACCGCGCGTAATGTGCAAACCCTGCAAAATGCCGACATCATCTTTCGCGGCGGCCTGAATCTTGAAGGCAAAATGGGCGAAATTTTTGATCGCCTGACCGAACGCATCCCCGTCGTTGCGATGGCGCAGGATATCCCCGAAAGTGAGCTGTTAGATTTTCCCGCCTATCCCGGCCATTTCGATCCGCACATCTGGTTTGATGTCAGCCTGTGGGCCATGGGCGTGAACACCGCTGCCGAAGCGCTGGCTGAAATTGATCCCGCCCATGCTGAAACCTACGCCGCAAATGCCGCCAGCTATTTACAACGGCTGTCTGCGCTCGATGCCTACATCACTGAAGCGATAGCCACCATTCCCGAAGAACAGCGGGTCATGATCACCGCGCATGACGCCTTCCAGTATTTTGGCCGCCGCTATAACATTCAGGTGGCCGGTTTACAGGGCATCAGCACCGAAGCCGAAGCCGGCGTACAGGATGTCCAAAACTTGGTCAGTTTCATCGTTGACCGGCAAATTCCAGCCATCTTTGTTGAATCCAGCGTTCCGGCGCGCACCCTCGAAGCGGTTCAGGAAGCCGCGCGGGCGCGGGGTTGGGATGTGACTATTCCAGCGCAGTTGTTCAGCGATGCGCCCGGTAACGCCGGAACTGGCGAAGGCACTTATATCGGCATGGTGCTGCATAACGTGGCCGCCATCACCATTGGCTTAGGCGGCACGATGCCCGATCTGCCCGATGCGCTGGCCGATTATCAGGATGTCATTGAACGCGCGGTGAGCGCGTAAGCAGTTAAAGACCACTCTAGCAGAGGCGAAATTATGAGCGTGAATAAAAACTCCCCGGCCATCAGCATTAACGACCTGACAGTGGCCTATCAGGAAAAGCCCGTATTATGGGATATTGATCTTGAAGTGCCTGCGGGCAGCCTGATGGCCGTCGTCGGCCCAAACGGCGCGGGCAAAAGCACACTGATCAAGACCATTTTGGGGCTGATCAAGCCCGCATCTGGCGAAGTGCGCGTATTCGGCGCGCCTTATGCCCAACAGCGCCGCCTTGTCGCCTATGTGCCGCAGCGCGGCAGCGTAGACTGGGATTTTCCCACCAACGCGCTGGATGTCGTCATGATGGGCAGTTATGGCCGTCTGGGTTGGCTGCGCCGCCCCGGCAAAGCCGAGCGTGAACAAGCCCTAGACTGCTTGGGGAAAGTGGGTATGACCAGCTTCGCCGCGCGGCAGATCAGCCAGCTTTCCGGTGGTCAGCAGCAGCGCGTGTTTCTGGCGCGGGCGCTGATGCAGCAGGCGGAAGTCTATTTGATGGATGAGCCGTTCGCCGGCGTTGATGCCACCACCGAACATGCCATCCTCACCCTCATGCACAACCTGCAAAGCCAGGGCAAAACCATCATGGTGGTGCATCATGACCTCGATACCGTTTCCGCCTATTTCGATAGCGTCACGATCCTGAATGTGCAGCGCATCGCCAGCGGCCCCATGAAAGAGACGCTCACGCCCGAAAATCTGCGTAAAGCCTACGGCGCGCGCTCCGGCGTCAACCTGCCGTTTGCCTTCGCCAACGGGGATTGAGCCGCAAAATCATGGACATCGGAACGCTGATTCACCAGCTCTTTTTTGACTACACGCTCCGCACCGTAGTTCTCGGCTCGGCCATTCTCGGCATCGCCAGCGGTGTCCTCGGCTGTTTTGCGCTGCTCCGCCGCCAAAGCCTGCTCGGTGATGCCCTTTCGCATGCCGCGCTGCCCGGTATCTGCCTCGCCTTCATCCTCAGCGGGCATCTGAAATCCCCGATTGTGCTGCTGCTCGGCGCGATGGCCTCGGCATGGCTTGGCGCAATCTTCGTCACTGTCATCGTCCGCAGTACCCGCATCAAATCCGATGCGGCCATGGGTATCGTTCTCGTGGTCTTTTTCGGCTTCGGCTATGTGTTGCTATCGCGCTTGCAGGTGAGCGCGGGGGCGGGGCAGGCCGGCTTAGATCGCTATCTGTTTGGCCGCGCCTCATCCATGCTTCGCAGCGACGTAGAGACGATGGGTTTTCTGGCGCTGCTGGCGCTCGGCGTCACCCTGCTGCTGTTCAAAGAATTTAAGCTGCTGTCATTCGATCCCGACTATCTTTCAATCCTTGGCTTCCCTTCGCGCCTGCTGGATGTCGTCTTGACCACGCTGATCGTGATCGCCATCGTTATCGGCTTGCAGACCGTGGGCGTCGTATTGATGTCCGCCATGCTGATCGCCCCCGCCGCCGCCGCCCGTCAGTGGACAAATCGCCTCAGCGTGATGATCCTTCTGGCGATGTGCATCGGCGTTTTCAGCGGCGCAGTCGGGGCAATCGCCAGTGCCACCACCGAACAGCTTCCCACCGGTCCCGCTGTCGTCATCGTTTTAACCGTCGTCACACTCTTTTCGCTGGCTTTCGGCGCCGCGCGTGGATTAGTCTGGGATCGCCTGCGAAGGCTGCGTACCCGCGCCATGCTCCGCGATGGCGGTCAGTTCCAACCCGGAGAACTCTAAATGGATGCCGGACTCACCATCATCCTCGTTTGCTCGCTGGTCGCGGCCAGCGGCGCGCTGCTAGGCCCGTTCCTGCTGCTACGGCGCATGTCCCTCATGACCGATGCCATCAGCCATTCGATCTTGCTCGGCATCGTCGTCGGCTTCCTGCTGTTCAACAGCACCGACTCGCTGCCGATGATTCTGGCGGCGGGCGCGGTAGGGCTGCTCACCGTATGGCTTACCGAACTGATCTTCAAGACCGGGCTGGTCAAAGAAGATGCGGCCATCGGGCTGGTCTTTCCGGCGCTGTTCAGCATCGGCGTTATCCTGATTACCCGCCTGCTCAGCGATATTCACATTGATGTTGATACCGCGCTGGTGGGCGAAGTCATCTGGGCGCCGTTCGATACCGTCACGGTTGGCGGCGTTGAAATCTCGCGGGCGCTGCTCATCGGCGGCGGTCTGCTGCTGGTCAATGCGCTTTTCGTTAGCCTCTTCTACAAAGAATTGAAACTCGTCACCTTTGATGCCGGCCTCGCCACCTCGCTTGGTTTCTCGGCCACCTTCCTGACTTATGCCCTGATGACGCTGGTTTCAGTGACCGCAGTAGGCGCATTTGACGCGGTGGGCGCGGTGCTGCTGGTTGGCTTCATGATCGTCCCCGCGGCGACGGCCTATCTGCTCACAGATCGGCTTTCGCGCCTGATCCTGATCGCCATGCTGGTGGGTGTCCTCGGCTGTGTGATCGGCTATTTCGTTGCCATTGAAATTGACGCCAGCATTTCCGGCACGATGGTCACAATTCTAGGGCTGATCTTCACCCTCACGCTGATCTTTGCGCCCGAACGTGGCTTGCTGGCCGGATGGCTGCGCCGTCGCCGCCAGAAATGGGAATTTGCTGCGCGCCTGCTGCTCATTCACATCATGAACCACGAAAACACCGCCGAAGCGAAAGAAGAAAATGCTGTCTCCAGCGTTGCCGAACACCTGAATTGGCTGCCACAGTACGCGCACAGCATCATGGCGCAGGCACAGCATCACGGCTGGCTAAACACCGACGGCGATCTGCTCAAACTGACCGAAAGCGGGCGTATACTCGCTCAACAAACGCTGGCGGTGTGAGTCGCTTTGTAGGGTGGGGCATATTCTTGCCGTACAAAAAAAGCGTTAGCAGGCGCATATAGGCTGCGCCTGCTAGGTAAAAACGCGCTTTTAGAATTTAACTGCCGCTGTCCAGAATCGCCTGCATCCACTCAATATGATCCGGATAATGCCCCGTCGTATCCCCGATCAGCAGCTCAATAATCGGGTATTCGCGGCCAGAGTTCGGCGCCCAATGGCTGTAGGGTTTCTGTAAGTCGTCATCGCTCAAAGCGGCAATTTTTGCGCGAATCTGGCTGTGTGCCTCGTTAATCCGTGCCTTGACGGTTTCCGGCGATCCGCCATACTGCGCCGCATTTTTACGCAGCACTTCGTTTATCGCGTCAAAGTCACGTGCCGCCCATAGCTCAGGGGTCAGCCCCATCGCCGCCACACGATCCTGATGATTGAGCAGCGCAGTCACGCCCGCTTCCCATTCCGAAAGATGCAGCAAATGATCTTGAATCGACCATCCCGCCGCATCAGTGGGTGATGTGTACTGCTCCGGGCGCAGCGCCGCGACAAATGTTTGAAGCTCCGCCCACTTTTCATCAACTTGATTTAGAAATTCAGCAGTCGTCATCACGTCCTCCACTATTGAAGTTTAATCTACATGCGTAACTGTATGATGTTGTGAAAACTTAAACAAAAACGCGGGCTGCCCATCTGGCAAACCCGCGTTTTTTATTCGGCGTTGATCGTGTTACTCAACCTGAACCTTGACCTTGGCCGGGCCAGTAGTCGAAGGGCGCTCGCCCTCTTCGGCAGCATATTCGGCGCGCTTGGCTTTCATCCGCTCGTCAATATCTTTGGCGGCCTTGTCAATCGTTTCTGCGGCCACATCCAACAGCACGCGGAAACCGGCGGCAAATTCCTTACCCGCAGTTTTCGCATGATCCTTGAAGGCTTCCGGCAGCAGCGCGTCAATCGCCTTCAGGCTTTCCTCAAACGCTTTCGTCTCGTGTTCCACGAATTTATTGAAGGTGTCCTTCTTAACTTCCTCGTTGGCGGTGCTGTTCACTTCAGGATTTTCAGTCATGATGATCCATGTATTCCTCTTGCTTAGCCTGATATATACTAATACGGAGGACTCGCCAAAAAGGTTGCAAACTCGTTTTAGCCCTGTATTCTTCCCGCCTCCGCGCTCTGCAAAAAGGCGATCACCTCGCTCATAAACGCCGGTAGCCGCTCAGCATTTAGCATGAACAAATGCCCCCCAGAATACATTTTTAAAACCGCGCCGGGAATCGCTTCTGCAAGCTGCTGTTGGTGGAAGGGCGGCACCAGCAAATCATCCGGGCTGCCAATGATCAAGGTAGGCATGAGAATCTCACCCAACCGATCCCGCACATCATAAGTTTGCATCGCCCCCGTCTGAATTTCCCAACCTTCAAATGTTTGCCCCAGCGGATCGGGCGGCGCGTTCACCCATTGATCGACAACTTCAGGATCGCGAAATGCTGGCTCGTCCGCCAGAAATAGCAGGCCAACGCGGTTGATCAGCGGGGGCGGCAGGTTGTGATCGCGCAGCATGCGCATCGTCTTGACGATAAATCCGGATCGACTCTCAAAATCGCCATGTGCCAGCGAAACCACGCTGGTCAAACTGCGCGTGCGCGCTGGAAAATTGAGCGCGAAAGTAGTGGCAATTGCCCCGCCCATCGAAATTCCGGCGATATGCGCGTCCGGCATTCCGGCATTATCCATCGCCGCTGCCAGATCGTCTGCCATATCCGCAATGGTGATCGCCGCGTTCTGGCGCTGGCTGATCGTGCGCCCCGCCCCCTGATTATCCACGATCAACACCCGAAAACTGGCGCGAGTCAGCATGCCCGAAAGTAAGCTGGAGAGAATATCCCCGCTGTGCGCGCCCATCCCCGGCGCAATTGCCAGCGGAATCCCATCTTCAGCGCCGGCCACCGTGTAATAAAGATCAACGGTATCACGTTTTAATATTGGCATCTGCTTTTACCCCTCTATATGCAGCCTGAATTTCGGATAGCTGGCATATACCCATCAATCCTGATCTAAAACTGACGATACCCAATGCCTTGAGTATAATTTGCCTCTACGCAGTGAGGGTAGAACAGGTTGCATAATGAAACTGGTCAACAATCAAATGGCGCGGCGAAAAGCGGAGCAGCAGGTTCGCGAAGAAGGCCGCCTACCGCCCGGCCAATCGTTGACGCTTGACTTTCCGGTGCTGCATGCTGGCGATATTCCCCAATTCGATCCAGCAGCATGGGATATGCGCGCTTTCGGCCTCGTAGAACAGTCGCTGCGCTGGAACTGGCAGGAATTTCAGTCGCTGCCAACCATGCAGATCACGACGGATATCCACTGTGTTACCCGCTGGAGCAAATTCGATATGCTTTGGGAAGGTGTCCGGTTCCGTGATTTTGCGGCGCTGGTCGGCGTGAAGCCAGAAGCAAAATTCGTGATCGCCCACTGCGACGGCGGGCATAGCGCCAACCTGCCGCTGGAGGTCATGTATAGCGATGATGTGTTATTGGCCTATAAATTTGATGGGCAGTATCTCGCGCCCGAACACGGTTTCCCGCTGCGTACACTGGTCCCTCAGCGCTATTTCTGGAAAAGCGCAAAGTGGCTGCGCGCCATCGAGTTCAGCTCTATAGATAAACCCGGATTTTGGGAGCAGCGGGGCTATCACAATGACGGCGATCCTTGGAAAGAAGAGCGCACACAGCGCATGAATTTCTTCTAACCAACCCGCGC
>DAOTUZ010000154.1:0-23249 GCA_034437295.1 Anaerolineae bacterium | reverse complement strand
GATGCGCTGGTTAGCATGAATCATGGGCAGTATGAAACCCGCGCCATCCCCCTGATCAATATCGCCGTGCCAAACCGCTTCGGCAGCGATGACAATGATCTGGTCGGGAAAGTCACCCGATATGATGAATCAACGGATACCTCCAGTGATCGCTTCACTGCCCCCGCAACCGGCATCATTCGCAGTATTTTCGCGCCGCATTTGGGCGATCCACTGGATGACCCAGAAAATGAAGTTCTGCACATTCAGATCACCAACACCGACGGCGAAGTCGTTGCCACCGCGACGATTGATCAAAACCTGACCCGCGGCACGCATATCACCGGAGACCCAGTTGAAATTTTGCTAGATGAGCCGCTGGAAGTACAAGAGGGTGAACAGTTCAACTTCAACGTTGAGCTGATCAGCGGCGGGCCAGTGATCAGCGGCGGCACTATTTTCACGTGGGAAGGCGCATGGGATGATCCCGTTCCGGCCAAAGTGTGTACGCCACCAGATGGCATCACGCTGGCCGATGATCCGCCGCCAGGGATGATCAATGATGGCCGTTCCTGCGATGGCCGCGATCCGTGGTGGGGATTCGTTAACGGCTATGAACAGGATATCGTTTACGAAGATGGGCCAGAGAAGTTAGCGGCGCTGCTGCGTTCACTGGATAACAGCGACTATATCGCCATCAGCAGCAACCGCTTTTACGACACCCTCAATCGCAATACCCTGCGCTGGCCGCTGACCAACGAGTATTATCGCGCGCTGTTTGCTGGCGAACTGGGCTACGATCTAGTTGCGACGTTCCAAGAAACCTATGAGCTTGGCCCGCTGCGGGTTAGCGATCAGTATTTACCTACCTTCAATGGCTATCGCGGCGGCGATCTACTCAACGAATTTGAGTCTGAAGAAGCCTTCAGCGTTTACGATCATCCAGTTGTGTTCATCTTCCAGCGTGCCGCGAATTACGATCCGGCGCAGGTGCGCGAAATTCTAGGCGCGGTGCCACTGCCAAGAGTTTATGATCTCAGCCCCTATAACAGTTGTCCGGAAGATATGGACTTGTATTACTGCAACTTGCAGCTTCTCGGCATCCAAACATGGAGCACCGAAGAAGCCGACGAAGCGCCCACAGCCTTGATGCTGACGCCGCAAGATTCACAAACCCAACAGCAGGGCGGCACCTGGTCAGAACGATTTGACAGTTCCAGTATCATCAACACCAATATGGCGGTTTCAGTGGCCGCATGGTACGGGGCGATATTCCTTTTCGGGCTAATCGCCTTTCCGCTGCTGTTCGCCCTCTTCCCCCGCCTCGCAGATCGCGGCTATGCCTTCGCTAAATTCGCCGGCATTTTCATCACCAGTTTCGTGGTCTGGGTACTTGCCAGCCTAAAAATTCCGGTCTGGTCACAGACGGGGATCATCGGCGCGATGATCGCCTTAGCCCTATTCAGTTTGTGGGTCTGGTGGCGCAAACGCAGTGAGTTTGGCGCGTGGCTGAAAAACCACTGGAAACGTTTGGCGCTGATCGAGATCATCACTATCGTTTTATATCTGATCATGGTGGGCTATCGCCTGCTCAACCCTGATCTATGGCACGACAGCTTCGGCGGCGAAAAACCAATGGATTTCGCGTTTTTCAACGCGATCCTGCGCAGCACAGTATTTCCGGCATATGATCCCTGGTACGCCGGCGGCTTCATCAACTACTACTATTACGGTTTCGTGATAGTAGGAACGCCGGTGCTGCTGCTCAAGATGCTGCCCTCGATTGCCTTCAATCTGATTCTGCCAACGCTGTTTGCGCTCACCGGCATCGGCGCGTTTTCGGTCGCGTTCACCGCTGCCGAAGCTTTCGCTCATAAGCTTCCTGATGGGCGTATTCGCAAACTGGGCAGCCCGTGGCTTGCGGGTATCGCGGCCATGATCATGTGCGTATTCCTCGGCAACCTAGATACACCGCGCGTCGCCCTCACCGCGCTTGCCAATGCGGGCGGCTATTCACAGCCCCACGGCATGTCGCAGTTCCTGATTGAAGAATACACGCAGCAGCATGACGGCGTTCAGCCAGATGATGCCACTATGCTCATGCTGTTTGAACAAGCAGATAGAAATAATCCGCTTGACCGCGCCAGATACGAACTCTCGGTTTTCGGGGAGCAGGTTTCTAGCATCGTGGCCGGCATCGGGCGGGTTGTTGGCGGGCAAGAACTTTATGTCAGCCCGGATCGCTGGTTCTGGGGGCCAAGCCGCGTACTGGCAGAAACACCGGGTGTTGAGGGGCAGGCGATCACTGAAATGCCCGCCTTCACCTTCATCTATGCCGATATGCACGCGCACATGATCTCGCTGCCAATGCAGATGTTGATCTTCGCATTTCTGCTCAATGAAATCCTGCTAGCCGGGCATGATACCCGCCGCCACCGGGTGCAATTTGCTGCGCTGGTGCTGGGCGCTGTCGTTGTGGGTATGCTGCGCGCAACCAACACGTGGGACTGGATCACCTATATGGTGTTATGCGTGGCCGGGCTAAGTTTTGCGTGGTGGCTGAAGTGGAAATCCA
The DNA here is from genome assembly GCA_034437295.1 of Anaerolineae bacterium. Classification (GTDB taxonomy): domain Bacteria; phylum Chloroflexota; class Anaerolineae; order Aggregatilineales; family Phototrophicaceae; genus Flexifilum. The sequence goes on along the minus strand of DAOTUZ010000154.1, from coordinate 20,695 downwards.
TTCGCCGCGCATCCATCAATGATTTCATCCTGCGAATCGGCGGTTTCGTAGCGATCACCTTTATCGCAGCCCTACCCTATACTACGTGGTACGCCTCCACCTATAACAGCATTCGCTTATGGACGGACGGCAAAACCCCGTTATGGGCCTATTTCGATATTCACGGGCTGTTCCTATTCCTGATTTTCTCATTCTTAGTCTGGGATACTGGCCGTTGGCTGCGCAGCGTCACCGTCAAAACGTTACGCGGCACGTGGGCATTCTTGATCGCCGCGCTGTTCATCATCATGGGCGTCATTGCCGGGGCGCTGGCGCTGGCTTCAGCCAGTTATCAAGTGACGCTGATCGCCCTGCCAATGATCATCTGGGTCGGCATCCTCTTCTTCCGGCAGGGGCAGTTGCGCATCATGCAGTTTTTGCTGGCGCTTGTCGGGCTGGCGCTGGCGCTCACGCTGGGCGTGGAATATATCGTGCTGGATGGCGATATTGGCCGCCAGAACACGGTATTTAAGTTCTACATTCAGGTATGGCTGATGTTTAGCATCGTTGGCGGTGTGGCGCTGTCCATCCTCTGGACGGCATCCGAACGCTGGCGCTGGTATCTTCGCACACCGTGGACGGTGATCCTCATCGGCTTGATTGCGGTTGCATCGCTCTTTCCGGTGATGGCCGCCCGTGGCAAAGCCAGTTTCCGCATGGATACCGTCGCCAACAGTGAAGGCGTCAAACCAGATTACCCCCTGACGCTGGATGGCATGGCCTTCATGACGCTAGCGCGGCGCTATGAAGGTGATTCTGACGTCTCGGCAATGTATCCTGACCGCAATCTATTCACGTTAGCCGATGATTACGCGATGATCCGCTGGTTGCAGGAAAACGTGCAGGGTTCGCCCACCATCATTGAGGGACTGGGCGACGATACCCAATACCGTTGGAACAGCCGTATTTCTATCTACACTGGATTGCCTGCGGTGCAAGGTTGGAACTTCCACGAACGGCAGCAGCGCACGATAGACCCATTAGGGCGCATGGTTGAGTTCCGCAACGCCAACGTGAATGCGTTCTATGAAACCGCAGACATCGCGGCGGCATGGCAAATATTGCGACATTACAACGTTCAGTATGTAATTCTGGGCAATCTTGAGCGCGCTTACACTGGCGATGCAGGGCTTAACAAGTTCCCTGAAATGGTAGAACTTGGCCTGCTGGAACCTGTATTTGAAAGCGGCGATTCGACTATCTACCGCGTCAACCATGACGCAAACTTCAACGCGCAGCAACTGGATATCGGCTGATGATTATTGATTGGCTTACCCGCGAAGGCGGAATACTCATAAGCTGGTGGCTGTTGGTCACAGTCGCGGGGTTAGCGGCGCTGCCCCTCGTGATGCGTTTACTAGGCGGCCTGCCAGATAAAGGCTACACGCTGTCGAAAGCTTCAGGGGTGCTTCTGGTCGCCTTCATCTATTGGCTGTTGGGCATCCTCGGCTTTTTGAAGAACAGCACCGGCGGCATGCTGCTGGCATGGGTGATCGTGCTGGTCATCGGGCTGATCGCCTATTTCCGCGGCCCACGCATTGATCTGCGCGCGTGGTGGCAAGAGAATCGCGCCATCATTATCGCAGCAGAACTGCTGTTCATCGCGCTTTTTGTGTTCTGGGCGGCCGTGCAATCTCATATGAGCGGCCTAGTCTGGTTCGGCACCGAAAAGCCGATGGATTTAGCATTCATCAGCTCGATCATGCGCAGCGACGCCTTCCCGCCAAACGATCCATGGATGGCCGGCTACTCGATTAGCTATTACTATTTCGGCTACATCATCGCCGCAATGCTCGCCATGCTCAGCGGCATTCCTAGCACCGTGGCCTTCAGTTTGATGATCTCGCTGCTGTTCGCATTAACTGGATTGACGGCCTTTGGTGTCGTCTCTAATTTAGTATCCTCGCTGCGAAAAAATCGCTCCACGATACCAGCAGTTTTGACCGGCTTACTGGCAGCGGTCTTTGTAGTCATCCTCGGCAATTATCAGGTGCCGCTGACCGAAATCCCTTACGAGACTGATCCTAATGCCACGCCTTATCTCACCGCGATTGATTCCAACGAACGGCAGATTGCCCGTCCGGTGCCGGCTGCCGATTTCGGGGACTGGGATTACTGGTGGTTCTTCCGCGGTGCGCGAGTGCTCAATGATCGCAATCTGGACGGCGCCCGTGAAGAAGTGATCGATGAATTTCCACAGTTCAGCTTCCTGCTGGCCGATGTGCATCCACATGTGATGGCGCTGCCTTTCGCGGCGTTGGCGCTCGGTCTGGCGCTGAATCTGCTGCTGTTGAAACGGCGCGCCAATACCGAAGAAATTTTGCTTTACGCAGTCTGTTTTGGCGCGTTAATCTTCCTCAACACGTGGGATGGCCCGATCTATATCGCCGTGTTAGTTGGCGCAGACGGCTTAAGACGCCTATTCAACAGCCCCAATGGCCGCCTCAGTTGGGCTGATATACGGGGGATGGCGGTTTTCGGCGGCATCATCGTCGGGCTTTCAGTGCTCTTTTATTTCCCGTTCCTCGCTTCTTTCCGCTCACAGCTTGGCGGCATTCTGCCTAACTTAATCTGGCCGACATCATTCGCTCAGTTTTTCATTCACTTCGGCCCGCTGCTGCTGTTGATCGCCGCCTTCCTGCTGATTGAAGCGTGGCGCGCAGGCAAGCGAATGAACTGGCGCTTTGGCGCAGAAGCGGCCTTCATCATTCTATGGCTGCTCATTCTGCTGATGATTGTATTCTCGGTCATTGGCTGGCTTGTCCCGGATATTCGCGCTGGCATCCTCGACTATGTTGAGCTAAATGGCGGTTGGGGGAATGTGCTGCCTGAACTGTTGAGTAAACGCCTAACTCACATTGTCACGGCGCTTGTCTTGACTGTTTTGCTGGCGCTGACCATTGGCCGCCTCTTCCCGCGCATCCAGCGCAAACACTCGCATCATGATGATGGCGATCATCCAGTAATCGGGTATCCTCCAAGCACCGGTTTCGCCTTGCTGCTGATCGGGGCTGGCCTGATACTGACGCTCACGCCAGAGTTCGTCTACTTGCGGGATAACTTCGGCACCCGCATGAATACCATCTTCAAGTTCTATTATCAGGTCTGGCTGCTGTGGGGCATCGCCGCCGCCTACGGCGTGTATACGGTTTTCGGTCTCGTTCAGGAACGCAGCGCAACGCCAGTCGTCAAAGCTGTGTACGGCGCGTTCGCAGTGGTAACCATCTCATTAGGGTTGTTGTATCCCGTTCTGGCTATCGCATATCGCACGATGAATGAAACCGGACGGCTGGATGGCAATACCCAACCGCTGACGCTCGATACTGGCCCCGGCTCAGTGAATGCAGATGATTACGCCGTCGTGTTATGTCTTGGCGATCTGGTCATTGGCGATGATGCCATCGTCGCCGCCCACTCCGGCGGTTCCTATGACACCTCAACCGGGCTGACCGGCAGAATCGTCGGCATCTCCAATCTAATCAACTGGGGCGGGCATGAAGGCCAGTGGCGCGGCTCCACCTATTTTGAAATCGCTGGCTCCCGCGAAGCCGATTTAGATCGCCTGTACAGTGACGTCACATGGCGCCCAGCGCAGGAGATCATTGACCACTACGGCATAGACTTCATCATGTTCGGCGAAGCTGAACGCGCAGCATACGGCGCTGAAGCTGAAACTAAATTTCGGGATCGGCTGCCAGTAGCCTGCGAATCGGGGAACAGCCGCATCTATCGGGTGCCAACCGCCGAGTTGGCTCAAGACATTGTAGGTTAACAGGAATACTTGCCTGTTCACAAAGGCACAGAAATAATGCAAAAGGTTATTGAAACACCGCTATCGTCAAAATCAGAACAATCTGCCGTTCGGGGGATCACCTACGAAGCATTACTTTATGCGCTTGTATTCGGCATCGCCCTTATCCTACGACTGGCAGACTTAAACGCTGTCGCTATCGGCGGCGGTGAAACGCATAATGCGCTGGCGGCGTGGCGCGCAGCCAACCCCCATGCGCCGGGCAGCCCACTGGTTGCAAACAGCCCACTGTTATTTCTCTTACAAACGTTCAGCTTCTCCACCCTCGGTGGAAGCGAATTTGTTGCCCGGCTTGGCGTGGCGCTGCTTGGCGCTGGGCTGGTCATCATACCGCTGTTATTCCGCCCCTTACTGGGCAGATCACAGGCGGCATTGTTCGCAATTTTGCTGGCATTTTCCCCGACTCTGCTCGCCGCATCCCGTTTCAGCAGTCCGGTCATCATCTCATTATGGCTGGCAGCGCTGATCCTTTGGTGTATCTGGCAGTTGTCGCTCACACGGCGGGGAGCATACGGCGTCGGCGCAATTACCGCGGCTGCCGCGCTGGTTTTCCTCTCTGAATCGGGTGGCCCGGTCATGCTGCTGATCCTAGCGCTGTCTGCACTGATCGCCCTACGTCAGGATCGTATTGCGAATACCCGCCACTTCAACTTTGATGAGGACGCCTCCAGTGAGGCTGCAAGCCCTTCGCTTATCAATGCCGTCCCATGGTTGATGGCCGCCGCCGTTGCCGGACTCGTCGTCTTTCTCGTTGGCACCGTCTTTGTGCTCTATCCAGCAGGATTGAATTCCGTCGGAGAACTGCTCAGCGGCACGCTTCAAGGCTTTCTAGGTCGCGCCGGGCAGCCATCTGCCTACCCTCTGATTGTCTCTATTTTTTATGAGCCGTTCATCTGGATATTAGGCATCACCGGTTTGATCGTGCTCTGGCGACAAGATCGGCTCACACTCGTGGATCGTTTTCTAGGGGCGTGGCTGTTCTTCGGCACCATAGTCTCTGCCTTATTCTCCGGTGGATCACCAGCGGCTGCGCTTTGGACAGTGATTCCACTGACCGCGCTAGCTGCCCGCCTCGCCGTTGAGATACTGCGTATTGATACCGATCCCGCCAGTTGGGAAGTTCCGGTCTGGGCGCGATTTGCGGTTGCGCTAATCGGGGTTGCGCTGCTAGCGATATTGACACTCGCCCTTCACGACATTGCGCGTTCTTTAATGAATAGCAATCTCGGTCAGCTCTGGACTGCCCCGATTGATCCCGCATCATTGATTTTGCTGATGGTCGTTGCATTGTTCAGTGTCGTGTCTGTATTTCTTGCATCCAGTTTGTGGAGTGTGCGAACGGCGCTTCGGGGCATCGGACTAGCGCTGTTATGCTTCGGGGTGGTCACATCTCTAGGCAGCGGTTGGCGGCTTTCAGTGACGAATGCCGAAAGCCCGCTTGAACCATGGCACCTTAATGCGACTGCGAATGACCTATTCCTATTGACCGAAACGCTTGATGAAGTGGCCGATAGGCAGTCTAACGGTTTCGAATTAATGCCGCTCAGCGTACTAAGCGCGCAAAACAGCCGTGTCGCGTGGGCAACGCGCCACTTTTCGAACACGGAATTCATTTATAACGCTTCAGAAGCCGCAGGTAGCCCTGTCGTCCTCATCGATTCAAATATCATCCCTGATCTAGGCGGGCCTTATGTGGGGCAAGATTTTTCGACAACCCGCGAATGGTCAATGAATGCTCTATCCATGGCCGATTTGCTGTCGTGGTGGACTAGAATGGAAGTGAGCGGTATTAGCGCCAATTACCAGACCATCCAGAACGCCTATCTATGGCTGCGGCAGGATATCTGGGCAGGCACCAATGATTCAAACCTGAATCCGTGAGGATTCCCGACTAAAGTGGTGTATAAAGCAGTGGCACACCGGACGCATGAAAGCGGTATTCCATGAATTCAAGCACGTTGGACGCTGAACAAACTGTCGCGTTAGTGCAGCAATGCCTGAAGGGCGATCAGGCAGGCTTCGCCGCGCTGTATGATCAGTATGCGCCTGGGCTTTACCGTTTGTGCTACAGCTTGCTGTTAAACCGCGAAGATTCCGAAGATGTGGCGCAGGAATCGTTCGTTTATGCCTTCAAAAACCTATATCGCTTCGATGCATCTCTCTCTTCGTTGAAAACATGGCTCTATACTATCGCCATTTGCCGCTGCCGAAATCTATATCGCAAACATAAAGTACCGATGGTGGATCTCGGCATTCTGCTTAATATTGGTTTGCCCGCCCCTAGAAGTCAGACCCCCGAAGCTGCGCTTGCCCGCCGGCACGCCAAAGATGCCTTAGAAAAGGCGCTAGTGGAGCTGAATCCCCGTCTGCGTGAGGCGATAGTACTGCGTTATGGGCAAGGGTTGGCTTACCGCGAGATTGCCGAAGTCATGGGCTGCCCCCAAAAGACCGCAGAAAGCCGCGTGCGTTTAGGGCATGAATCGCTGCGCGGCGCGTTGGGCGTACATGGTCAAGGGCTGCTAGACGAATTATTGGTGTGGAACGAAGAATAGTGGAACTGAATAGATCCATGAAATCACTCACCTGTAACGAATGCCGGACGCTCCTGCCCGGCTATATACAACGCGAACTAAGCCGCGAAACACGCGGGAGAGTTTCCGCGCACATAGACAGCTGCAACGGTTGTTACAGTATTTATCTTCAGCATCGCGAAGTGACGGGCGAACTGCGCCAGCTTTTGCCAGCAATCGGCCAAGCTGACGCGCCGCGCCTTGAGCATATTTGGTCAGTAGTACAAACCGGGCTTGGCCGCCCGCGTGTATCACCAATTCAGAAGGATCCAGCGCGTTATGGCATCGCTGCGCTAGTCATCGCCACCGCCGTACTGCTGCCATGGCTGATCAATCAGCAGCGGTTGTCATTATCGCTGCCACTGCCGCCCACCCCGGTTGCGATAGTTCAGCTGTATCAAGAGACGGTATCATTAGTTTCAGCCGCTGCCACTGAAACTGGAAACAGTGTTCAACCCAACGACAGTGACAGAACAGGTCTCGCGGCAACACCACCCGCACAGCCCAATTATTCACCCGTTATCCAAACCGGTGCGACTGACGCGCCGTAAATTGACTTCATAGCAGAACTGCTTATAGAGGTAGAACTGAATGGCAGCTACTTACACCACGCCGAAAACACAGCGCACTGATCTTTTCAGCCGCCTGCTGTCCCGGCCAGTCGTCCTGAACTGGTATTTCATCGCCTATGTACTGATTTTTATCGTCGCCATTGTCACCCGTTTTGCCGGGTTAGGCGACCGCGCGATGAGTCACGATGAAAGCCTGCATACCTATTACTCGTATCTGTTAGCGCAAAATGGCAATTTCCAGCACACACCACTGATGCACGGGCCAATCCTGTTTCATGTTACGGCCTTGATGTACTCGCTATTCGGGGCAAATGACTTTACCTCACGGCTCTATCCGGCGATTCTCGGCGTGTTGATGGTTATGTTCCCGCTGCTCTTCCGACGCTGGTTAGGCCGCACCGGGGCGCTGCTGGCTTCCGTGCTGATCTTAATTTCGCCTATGCTGCTATTTCACCATCGTTACATCCGCGAAGATACCCCTTCCATCTTTGCCACCATGATCATGGTCTGGTGTACTTTCCAGTATGTAGATGGCTTACCGGGGGTTCGCCGGAAAGCCCGCTGGCTCTTTATTTTTGCCGCCGCCATGCTCTGGAGTCTCGGCTCTAAAGAGGTGGCGTTCATGTATATCGCCATTTTCGGCCTTTTCTTAACAGTGTTTTGTGGAGTAAGGCTGTACCAGCACATACGCAAGCGCCCTGCCCAAACAATTTTCTACCATTTAATGTTTCCAGCTTTATTGGGCGGCGTTTTAGCGCTCATCTTTTACGCGCTCATCTCCATCTCTCTCAAAGATTACGCCACGATTGAATCTCGTGTTGAATACCTGATCACCTCCCTGCAAAACATCACCACCACCGCGCCAACATTGCAATTCTCAATGTTTGCCGGGTGGACGGTGGTGTTAATTCTTGCGCTCATCATTCTTGTCATCGGCACGGCAATCTGGGCATTCCGGCGTTCGCGCACGCGCATCCCGTGGCCGGAAATTGCGCTGATGATTGTACTCACATTAGGCGTCACTACCGTGCTGATCGTGGGCGAAGAAGTCGCCAAGATGCCCTCCCGCAGCGAGTCGCTTCAGGCAGACCCTGATTATGACAATATTGACACCACCGCCGAAACGATGGCGCCAATTATTGCTACGTGGGTCATCTGCGGCGCAGTTGCCGCAGCGCTGGTATTCAGCGTCATTCGCGGTACATGGAAGATGCTGCATCGCTTCGCTGAACTTGATATCATGATCCTGATGGGTACGCTGGCTTTGCCATGGCTAACCGCGCTGCCCGTTTACCTAACGGGAGCCAGTCCAAGAGACACATCCCCTGAAGGCTATCAACGCATGATATTGGCGTTCATACCGCTGATGGCCGTCTCAATTCTGTTTGGCGTGATCTGGAATTGGAAACGCTGGCTAATTAGCGCAGCCATCTTCTACGCGCTGTTCGCATTTTTCTTCACAACCATGTTCACCAACCCGCAGGGCTTGGTCACCGGCATGATCGGCAGTTTGGGCTACTGGCTGGATCAACAGGGGGTAGAACGCGGCAGTCAACCGCAGTATTACTACCAATTAGTGATCATGCCGATCTATGAATATTTGCCGATGATCGGCAGTTTCTTCGCCATGATCGGCGGCTTAACCCTATTCTGGGGGTTCCGGCGTGATCGCCTAACAGCGAAACGTGAACGTGAAACGCAGATGGCGATTGCTATGAGTGAATCGCCAAAACCGGGCGATATATTAGAAGTCCCATTTGGAGAAGCGCCATCCGCCGCGCCCGCAATCCAGACTGTAGAAGAATTGCGCCGCGCCGAATATTTTGGCCCGAATCGCTTACGGCGACTGCCGTTCATCTTGTTCACAGCTTTCTGGGCGATCTATATCTTCATCGCCTATACGCTTGCTGGTGAGAAGATGCCATGGCTAGCCACCCATTTAACCCTACCCATGATCCTGATCGCCGCATGGTTTTTCGGGCGCATCTTTGATCGGGTGGACTGGCAGCGTTTCCGTCAGGGCGGCTGGATTTTCTTGCTGCTGCTTCCCCCGCTGGCGATAGCTTTATTCCAGATCATTTCGCCGTTTGTGTTCAATGAATGGCAGCCTTTACTCAGCGGATTGACAGTCGTTAATCAACAAAATCGCAATTTATGGTTCGCGTTGATTGCGATTGCCATTTTCATTTGCGTGCTCATTTACGCATTAGTCAGGCGTACTGGCTGGCGGCAGTTCAGGTCTATGCTGGCCTTAAGCGTATTCCTCGGCCTCAGTGTGATGACCGCGCGCACCGCATGGATGGCGGCTTTCATCAACTATGACTATGCGCTGGAATATCTGGTTTATGCCCACGGTGCGCCGGGAATCAAGTTGATGATGAGCCAGATTGAAGATATCAGCCGCCGCACCGCAGGCGAGATGAATCTGCGTTTTGCGTGGGGCGGTAATGCGTGGCCGGTGACTTGGTATTTCCGCGATCTCACCAACGCAACTTTCTTCGGCGAGAACCCAACCCCGGATGCGCTGCGTGATGCTGTGGCCGTGTATGCCAGTCAGGATATTCGTTCGCGGGTTGAGCCGCTGCTCGGTGATGAATACTACCGGTTTGAATATATGCGGATGTGGTGGCCCAGTTGGAATTACTACAATCTAGACGCTGGCCGTATGCAGGGCGCATGGGATTTCTCACCTTCAAATTCTAACGCGGGCAATATTCGGCGTGGGCTGTGGGATATCTGGCTGAACCGCGATTTCACTGCATATGGCAGCGCCACCGGTGAAGATTTCAGCGTGAACAACTGGAACCCCGGCGAGCGTCTCTATTTCTATGTCCGCAAAGATGTTGCCTCTCAGATCTGGAATCTTGGCGTTGGCGAAGGCACAACAGTCACATCTACCGGGCAGTCGGGGCAAAACCTGTGCATAGATAATTGGCAGCCTCTGTCCGCGCAGTTTGCCTTTGGTGAGCCAGCCAGCCAACCCGTACCCTTGAATCACCCGCTGGATGCGGACATTGCACCAGACGGCAGTGTGTTTGTCGCTGACGAATTTAACAACCGTATCATTCAATATGACGCCGATGGTGTGCTTATTGGCGAATTAACAGGCAGTACGTCTTCTCTGCCCCTTAACCGCCCTAACGGCGTGGCCTTCGACGCAGATGGCGATCTATGGGTGGCCGACACGTGGAATTACCGCATCGCAGAATTTGACATAGAGACGCAGGAATTATTGACGTCGTGGGGCCAACCCGGCCTCTTTGGCGCGGAAGCGCAAGCCGAGCCAACAGACGGTTTCTGGGGGCCGCGTGATATAGAAGTTGGCCCGGATGGCAACATTTATGTTTCCGATACCGGCAATAAGCGCGTTCGCGTTTACACACAGGCTGGAGAATGGCTGCGAGATATTGGCTCGGCAGGCAGCAGCCTCGGCCAGTTAGATGAGCCGGCGGGCATCGCCGTAGGCACAGATCGGCTGTATGTAGCTGATACATGGAATCAGCGCATCTCGGTTTTCGCGCTCGATGGCACGCCGCTTTATACCTTCGACGTGCGCGGTTGGTACGAAGATCAAGGTAACCGCCCCTATATCAGCCTCGATGAAACACGCAATCTACTGTATATAGGCGATCCGGACTCTGGCCGTATACTGGTCTACGATACGCAGGGTAGCTGCGTCGGTTCGTTCGGCCAGCCTAGCGATCAGCCACTCGATCTCAGTCAGTTGAATATCGTAGGTGGCATCGCCGTATCCGCAGATAATGAGGTCTATGTGGTAGACAGCGGGGCAAATCGCATCCTGAGATTCCCACCCTTCCCGGGCTTACCCGACGGCGTACCCGACGAGTCTAATCAGGGAGACGGCGAAGGGGATGCGCTTGACGCTGTTATTGAAGGCGTTAGCGAAGTCACAATTGAAGTTCAGCCGCTGGTTGAAGAAACGCCTGAAGTCACCCTCGAAGCCGTTGGTTAGACGATTGTATAGAACGGCTGAATTGGCTATCTGATGAATAACGCAGGTGAGAACCAATTCAGCCGTTTTGCAATTTACTCGTTTTTTATAACAATCTTACGAGACAGGACTTGAATCCTCGTTTCTAACCGTGATACAATTGCAACATCTGTGCGGAAAAAGTGGGCTTTGACCCACTTTTTCGTTAGTTGGCACCGTGCAACTTGTTTTTGTATCACCCTAGGTAACCTTCCGGGAGTTAGAGTAAAGCCCCATGAAAAGTGAGTTTGAACTCGCGTTCAACGAAATTGCGGATATTCGCGCACTACCGCGTGACACCGTTCTGGAAGCGCTGCGTAATGCGCTTGTCTCTGCTTACCAGCGTGAAGCTGGCATCGGCAAGTCGCAGCGCGTAGAGGCAGAAATTGACTCGAACGGGCGTCCACGAATCATGGTTGAAAAAGAAGTCGTGGATTCCATTCTGGATGATCGCACCGAAGTTGATCTGGAAACCGCGCGCTTTTATGAGCCGGAAGCGAACCTCGGCGATATGGTTATGGTGCAGGTTGATCGAACGACTAAAAACTTTGGTCGTATCGCCGCTCAGACTGCCAAGCAAGTTATTCTGCAAAAAATTCGTGATGCCGAGCGCAACAATCTGTTTGAAGAATTCAGTTCGCGCGAAGGCGATCTGATCAATGGCACAGTACAAGCCGTGAATCCATCTATGATTACGGTGAGTTTGGGGCGGGCAGAAGCTGTTTTGCCCCGTAACCAACAAATTCCCGGTGAACGTTATAAGCCGCACGACAAACTGCGCGCTTACATCCTCGAAGTTAAACGCTCAAACCGCGGCCCGCAAATCGTGCTTAGCCGCAGCCATCGCAATATGCTTCGCCGCCTGCTGGAGCTGGAAGTTCCCGAAATCTATAACGGACAGGTGGAGATCAAGAATATCGCTCGTGAAGCGGGTTATCGTTCCAAAGTGGCTGTAGCCGCGCTTCAGGACGGCATTGATCCGGTTGGTGCCTGTGTAGGTATGCGCGGCAATCGCATTCAGAACATCGTCAAGGAACTTCACGACGAAAAAATTGATGTCATTGAGTGGAATTCAAATCAGGAAATTTTCATCGCTAAGGCGCTTAGCCCCGCGCGCGTCAGCGGCGTCTATCTCGAAGATGATCCTGATACTGGCCGCACGGCTGTGGTCATTGTGCCTGAAGATCAACTCTCGCTGGCGATTGGAAAAGAAGGCCAGAATGCCCGCCTCGCAGCGAAGCTCACAGGCTGGCGGATAGACATCAAGAGCATACCCGAAGCGGTGAACGAAGTTCTTGAAAATATGGAGATGCCGCAGTTTGCCGAGATGCAAACGCTCGCGCCAGAATTGATCGCCGAAGCCCAGCGTATCATGGAGAAGAAAGCGGCCAATCGTGCGGTGATGCCGGAAGAATATCAACAGTTGACTCGCTTCACCGATCTCGCACAACGCCGGGCACTCGCCCACCGCGACGAAGCTCGCCGTGCGCGTGTCGAAGAAATCAACGCGCTGAAGCGCACTCTGCCACAGGCAGCATTTACGATGCCGCTGTCTGGGTTGGAGATTCCCGATAATATGGTCGAGGCGCTTGAGCCGCTAGGCAATATCGGTGAAGTGATGCTGCGCTTCTTGATTGACGAACGCCGCATTCATCATCTGCTTGCTAACCAACCACCCGAATCGCTAGATATTCTCAAGTCTGCACTTGAAAAAGTTGTCATGCCAGAAGACGTTGAAGAAGAAGTAGCCGCAACCGAGGGTGTAGAGGCAATCGCCGATACTGCCGTCGCGCCCGAGGAAATTAAAGAGGCATTTACCGACCTCCCCGAAGCGCCGGTCGCAGATAAACCAACGGGGCGTAAGACATTCACGCCCGCACCGATTGCAGAACCGGCTTACAACGAAGAAGATGATGATGACAATCAGGGCAAAGGCAAGAAGAAGGATAAGAACAAGGGACGCCAGCTTATTTTTGACGAGAAGCGCGGTGGCGTAGTTGTGAAGCGCCAGCGTAAACAGCGTGGCGGCCATGGCTGGAGCGAGTGGGACTCAGACGATGAGTAAACATGTTCCGGCACGCACCTGCGTCATTTGTCGCGAAAAAGCCGTCAAACGAACGCTTACGCGCATCGTGCGTGCCGAACATGGCATTATCATAGACCCGACGGGTAAGCTCAACGGGCGCGGGGCTTACCTGTGTAATGAGGAGCGCTGCTGGTCAAAGGCAGCAAGTAGCGATATACTTGCACAGGCATTAAAAACAACCCTTACCGATAGTGATCGTCAGTATTTGCAACAGCGACGGAAAGATGTTCATCCCGAACCCGATTCTCGCACAGATTTACAGCCATGAAACCGCGTAACGGCGTCATGGTTTCTTTCTTTACGATTCATACATTTCAGCGGTGCGACAGGTAGTCTAGCCACGCAGCTTTCCTGCCCCATCGCCTCGCCACTGGAGGTACTATGGCAGAAAAGCAAATCATTCTCGTCCCCGATTTCCTCACCGTCCGCGAACTCGCCGGATTAATTGATGTAAGCCCGATTGATGTGATGAAGAAACTCATCGCAAACGGGATCATGGCTTCTATCAACCAACAGGTTGATTTCGATACTGCTGCAATCGTTATTGAAGATCTCGGTTTCGAGGCGCAAAGTGCCAGCGCTGCCGCGGCTGAAAAAGAACGCGAAACCCGCGCCGAAACAGCACAAACATGGCGTAAAGGCTACGCAAAAGAAGCGACTGGTTCATTAGAAGCACGCCCACCCATCATTACCATTCTCGGCCACGTAGATCACGGTAAAACCACCCTATTAGATACCATCCGCAAAGCCCGCGTCGCTGAAGGCGAAGCCGGTGGAATTACCCAGCATATCGGCGCATACCGCGTGCTGCATAACGGCCGCCAGCTCACTTTTCTAGACACGCCCGGCCATGAAGCCTTTACTGCAATGCGCGCTCGCGGCGCGCAGGGTGCAGATATCGCTGTGTTGGTCGTCGCCGCCGATGACGGCGTGATGCCAACCACCCGTGAAGCATTGAATCATGCGCGCGCTGCCAACGTGCCGATTGTGGTCGCGCTGACCAAGGTTGACAAACGCAACGCTAATCCCGAAAAGGTGAAACAGGAACTTGCCGATATCGGGTTAACGCCCATGGACTGGGATGGTGATACATTCGTCGTGCCTGTATCTGCGATGAAAGGCGAAGGGATTGATGACCTTCTTGAAGCGCTGGTCCTGACTGCCGACGAACACGCGGGAGAAATTGTTGCAAACCCACGGGGCGAGCCATTCGGAACCGTCCTCGAATCTCGCGTTGACAAATTTCGCGGCGTTATCGCCACATTATTGGTGTTGAATGGCATGCTCAGCCCAGGCGACGTGGTTATCGCCGGTTCAAGCTATGGTCGCATAAAGGCGATGTTCGATGAAGCTGGAAAGCCGGTCAAGTCAGCCGGCCCGTCCACGCCAGTCGCAGTGCTCGGCTTGCATGAGCTTCCACAGGCTGGAGACAGCTTTGAAGTCGCCAAAAATGAGAAGATCGCCCGCGCAATCATTGAAGAACGCCAGCTGCCCGAAGCGCAGGCCGCCAGTCGCAGTAGCATTTCTCTGGAAGATTTCTTCAAACAGTTTTCTGCTGGCGAGTCCAAAGAACTCCTAATCATCTTGAAAGTAGATGTTCAAGGATCACTACAACCGCTGGCCGATTCGCTGAATCAGCTTTCTGAAGATAACAAAGATGGGATTAAAGTTCGCCTGCTCGCTTCAGATGTCGGCAACATCAACGAAAGTGACGTGATGCTGGCAAGCGCTTCTGGAGCGATCATTCTCGGCTTTAATGTTGATGTAGACAATGCCGCCAAACGCTCCGCAGATTCACGCGGCGTCGAAATCCGCCTGTATTCGATCATCTATAAGCTGATCGAAGATGTGGAACTGGCATTGAACGGCATGCTCGAACCCGTTTACGAAGAAAAAACCATCGGCGTTGCTGAAGTGCGACAGGTATTCCGGATTTCCAAAATTGGTACCATTGCCGGATGCATGATCCGCGAAGGCGAAGCTCGACGTAATGCCAAAGCCCGCGTAAAACGCGGCGGACAGATCATCATCAGCAACCAGAGCGTCTCATCACTAAAGCGTATGCAGGAAGACGTGCGTGAAGTGCGTACCGGCTTTGAGTGCGGCATCGGCCTTTCTGATTTCGAAAACTTCGCAACAGGGGATCTGATTGAATTCTACGTTTCTGAGCGGGTGAGCTAGTATTCCGCCTGCTCTGGTAAAATATTTAGGAAGCCCATACGCCATCCAGCACAAATAAACTTCCTAAAAACAACATATCAATTCACTATCTTCACCTACTGCCTATCTTCCTCAGAAAGAGGGCAGCAGGTGAAGGGTATACCCCCACGGAGGTAGCCCCATGAGTATTAAACAAGAACGTATCGCCGGGCGCATCCGCCAAATTTTAAGCCAGCTTCTACTGCGCGAAGTATCTGATCCACGCCTTCAAGGATTGACTATCACGCAGGTTGATGTTGACAGCGAATACTCCCTTGCTCGCATTTATGTGAACGCTTTAGGCGAAGAAGAACGCCAGCAGGAAATTTTGCAGGCGCTCAGTCACGCAAAAGGCTTCCTGCGCCGTGAAGTGGGCAAACACTTGCAACTACGAACAATCCCTGATCTCGCCTTTGTGTGGGATGGCCGTTTTGATCGTGCTGAACAGATCGAGCAGCTCATCTCATCGCTGGATATCCCACCTGAAACCGATGCGGAAAAGACCAATGATGACATCTCAGACTCCTAATATCATCCCCCCACCCCAATATGATGCTGCATTTAAGGCGCTTGAAGGGGCGCAGCGTATTGTCCTCGCTACGCATTTTAAGCCAGACGGCGATGCAATCGGTTCGCTATTAGGCTTAGCCAATGCGCTGCGCGAACATGGTAAAGAGATCACTGCGGTAGTTGATGAAGGGGTTCCTGGTTACCTGCGCTTCAATCCGGGTTCAGATACCGTCTTAAGCAAGTTGACCGAAGGTGAATTTGATGTTTTCGTCTCATTAGATTCTAGCGATGAAGAACGCACCGGTGAAGCAGGAATCTACGCCAGAGCGCATAGCAAAGTCGTGATTAATGTTGATCATCATCCGACCAACACCTGCTTCGGGCAAATTCACGTAATCGTCCCCCCAGCCGTGTCCACGACGGAGATCATCTTCGACTGGCTGAATCACGTTGGCCTGTCCATCAGCGAAAATGTCGCCATCCCACTGCTCACAGGGCTGGTCACAGACACGATGGGTTTTCGCATCAACAGCGTCACGGAGCGGACGCTAGAAATCGCCTCAACCCTGATGCGCGCAGGGGCGAAACTCAATGACATTATGGCGCGAACGCTCGGCTCGATGAGTTGGAAAAGTCTCCAGTTATGGAAGTTGGCGCTGCCAACCGTACAGATTGCAAACCGTGTCATTTCCGCCGAGATCTCGCAGGAAATGCTCAAATCCGCCGGACTGGGGCAATATGCGGATACCGCAGGACTGATCAGTTTTCTAAATTCGGTGGATGAATCGCGAGTAGCGGTTATTTTCAGGGAGCAAATAGACGGCAAAATTGAACTTGGCTTCCGCGCAAAACCCGGCTACGATGTTGCAACCTTGGCACTCAGTTTGGGCGGTGGCGGCCACCGGTTAGCCTCTGGCGCAGCTATCAATGGTTCGCTGGAGGAGGTTAAGGCGCGGGTTATGCCTTTACTTTATGCGATTGCGATGGCAGAGCCACAGCTATAATGCCTTCACCAGCCACACCCGCCGGCTTCCTCAATATTGATAAACCAACCGGCATCACCAGCCACGATGTGGTCGCCCGCTGCCGTAAAATTCTAGGCACGAAGAAGATCGGTCACGCCGGTACGCTTGATCCTCAAGCCTCCGGCGTGTTGATTCTGTGCGTCGGCGGCGCCACCCGCCTGAGCGAATATGTAATGGCTTCAACAAAAAAATATCATGCCACCATTCATCTTGGGCGCGAAACAACTACGTATGATATTGAAGGCGAACTCACCTCAGAAAACTCTGTTGACCATATCCACAGAACAGAGATCGAAAGTTTGCTACAATCGTTTATAGGCGAGATTGAGCAGTTACCGCCAGCTTACAGCGCAATCAAACAAGGTGGAAAAAAGCTGTATGAATTGGCACGCGCAGGCAAGACCGTTGAACTGACACCGCGCAAAGTGGTCATTCATGAAATTCAAGTTGTAGGGTGGCAGCCCCCCTTTTTGAGCGTGAATATCACCTGTGGCGCGGGTACCTATATTCGCAGCATCGCCCACGATCTTGGCGCCGCGCTCAATGTCGGTGGCTCACTCCACAATCTGCGGCGTATATCCAGCGGCGCGTTTCGGGCTGAAAACGCCGTCACGCTGGAAGTGTTGCAAGCATCTACAAATCCTGCATCGTTTCTGATTCCTCCGGCAGCCGCGCTCTCAGATTGGAATCAGGTGATTTTGAAACCCGATGAGATTACGGCATTGCGTCAGGGTAAAATCACACCTCACAACTCACCTGAAACACCGGGTGATCTGGCTTTAGCCATTGATACACACGGAGAAACAATAGCTGTACTTCAGGCTGTAACAGAGGGTTGGAAGCCTCACAAGGTGCTTTCCAGTTAAGCGGCCTTTAGGTATGCTTAGGGCGAGTTGCAAACTCATTTTTCATCATCGAATTGTAGAGACTTTTTTATGACCCATTCGCGCGATCTAACCGGCGTGCATCTTGAAAAGCCATCTATCGTCACTATCGGCGTCTTTGATGGCGTCCATCTCGGCCATCAAACGTTGATCCGGAAGCTTGTTGCCGAAGCCCGCGCCACCCATCGGTATGCGGTAGTCGTCACCTTTGATCCCCATCCGGATATATTCTTACGTGGCCTTGAAGGGCGTTATTATCTGAATACACCGGAAGAACGTGCCGATCTGCTCCTATCATTCGGCATTGACTACGTGATCACGCTCACCTTTGATGACGCGCTGCGCCATATACGCGCCGCTGATTTTGTTGTTCAACTGCGTGAACATCTGCAAATGACGTCGCTCTGGGTAGGATCTGACTTTGCGATGGGCTACAAACGTGAAGGCAATGTCGATTTCTTAGAAATACAGGGCGGCGAGAAGGGCTTTACCGTCAATACGCTTGATTTAATCATGGCGGAAAGTACTACCATTTCCAGCACCGGCATCCGTGATGCCCTGCTGCGCGGCGACGTAAAGCAGGCGGCAGAATGGCTGGGAAGAAGTTACAGTGTGACCGGTGAAGTCGTTCACGGCCTGAAGCGCGGGCGGGAAATTGGCTTTCCCACCGCCAATCTGGAAACATGGAATGAACTCGTCCTGCCCAAAAACGGAATCTATGCCGGTTGGGCGTTTTTCGATGATCAAAGCTATATGGCGGCGACCAATGTTGGCGTTCGCCCCCATTTTGATGGTGAGGACGTGACCGTAGAATCTTATCTATTAGATTTTGATGGGGATTTATACGGCAAACAGCTGACGGTAACTTTCGATGTCCATCTACGCGATGAAATGCGCTTTGAAAGCCTGGAAGCTCTGATCGCGCAAATCACTGCCGATGTTCAGATCACACGTGAACACCTGATGCAAAAGGCTTAATCATGCAGCGCTACCGCAATCTGTCGCGCAATTCGCGTTTTATCTTCTGGGCGATCATCGCCGCCATGGTGGCCTTCATCCTATACGCCATCTTCAGCACCAGCTTCGGCCAAACTGCGCTGCTGGTATGCTGTGGAGGGGGTATTCTAGTTATCATCATTGGTTTAATTAGCGAACGTGGGATGAGGCGTTAATTCGCCCTCTTTAACGCCAAAAATTACTAACCGGGAAAGAACTTATTGAGGTACTAAATTATGGCTGTAGAATCACCCTCACCTATTCGTCCCTATCACCCCTTCACCGAAGAACACGAATTATTCCGCCGTTCTATACGTAGCTTTGTCGAAAAAGAAATCAATCCCCACGCCGACGACTGGGAAGAAGCTGGCATCTGGCCTGCGCATGACCTGCTCAAAAAGATGGGCCAGCTAGGTTTTCTCGGCCTCAGCTATGACGAAGCCTACGGCGGCGCGAACGCTGATATCTGGTTTACCGTCGTGTTTGCCGAAGAACTTGGCCGCTGTGATTGTTCTGGTGTGCCGATGGGCATCACGGTTCATACCGATATGTGTACCCCTGCCCTTGCCAAATATGGCAGTCACGAACTCAAAGAACGCTTTCTTGCACCCGCCATTCGTGGCGAAATGGTCGGCGCAATCGGCGTCACCGAACCGGGCGCTGGTTCAGACGTAGGCGGCATCATCACCCGCGCCGAAAGCGACGGTGATGATTACGTGATCAACGGCAGCAAAATGTATATCACCAACGGCGCACAAGCCGACTGGGTTTGCCTATTGGCGCGCACTTCGCCCGGTCAGGGCTATCGCGGCATGTCGCTGATCATGGTGCCGACAGATACCCCCGGATTCATCGTCAGCAAAAAGCTGGATAAGCTCGGTAATTATTCCAGTGATACCGCCGTCCTCACTTTTGAAAATATGCGCGTGCCGCAAAGCAATCGTATTGGCGAAGAAGGCATGGGCTTCTATATGCAGATGGAGCAGTTCCAGCGCGAACGATTGATCGGCGCACTCACTTCTACAGCCGGCATGGAAAAAGCGGTACGCATGACTATCCAGTACTGCCGCGAGCGCAGCGCTTTCGGCCAGCCGCTGCTGGATAATCAGTGGATTCAGTTCAAGTTGTGCGAGCTGCTCACCGAAATTGAAGCCCTACGCCAGTTGAACTACTACTGCGCGGCGCTGATGCAGGAAGATGAAACGTCGCCGGAAGTGACTAAAATCGCCTCCATGTGCAAGCTGAAAGCCGGGCGGCTAGCGCGGGAAGTGGCAGATACCTGCCTGCAATTTTACGGTGGCATGGGCTATATGAACGAAACCCCGATCAGCCGCTATTTCCGCGACTCGCGTTTGCTCTCTATCGGCGGCGGCGCAGACGAGATCATGCTCGGCATCATCGCCAAACTCGAAGATATGAACCCGCCTAAGGCGAAGAAAAGCGAATGACCTACCGCATCGGCTCGGCTCAAGGCTTTTATGGCGATGATGTAACCAAAGCGCTGCCCATGATCACCGGTGGGCATGTGGATATCATCTGCTTTGAGGCGCTTTCAGAACTCACGCTCGCCATCTTGCAAAAAGATCGGTTGGCAAATCCGGCAAAAGGCTACACCTTTGATCTCAATATCATCGCCCGCCTCATTCTGCCCATCGCCTTCAAGCATAAAATCCCGCTGATCACCAATGGCGGCGGCTTAAACCCACTGGCCGCCGCCGAAATGGTGCGCGAAACCGCCGCCAAACTTGGCCTATATGGGATTAAAGTCGCGGCAGTCACCGGTGATGATGTGCTGGCGCGCCTGCCTGAATTGCAGGCAGACGGCGAATCGTTCAGCAATTTAGAGACGGGCGAAGCATTTCGCGAAACGACCAATCAGCAGTTTGTAAGCGCCAATGTCTATCTCGGCGCTGCGCCAATTGTCGAAGCCCTACGATCAGGCGCAGATATCGTGATCACCGGTCGGGTGGCCGATCCCTGCCTGTATCTCGCGCCGCTAATTGCTCATTACG
>DAOTUZ010000153.1:0-54091 GCA_034437295.1 Anaerolineae bacterium | reverse complement strand
AGCGGCATTATTGGCTTTGCTGTCGGCATTTTTTCGATCACAACAGTTGCTGTTAATCACAAGCGATTTGCGTTTTACCCGCTGATCGGTTTTCTGATGATGGGTATCAATTTTGCCTTCGTCACTGGCGACCTGTTCACCCTGTATGTGGCATTTGAAGTGATGCTGATGGCCTCTTTTGTGCTGTTAGTGGTGGGTGGTGAGCGTGGGCAGATTGAGGGTGGGCTGAAATATGTCACCCTGAATCTGATCAGCTCAACCATATTTTTGATTGCCGCCGGGCTAACCTATGCCGTGGTAGGCACGCTGAACATGGCGCAGTTGGCGGCGAGAATGGCTGATCAGCCTTCTCCAGGCATCGGTACGGTGCTTGCGGGGTTGTTCTTGATTGCCTTTGGCATTAAAGCCGCCATCTTCCCGCTTTTCTTCTGGCTTCCTGCGTCTTATCACACCCCGCCGATTGCTGTCACTGCACTTTTTGGCGGTGTGTTAACTAAAGTTGGCATTTACGCGATGTTGCGGGTGCTGATGATGATCTTCCCGCAAGAGATCGTATTTTTACGGCCGTTAATTCTCACGCTGGCAGCGCTCACGATGATCATTGGTGTGTTAGGCGCCGTCGCGCAAACTGAATTTAGGCGGCTGCTCTCTTTCCACATTGTCAGTCAGATCGGCTACCTGTTGATGGCGATAGGGCTGTTCACAAGGGACAGCATGACTGGCGCGGTCTTTTTCATGGTGCACGTCATTCTGGCTAAAACTGCGCTGTTTTTCATCAGCGGCTTGGCTTACGAACTGGGCGGAACCTACAAATTGAAGAAGCTCGGTGGATTGAGCAAGCGTGCGCCGGGGCTGGCGCTGTTATTGTTATTTGCAGCTTTTTCACTAGCAGGTTTCCCACCATTTTCCGGCTTCTGGGGCAAGCTGCTTTTAATCCGCGCCGGGCTGGAAGCCGGGCAATATGTCATCGTCGCCATCGCGCTGGCCGTCAGCCTGTTAACCCTCTATTCGATGCTAAAAATTTGGAATGAGGTGTTCTGGAAAACTGCCCCCAAACAAGATGCGGGCGAGGTGGTGTCTGAGCGCAAGCGTCTATCCCCGCTGATGATCGCCCCGGCGGCGGCGCTGGTGGCATTAATCATCACTGTAGGGGTGCTGGCAGAACCTGTCTTTAAGCTGTCCGAGTCGGCAGCGCTAGGTATTGTGGAGCCGGCAGCCTATATACAGGCCGTGCTGGCGCCATGGATTGGAGAGTAACGTAATGCCCTATTTTCTTGTCAACGTGCTGCTGGCGTTATTGTGGGCAACGTTACAGCAGTTTCGCCTGATTGACTTTATCCTGGGGATGATTCTAGGTTACGGCATGCTGGTAGTTGCGCGTGAATGGCTTGGCCCCGGCGCAAAACGTTACATCCGTCGTATACCTCAAATTTTTGGCTTCATCATCTATTATCTGGGAGAAGTGGTGATCTCCACGTGGGTGGTGACCAAGGCTATTTTTCGCCCGCAGTCTTCGCTTCGGCCGGGCATCATCGCCGTGCCGCTTGAAGGCGAGAACGGCTATGAACTTGTGCTGCTGAACTACCTGTTAATCTTCACGCCCGGCACACTAGGTGTTGATATTTCAGAGGATCGCATGACTTTGTATGTGCATATTTACGACGCGCCGGATGCTGATGCTGCCCGAAAACACATTAAATCTGGTTTGGAACGCCGTTTACTAGAGGTAACGCGATGAGCGATCTATTTAGTCTGATCATGATTCTTCTGCTAATTTCGCTGACGTTGGTGGTCATTCGCCTATTAAGAGGCCCCTCGCTGGCAGATCGGGCGTTGGCTGGCGATCAAATTTCAATTCATGTCGTCATGATCATCATCGTCTACAGTATCGCCACCGCACAGGAAATGTTGATCGATTTGGTCATCGTTACCGCTATTGTCGGCTTTATCAGCGTCGCGGTCATCGGCATTTATATTGACCGGGGCACGCGCGGTAAATTTCGCGCAGAAACGACGGATTGAGGCCATGACTTTACTTGAAATTATCGTTGGCGGCTTGCTGCTGTTGGGAACTATCGTTCGTTTGCTCGCCTCAATCGGAATGCTGCGTTTTGGCGACATCTATTTGCGAATTCATGCGGCCACCAAAGCCAGCGTGACCGGATTGGGGCTGATGGTGATCGCCGCCGCCATTTTCTACTCTGATCCGCTGCTGACGGTGAAATTATTGGCGCTGACGGTGATCTATTTCTTCACCTCGCCAACAGGATCGCAGGTATTAGCCAGCGCCGCCCATCAAGCCGGATACCCGCGTGTGAAAGAGACATGGATTGATGAACTAGCCGATGCTGAAGCGGCGGCAAAAGAGAAGGCTGAATTAGCCGCCGAAGCAGAGAAAGAGACCGAAAGAAATTAAGTGAGTATTTGCGCCAACTTGCCCGCCCTATGCCATCCTTTAGGATGGCGCCTCTGGCTGTAAACGTTGAATCTACGCCGGCGCGGGCAAGTCTTCGGTTGTGTAAATTAGGACTGCTGCTTATCCCCTCAAATTGAACGGATCGCGCCGCCATCCACGCGCAGGCTGTCGCCTGAAATATACGATGCTGCTGGCGATAGTAAAAATGCCCCCGCCGCGCCAAATTCCTCAATAGTACCCAACCGCTTGAGTGGAATTTTGCTCAATGACTGCTTGCGAACTTCCTCAACCGAAATTCCTAAGCGCCCGGCGGTACCTTGATCCAACTGCGCCACGCGCTCAGTGTCAATCCGTCCGGGAATCAGGTTATTTACGCGGATGCCATCAGGCGCAAGTTCATCGGCCAGCGTTTTGACCAGCGCCGCCACCCCTGAACGCATCACCGTAGAAAGCCCCAACCGTTCAATTGGCTCTTTCACCGATGATGAGGTGATCGTCAAGATGGCGCCGCCCGCGCTCATATGCGGCAGCGCCGCGCGAATCATGCGGACGCTGCTCATCAGCGTCAATTCAAATGCGGCCTGCCACTGTTCATCGGTAAGCTGCTTGAAACTGCCAGCAGGGGGGCCGCCCGCATTCACCAACAGGCCATCAATGCCGCCAAAGACGCTTACGGTTTGATCCACCCACCCCTGAATTGAGGCGGGATCGCGCACGTCGCAGGCGACGGCCAGCGTTTGCGCGCCAGTTTCACCAGAAATTTTAGCGGCGGCGGCGGCAATTTTGTCAGCGTCGCGGCTGCATAGTGACACTTTCGCGCCATCCCCCGCCAGCGCCCGCGCGATGCCGTAGCCCAGCCCCTGACTGCTGGCGCTAACCATATAAACCCTGTCTTTTAGCCCTAAATCCATCGTGAATTTCTCCCGTAAATGTGAAAGCTTAAGCCTGCAAATCAAGTGAAGATGATCTTCTGCGCCGGATCGCTGATCCCCACCCGTGCCAGCACACGATCTATCTCGTGCTGTGTGCCATCATCTATCGGCGCGAACGGCGTGCGTAAATTCGCATGCGCAATCGCGCCGCGCCGCTGCAACAGCGCCTTACGAATGGACAGGTTGATAATCGGCTGGTTCTCAAAACGAATCAACGGTAAATAGCGATCAAAAATGTGGGTAGCTGCGGCCAGATCGCCCCCGCGATAGGCCTCATATACCGCAACCAGAATTTCCGTGAAGGCGAATCCGGTCATCGTTCCCGCCGCTCCGCGCTCCAATTCCTCAAGGAAGAACATCCCCCCAAGCCCGCCAAAAATGGCGAATTTATCGGTACGCTCGCGAATTGCGCCGATCTTCTGCATCAGCGGCGGGTCTTCCAGTTTGAGATAGCGCGCGCTAGGGATATTTTCAGCGATCCGCGCCAGCACATCCGGCGACATGATCACCCCGTTCACCGGCGGAAAATCCTGCACGATGATCGCGCCCTCAAAGCCAGCGGCGTAGTCAGCATAAAGGCCGTAGATTTGATCATCGGTAGGCGCTTCAATGCGCGGCGGCGCAATCATCACCCCCGCGCATCCGGCTTCAAACGCCGCTTTGCTCAGCGCGATCACCGTCTCAATCTCAGGATGGCTGACCCCAACGATCACCGGGGCGCGCCCGCTCACCACTTCTACCACCAGTTCCATCACGCGGCGGCGTTCGCTCACCGTCATCTTCGCAGCTTCGCCTAACACCCCAAGGATGGTTAGCCCGTAAGCCTTGATCTCTAGCTGGAAATTCACCAGACGGCGCAAGCTCGCTTCATCAACTGCGCCATCTGGCATGAAAGGTGTTGCTAAAATGTTATAAACGCCGGTGATTTGCGTAGTCATTTATGATGCCCTGCCACTTTCTAATTAATCATTCCAGATTATGCTGCAAGGCGGGGCCGCTTCCAAACACTGGCCTCATCTGGCGGCTTCAAAACGAATCGCAACTTTTCACAGCGTTTTCAGACTGAATGTGCGTAGTGTGCTAATATGCCGGTGCGCTGTCTATTGTGGAAGTTTCATCGCGCTCTATGATCTTGATTGTTCTGCCTGATATTCCCTATGAAGCCGATCTGCTTGCAAAAGCGCAGTTTGGCGATCAGGTCGCGCTGCGATCCATTTACGATCAGTATTTCCCGCCTGTATACCAATTTATTCGCCTGCGCATAGCCGACCGTGAAGATGCGCGTGATCTGGCCGCCGATGTTTTTATGGATTTCTTCTCGGCCTTGCAGCGCCGTAAAGCCCCAACGACCAGTTTACGCGCATGGTTATTCCGCGTGGCGCGCAACAAACTGTACGATCATTATGGCAAAAAGCGGCAGTTTCCAACCCAAACGCTGGAAGAATGGGTACCCGCCGAACATGAAAGCGGCCCAGATGCGCGTTTCATGGCCTCAGCGCGAGCGGATCGCGTGCGCCGGGCGCTGCGTGCGCTGCCTGCAGATCAACAAGAAGTGCTGCTGCTGCGTTTTGGGCAGGGGCTAAATCTCGAAGAAACTGCCGATCTGATGGATAAAAGCATCAGCGCCGTGAAATCGCTGCAATTCCGAGCCGTCTCTACTTTGCGGGAGCGGTTGGATCAGGGTATGGGGGAGTAGGGCGATGAGCACCCGCGATTTCCACGATATTCTAAACGACTGCATCGAACGCATGGCGTCAGGTCAAAGCCTTGAAGCCTGCTTGCGCCTATATCCTGACGAAGCCGAACGACTGCGCCCGCTGCTGGCGGCAGGTGTGCAGATGCGGCATCTGTTAGCCGAACCTGTTGAAATCCACACCGATCAAACATTGGTGTGGGGGCGCATTGAGCTGCAGATCGCACAGCGATATTCGCATCGCCCGCGAAGGCTGAGCATCGGCCGTCTGCTGCTGGCGGCGGCGCTGCTGCTTGGCTTGCTTGGTGGGGCATGGCTGGCTTTGAACCGCCCGCAGCAGGAACCTAACCTGATTGAGCCGTTGCCCACAACGGTGACGCCTACCCATACAGCCAGCCCTTCCGCAACCTTCTCCCCTACGCCCAC
Source organism: Anaerolineae bacterium (assembly GCA_034437295.1). Classification (GTDB taxonomy): domain Bacteria; phylum Chloroflexota; class Anaerolineae; order Aggregatilineales; family Phototrophicaceae; genus Flexifilum. The sequence goes on along the minus strand of DAOTUZ010000153.1, from coordinate 48,624 downwards.
CCTCACCCCCACGCCAAGTCCGGCGCCCAGCAGCACGCCATTTCCAACCGTACTGCCGCCAAGCGCGCCGCCGCCGGCGACACAAGTTGATGACAACGGCGCAGATGATGACAGCCCGGATGATGATGGCGAGCACAGTGGTTCAGATGACGATTCTGATGATGATTAAAGCCCATATGAAAAACTCACCGCAACTTTTTGACACTGCCAAAGACTGAAGCAGTATGCGAATGTGGATCGGCTGTGAAAGGCCGTTCCCTGATCTGGAGGAATTGGACATGTCTAATCATTGCGTATGGGCAAAAAAGGTAGTGTTGGCTGCTGTGACCGCTTCGGCGCTCGTCGTTGCATCGCAGCCACTTCTGGCGCAAACAGCCACGCCGCTGCCTGCGCTGCTGCCAATAGCTGCTGCGCCCAGCACAACGGTAGAACTGCGCGGTATAGTTTCGGCGCTCGATGGAGCTACCCTGACGATCAATAATCAGGTGATTGATATCACCAGCGCGCAGGTAGCTGCAGGGATTGGCGTCGGTCAGCAAGTGCGGGTTTATGCCTCGCTGATTGGGCCAAATCAGTGGCAGGCGTATTCGGTAGAATTGTTTAATGCCGCTGTACCGAGTGCGACGCCGACCCCGAATAGTGCCATCCCGCCCACAGTAGTGCCACCAACGGTTCCCCCCTCTATGGGTACGCCGTTACCACCAACGGTTCCCCCCCCTACGGGTACGCCGTTGCCAACGACAGTTCCGCCTGCGGTTGGGCAGTCGCAGTTTGCCCGCACATTTGAACTGGTGGGCATATTAGATTCGGTAAATGATCAAATTATTGTGGTTTCGGGCCTCCCGATCAGCATTGTTGGCGCGGAAATACGCGCCGCACTCACGCCCGGCCTGCCGCTTGAGTTAGAGTTGTACTTTGCAGATGGTGTGCTCACGGCGCGTGAAGTGGATGCTGAAGATAACCTGCTGGTAGGTGGTCGGGTTGTCGGCGTGCCGCTGCCAGCGGCCACTGCCATGGCTATCATGAGCGGCCTGCTGCCGAATGCGATCATCCGCGAAATTGAACTAGATCGGGATTTCAACGGCGCGCTGATCTGGGAACTGCACACGACCGACGGCCAGAAAATTTATATTGACGCGCAGACCGGCGTGGTGCTTGCCATTGAGTTAAGCGATTTTGATGACAATAACGATGATCATACTGACGATCTGAATGACGATCACGATCACGACGACAATGATGATGATGGCGATGATCATGATGACGATAGCAATCACGATCACGACGACGACGATGATGATGGGGACGATGACTAGCGGAAGATTTCTATCCTCCCGCGCATAATTGGGGGCGTGCCGCTTCTACAAAAAAGAGGATATAGCCTTTGCTATATCCTCTTTTTTAATTGAGAAACAAGCTAGTTCACTAACCCTGCCGGATGATCAGCGTATACGCGCCGCCGCTGGAACCGAACGAGGTAGCGACCAACGAGTAGGTGCCATTTGCCGGCAGTTCAAATTCTAGCCGTGAGTCAAAGCCAGAGTCGCCGCCATCATCATCTGAAGCGATCAGCAAATTATCTGGCCCAAAGAGCAGCACCAGCGGGTCAAGTCCGCTGTCTTTATCTTCGTTCATTTCAATGATCACAGTTTGCCCGGCGCTGCCTTCAAATGTCCACAGATCGCCCGAACCCCCGGCGATATTGCCCGCGACATTGGCATCAAAAGCCAGCGCCCCACGATTGGTGTACATGGCCGCTTGCAAAGGCGCGCCTTCGTCGGTGCTGAGAGTGCCGAGGCTGCCCCCCATCGCGGCGACGGTGGCGGCGGCCTGTGTCATCATCGCGTTGGCATCGCCGCTGAAGCCCATCGCGGCGGCGGTACCTGCGGCTTGCGTACTCATCGCGTTAACATCGCCGCTGAAGCCCAGCGCATTTGCGGTCTGTACGGCCTGTGTCATCATCGCGTTGGCATCGCCGCTGAAGCCAGAGGCATTCAGGGTTGCCGCCGCTTGTGTGGCGAGTTCACTTGCCTCTTCACCAAATTCCCCGAAACCGGCGGTGGCCGTGCCAAAAAGATCGCCAATTGAGTCTATGCCCGCGGTGCCTAGCGCCTGACCAAGCAGAGAACCTGCTGCCGGGCGCGAAGTGCCTAGCAGGACAGCAACTGGATCGCCACCAAAGATCGAATTGGTCAAGGAAGCGCCACCGACCACAATTACGCCCACACAGGCGATAACCGCAACCAGCATCAGGATAAACACCACAAGGCAGCAGTTGCAGCCGCGCTTCTTCGGCGGCGGCGCTGCGATGGGTGGCGCGCCATACGGGTTAGGCGCACCGTACGGCGGCGGATAAGCGCCGGGGGGCTGCTGCTGCGCGCTGCTGTAACTGGTGGTTGCGCGGGGAGTGGCATAACTGCTGCTTGGCTGACCAAACGGATCGGTGCCGCTGCTGGCAGGTATATCCGTGAATGGATCGCTTGCGAACGGATCAGACTGTGCCTGAATCTGCTGCTGCATCTGGCTGGTAGGAATCATGACCGTAGGCGCAACCGAAGATGGTGGCGGCGGAACCGGCGCGCCGGTGAGCTGGCTTAGCTTTTTCTGGGCGCGCTCATCTCCGGGGCGAAGGCTTAAGACCTTCTCCAATGCTCGCCGCTGCTGTTCGCTGTTGGTCACCGCATTGGCGAGTAACCACCATGCATCGGCATTGTTTGGCTCTGCGCGAACGATAGGCACCAGAATTTGCGCCGCTTCCTGCTGCTGACCATTCTTTATGTATTGAAATGCTTGTTGAAGCTGCTGAGACGTGGACATAGCTTCATCCTTCATTGGTAGATCATTTGGATATTGTATAGTTTCCCTAAGTTAACGGCGAATTGCCAAAACTAGCAAGTTTTAGCCAGTTTGAGCGAGAAATATTGCCGTCTGGTAAATGGCTTTGATTGGCCTGATAGATTACCATCCCTTCTCGATGCTTAAAACTTGGTACAATCGAGAACGTTTTGCCGCGCCGCGCTGGAAATGCCTATGTCACCCAATCGCCGCTTTGAAATAACCGCTGTTATCAGTCTGCTGATCATCTATGCGCTGCTGGCGAGCGCCTATGCCATTCGCACCGCGCCCTGGCAAGCGCCAGATGAACCCGCCCACTATAACTATGTTTCTCAGATTGTCTCTGATGGCTGCTGCCCGATCATTGAAACCGGAGATTGGGATCAGGAGTATCTTAGCGAGTTGACCAGCAATCATTTCGCTCCAGAATCGCTAGCTAATTTATCGTCGCTGCAATATGAAGATCACCAGCCGCCGCTGTATTACCTGCTGCTTTCGCCCGTCTACAGCCTAACACAGGGTAGCCTGACCGCCATGCGCCTGATCTCAGTGTTGATCGGCGTGGCGGCGCTTTCGTTTGCCTATCTGGCGGCGCGGGTACTAGTGGGTGAGGATCGCTGGTTCATCGCTTGGGGGGCAGCGGCGCTGATCGCCATGATTCCGCAGCATCTCGCCGTTGTTGGCTCGGTCAACAACGATGTGCTTTCTGAACTATTGATCGCGCTGACGCTGTATCTGCTGATGCGCTATCTGCGGGGAGATCGTGTCCCTGTCTGGTTATTGGGCGTCGTGGTCGGTATCGGGTTGGTCACCAAAGTGAACACGCTGCTGCTGGTGGGCGTGGTACCCATGGCGATCCTGTTCAAAGATTATTCGCGCCGCCGTGATCCAGCCTACTCGCGCTGGTTTAGAGTGTTCATCAAAGCCATGATCTGGTTTGCGCTGCCAATTCTGGTGATCGCCGGCATCTGGTGGCTTAGAAATTTCTCCGTTTATGGCTTCCCGGATTTATTTGGCCTCAACGCACATGATGGCGTGGTGGCCGATCAACTCCGTACCACTGACTACATCGCCGCCCACGGCACCCGCGCCTATCTAGAACTGTTTTTTCAGTTAACTTATAACAGCTTCTGGGGGCAGTTTGGCTGGATGGCCTTCCCCTTACAAGCATGGATGTACACCGCAATCTTTGTCTTTCTCGCGGTGGTGGCCGCTGGTTGGGGCGTGCGTTTCTTCATTAAAGTGCCGGGGCAGGCGCGCCTTGACCGCTGGCAAGTGATCGGTTGGCTGGTCATGGGCGTGCTTGGTTTCATCGCGATGATGCAGTATATCTACTACAACGCTGAATTTTTTCAGGCGCAGGGGCGCTATCTGTTTCCGGGCTTGCTGCCGCTTGGCCTGTTTGTGGCGCTTGGTCTAGATGGGTGGGCGCTGTTGTGGCGCCGGCGTACTGAACGACTGCGTTGGATAGCGCAGCTGCCGATATTGCTGTTCTTGCCCCTCAACCTGTGGCTAATCTGGCGGGTGCTGCCGCTGCTGTCTCCGTAGCAGGGGGGATCTTCCTCTTTTAATCGAGGGGTCGGCTTCCCCCGATTGGTTATTTCAGTCGTATTGATGATTGTCCCCTATGCGCTGTGTGTTGAGGAATGATCATGCGCGTCCGCTTCGTTAGCCGCTGTCAGTAGGTCATCGTCCTCAGTCACATCTGCGACTGTGAACTGTGCCGCCCCTAGCACTACGATAGGCTTTTCGCCCGGAAACGGATCTGTTTGGGCAATTTTTCGCACCAGATAATTCACGATCAGCCAGATAGTGCTCATGATCGGGGCGACGAGAAAAGCGCCTAGAATGCCGCCAACTGCCGCGCCTACGAACACGCCCACAATAATCACCACCACCGGTAGGTTTAGCGCATCACCCAAAATTTTAGGGGCGACCACATTCCAGACAACCTGCGTGATGATCAGGTTTACAATCACCACCAGCAGCGCGAAAGTCAAATTAGACATTTCCAGAAATACAGTTGAGCCTTGTAACAGGGGGGCGAAAAACAGCGGGATCAGGGCGATGATGCCCCCAATAGTCGGGATCAGCGAAATTAAGGCGACCACCAGTGACAGCACGATAGCACTGGGCTGCCCCATAGCCGTTAATTGAATGAAGGTGACCACGCCGATAATTAAGCCGATGATCAACTGGCCGCGAAAGAACGCCGTCCACGTCCTTTCGATCTTTTCGTAAAGTAGGGCTGCTTCGCGCTGGTAAGCCAGCGGTACCCAGAATGCCATAGAGCGGTTGGCATGTGGTAAATCCAGCATGATCAAAAATGAGATAAAGACCGCAAATAGCATGCCGGTGATGAAACCCGTAACGCTTCCCACCGTAGAGGTAATCGCGGTTGTGACTACGCCAAACATTGAGGCGATCTGCCGTAAGATGGCTTCAATGTCCAGCCTCTGAATCCCCGTCTGCGAGCCTGATGATTGCGCGGTGTTGTCCTCACCAACCTGTGCGAAGCCTACCTCTTTGGGGGGTTCTGCTTCCTCTAGGTTGCCCAGCACGAAGCTGCGTAATGGATCAATAATCGGATTGAAATCAACCGTCGCCCCTAGAATCACGATCATCCCATTTGCTGGTTGATACTCGCGCAGCGTGCTTTGTAGATCAATATACATGCGCTGTAAGCCCCGCCCAGCAGAATCAATACTTTCTGCGGCGGGCGAAACTAGTGCGGCAATACCAATGATAGCGGCGACGATCAGCAGTAAATAGCAAAGCACAACTGAACCTGCCCACGACAAGAACGTGCGCCGGGTAAGCCAGCGCGCCGGGAAATACATCAGGAAAGCAAGGATGAGCGCGACTACCAGCGTTTGCAGTAGCGGCCCCACGACGAACAACATGAAGATGAAAAATACGATCAGAAATACCGTGACCATTAAACGGGTCAAACGATCCCACTGCGGCGTATAATCTGGGTCTTTCTCCAGCAAAGGTTCTTCCCCTGAAACTGTTCTCTGGGGTATTGGCGTGCGCTGGTGTTGAGATGCGGCTACGGTTGAGGGTCGGGGATTGACTGGCCGGTTGGATGAAGGCGTATCCGTCATGTTCAAATCTCGAAATTCACTTTGTTATCAATATAGACCGCGCCAAAACAAGACCAACCGGATTCAAAGTGGCGCGATGTTTATCATAAAAGCATATCCTGAATTTTTACAATAGTCGTCAAATTATGGAAGATTACGGGGGAGGGTAGTCTTACAGAATCATATTTTTAATTTCTCAATGGTTCGTCGATATTAAATTCATGCAAAATAGACGTTATAAAACTGTTGCATTTGAAGCTATTCGCACGCTGGTCAGTGAAAGTGACATGCTATGAGCGCACCATCAATGCAGATTGACTTCGCAAGCGAAGTCCGTACCGAACGCTTACGTGTCTTATGGAAGGTAACCATCGTCGTCAGCTTTATCCTCGGCTGGGTGATCCTGTCTTTTGTGGCGTTAAGTCGCGGCAGTGTGATAGATGTTTTTGCCCCCTTCCTGCTTCTTGTACTCGCCTGCTTGGTAACCCGCATTTTGTTAAATCGTGATCAGTATAAAGCGGCGGCATGGGCATACTCGCTGGGCGCAATCGGCGCTGCGACGCTGGCGTTATTCATCGCGAACGACTCGATGCGCGTGATCGCCCCGTTCATCATGCCAGTGATCATCTTCATGGTCGGCTTGCTGCTGCCACCGCTGCATACACTGGTTGCCGCGTTGTTGGCCTCTGCGCTCATCATCTTCGCCCCGTGGCTCGCTTCGGGGATAGAGGGTACATTTTCTGCCTATCATCTAGCCGCCATCGGGCTGATTGTGCTAGCCACCGCGCTGTCTATTCAGGTGACCGGCGATCTCTATGAGATCATTGACTGGGCGCTTTCGAACTATAACAAGGAACGGCGTACCGCTAACGACCTATTCGATAGTCGGAAAGAAGTGGAACGTAGTTTGTATCGTGCTGAAGCTTTAAGTCAGGATCTTCAAGAAGTAAACGTCGCGCTGGATTCTGCCCGCGAATCTGCCGAAGAGGCCAAACATTATCGCGGCCAATTTCTCGCCAATATGAGCCATGAACTGCGAACACCTTTGAACGCGGTTATCGGCTTTAGCGAGACTATGCTTAAGTTTCCGGCGATGTATGACGGGGTAAAACTGCCCTCTGCGTATGAGGCCGACCTTGGGCAAATTTACATCTCTGGCCGCCAGTTGTTGACCCTGATCAACGACATTCTTGACCTCTCGAAGGTGGATGCCGGTAAACTTGAAGTCAAAATGGAAAAGCTTGATCTCACGCCGATCATCTATAATGTGGTATCTACTGCCAGCGGTCTCGTGGGTGCAAAACCGGTGCAGTTGAAGATCGATCTTCCTCAAAGCCTGCCACCGGTTTATGCCGACCGTTCTCGCATCGGTCAGGTGCTGCTGAATCTGTATAGCAACGCCGCCAAGTTCACTGATGAAGGATCCATTACGGTTTCAGCATTTGAAGTGGATGAAGGCGTAATGGTCAGCATTCGCGATACCGGCAGCGGCATTCCCACAGAAAGCCTCGATTTGGTCTTTGAAGAATTTAAGCAGGCAGACCTTGGCAAGCGCGATCCGCGTTCAGGCGCGGGGCTTGGGCTTGCCATTTCGCGGCAGCTTCTCACTTTGATGGGAGGCCGCATCTGGGCAGAGTCGGCGCCGGGCGAAGGAACTACGCTGAGCTTTATCGTGCAGCGGTATCCCGAAGTCAGCGAATCTTACGATGATAACGAAGGCATCTATGCGCCTGAGGCAGCATACGAGGCAGAAAAGGTTAGTTAAAATGCGCATCCTTTATGTAGAAGATAACCCCGCAAATATTTCTTTGCTTCAGCGTGTGGCGCGGATGGGCGGGCATGAAGTCCTGTATTACAACGAGGGGGAAAAGGCGCTGGAGAATTTTGAAAAGGATAATCCTGACCTGATCCTGATGGATTTACAGCTTGCAGGCAAGCTAGGCGGGTTAGACGTGGTTCGCAAACTGCGCAGCGACGGTGTGAAAAAGCCCATTGTCGCAGTTACCGCATACGCCATGATGGGCGACAAAGATCGTTGTCTTGAAGCCGGCTGTGACGCCTACTTATCCAAGCCGCTGCCAGTGGCCGAACTGGTTGACATGGTGAATATGTATCAGGAGAGGGTGAACGCCGCCGCAGCAGCGGCTGCTGCCGCTGCCAAAGCCGCCGTGCCTGAAGCTGTGCCTGCCGAAGCAGAAAGTTCAGAAAAACCAGCAGCGGAAGTATCGTCAGCAGCACCGCCAGAGCCTGCCGCTAAACCCGTAGAATCAGAAACGCCCGTAGTTGCTGCAGTATCAGTAGATAAACCTGCAAGCGGCGCCTCATCAGAACCGGTAGCGCCTGCTGAAGTCAGCCCACCAGAAAAGCCGGACGTTGCATCTAGTGCGCCTCAAGAGCTAGCCGCGCCAAAGTCAACTGCTGCACTAGAGCCTGTGCCTGTGATCACTCAGAACGGGCATAAAACCCCGGTACGCTAGTTTGACCATTGAACAATGAAGGCAGCGCAATAGGGCTGCCTTTTTTGATTTGAGGGGTTGTGTTCTACCGCAGTTGCAGGTGCTGAGTCTGAACCTCGTCCAGCGCGGCAATCGTATCCTGAAGCTGGTTCACTTCCTCACGGATATCCTGGCGCAGGCGCTGCGCCCGTGAGCTGTCCACCTCTTTTGTGCCAATTAACGACATCTGCGCGTAAATTGTGCCAAGTGATGAAAGCGTGCTGTCCAGTTGAATTTCGGCGCGCTTCACGCTGCTGGCCGTCGCTTCAAGATTAGCAAGCTGTATCTCTAACTGGCGAACCTGTTCTTCAAGGTCGCGGCGCACGGCAGAATCAGCCTCCATCTTCAGCCGCTGTTTGGCTTTTTCCAACTGCTGCGGCACGCTGCGGCGGTCACGTTCCACCAGATCATTGCTCTCGAAAGCATCAATATGCTTCGCTAAATCTACCATCTGCCCGATCCAGTCATCCACATCTGCGATGGTGGTATTCAGGCTGGCGCGCATCGATCCGCCGTGCCGCTGTGCCAGTTTGGTCATGTTTTTGCGATATTCGATGGCATCCTGCACCCGCTGGCGCGATACTGTACTGCGAATCTCGCTCAGGTCATAGCGCCCTTGAAATTCGCGGGCGACGGCCTGTTCCGCTGCCTCAGGATCAGCTAGCATCGAAATGATCAGGGCGACTTCCGCCACGCCGCCGGCAATTAACCAGAACCACGGCTGCCACCACGTAAACGGTTGCGGCACAAACAGCGTCAGAATCGCCGTGATACCCACTGTGATCAGCGACTGCCAGCTAAAGATTGCGCGCGAAAGAATAGCGCCGAATGCGCGGCGGCGAATGGGGTTATCGGTCATCACAAATTGCCAGATCGCTCAAGTATTCCTGCAAAACAGTTCATGTGTTCCTATGATAATACGTGGGTAGTGGCGCAAAGTTTCAATAAACGCCCATCCCCGCCAGAAAGGACGATTCACAAACCGCCCTACTCAAGATTACGAGCGTTACGATCCTTCGCTGGTGGATGCTGATTCGCCGCTGCTGGCAGCGCCGCCGCCATCGCCGCCCTGCGCGCCAAGCAAACGACGGCGGCGTTCATCTAGCTGGCGCTCCACTTCACCCGAACGCACAGCCGTGTCAATCTGATCCTTGAGATTCTCGGTAGCCATCTCCAACCGAGCATCTTCATTATCCAACCGTTGGCGAATGGATTCCGCTAGACCGCTAATATCCTTATCGGTATTTGAAGCCAGCTTGTCCAGACTCTTGATCGTCTTGTTGGTGATCTTCTTGGCTTCGGCCAGCTCGATCAAGCTGCGTAGGTGTTCGCGCTCTTGGCGAATGGTCGTCAGGCGGCCTTCCAGCTTCATGCGCATATCAAGCATGACCTGGTACTGCTTTTCCTGCGACTGCCACTGCTCGTAGTATTCCTGCGCCAGTTGCTGCTTGCCATTCAATTCAGACTGCGCTGCGCCGGCAAGATCGTCTTTGCCTCTCAAAATCAGCGTGTCAATATCCCGATCCAGCTTTTCGGCAGAACTGGCAAATTCATCGTATTTACGCTTTAGCGTGCGTACCGTGCCGCCCACCTGCGCGGTTGACTCCTCAAGTTCCTTCAAATCGCGCTCAGCCTGACGGATATATTCATCCATCACGGCCACAGAATTGGTTTCCAGCGCGCGATCTACCATCGCGTGCATGTTGGCGCTGATGAGCGTGTTAATTTTCTCAAAGATAGAGGCCATTGATCATTATCTCCTAAGGCGCGTCTTTTCGTTCAGTATAACGCGGAACAGCCATCGCGCGCGAAATAGATGCGCGAAATTTCGTCTTCATCTACGCAAAACAGCCGCCTAACGTTGCAAGGCCGCTTACCGTCGCACCCGTTGCAACAAGCGCATCGGAACGACCCGCGCTTCTTCCAGCCCGAAAAGCGCCGCCAGCCCAAAAAAGGTGAGGCCGCCCGCCACCAGCGTGATGCCTAACGCGGCCCACGAAGGCAGGCTTTGCAGCGGCGTTTCAAGCAGCAAAATCACCGCGCCCATCGCCAGCGCCGCCAGCAGCGCCGCACCCCCGCCGCGCAAAATGGCGCTGTCCCGAATACTGCCGATCCGCCGCCGCAGCAGCAGCCACAGCAGCCCCGCTTCTGCCAGCGTAGTCAGCGAATTTGCCAGCGCCAGCCCTGCGAAAGGGCCTGCCGCAAGGCTTTGCGAGTCGCCAATCACCTGAATCAGCAGCAGGCTCAGCGCGATATTCGCGCCCATCGAAGCCATCCCCACTAGCACCGGCGTCCATGTATCCGAAAGCGCATAAAACGAGCGCGCCAGCATCTCTAGCAGCCCATGCCCCGCCACGCCCACAGCGAAAAACGCCAATGCCCACGCCGTCGCCTGTGTGCTTTCTGCCGTCCAGTCGCCATGTTCAAAGATGAGCCTAATAACCATGCCGCCCAGCGTGATCAGGCCAATCGTGGCGGGGAAGCCCAAAAACAGCACGCCGCGCATGGCGTTCGACAGCCGATCTTTGAAGCCGTCCATATCGCCCGCCGAAGCCAGCGCCGAAAGTGACGGGAATACCGCCGTGCCAATACTTTGCGCGATCACGCCAAGCACGAAAAACATCAATGTCCATGCCGTCGTCAAGGCGGTTCGGCTTCCCGGCAGCATATCGCTGGTCAGAATCACGTTGATCAAGAAGTTAAGCTGCACCGCCGCCAGCCCCAACACCCGCGGCAGCATCAACAGCAGTACATCGCGTGCGCCTTTCACCCGCCAATCCGGCAGAAAACGCAGCCGCGCATCAACCGGTTTCAGCCCCGGAATCTGCACGATCAAATGCAGCAGCGCCCCTAGCACCGCGCCTATCGCCAGCCCGTATACACGCGGCAGGCCAAACTGCGGCATCAGGTTCACCAGCACCAGCGCCCCAAAAATCTGGCCGAGATTGTTCATGCTCAGCGCGATAGAAGGCAGGAAAAATGACTGCCGCGCGTTCAGGATGCCCATCAGCAGCCCGCTGATCGTGAAGATGACCACCGTCACCAGCATGATCTGGCTCATCTGCGTGGTGATCAAGGCTTCTTCTGGTGGCGCGCCCGGAACCAGCACATTCGGCACAAACCACGGCGCGATCAGTATCAAGAGGATCGCCAGCACTCCAGCAATCAGGCTCGCCAGCGTGATCACCGCGCTTGCCAGTCGCCATGCGCCATCAGCATCCTCTTTCGCCCAATAGCGCGAAAATACGGGGATGAAAGATGAGCTTAGCGCCCCGCCGGCCACCAGCACATACAGCAGTTCAGGAACGCGCTGCGCCGCGTAAAAGGCGTCCAGTTCTGCCCCGCCCCCAAACGTCACCGAAAAAAAGACCGTCCGCAGCAGCCCAAGCACGCCGCTGGCGAGAAAGCCGACCACCACCACCGCAGCGGCGCGCGCAATTTGACGATTAGAAAGGGCGTTTCGAGTCATAGTTGATGAACACAGGTTGTATCATGAGTAAAACTGCGCAATGCTACCACAATTGCGCCGCGCTTCACGAACGGCATAGAGATACCGTCAGCCATGCCCACATTTCAATTGCTCATATGGGTTAAAATACCGCGCTGAATACAAGCAGATTGTAGATTTAACATGGCCTTCAAGGGTTAGAGCTGCTTTTATGACCATACCCATGCCGCCCACTTCTCGCCGCTATGTGCGAATTGCGCTGGTGGGGCTGATGATCCTCACCCTATTTCTAACCGCCGCATCTAGCGCCGATCCCGCAGCGCTGCTCAGCAGATTCAGCACCCACTTTCTAACTATTTTTCTGGAAGCTGTGCCTTTCCTGCTCTTGGGTGTGCTGGTCAGCGGCCTGCTTGATGCCTTCGTCCATCCCGATCAGCTCACGCGCCTGCTGCCGCGCAGCCCGATATTGGCGGCCATCATCGGCATATTCATGGGCTTCATCTTTCCGGTGGGTGAATACGGCGTCGTGCCAGTGATGCGGCGCTTGACGATCAAAGGGCTGCCCGTTTCAACAGGCGTGGCTTTCCTGTTGGCAGCGCCGATCATCAACCCGCTCACGCTCGCCAGCACCTATGCGGCTTTTGGCTTCGGCGCTGTGTTGATCGGGCGCTTCATCATCGCCTTCATCGCAGCGATGATCATCAGCCTCATCTTTGCGCGAACCGCTCACCCTCAGGCTGTGCTGCGTCCGGCCCTGTTCACGCGCCTATCTACGCCGGAAATCATGCAGCAAATGCCCTTCCGCGCAAGCCTCCGCAAAGCATTGATCACGGTGGCGCATGATCTGCTTGATCTAGGGCGCTATCTGTTCATCGGCGCGCTGCTCGCCAGCGTCTTGCTAACCTTCATCGCCCAAGAAACCTTACTCGCGCAGGCAAGCGGCCCGATCCTTTCGGTACTCATCATGCAGGCGCTGGCTTTTCTGCTCGCCATCGGGTCAACGGGGGATGCCGCCGTCGCGCTGGCCTTCACCCATGCCGTTCCGCCCGGCGCGATCATCGCCTTTCTCACATTCGGCGCCATGCTCGACCTCAAAAGTGCGCTGTTATTCGCCAGCATCTTCAAACTGCGAACTATCGTTTACATCATCATTCTGCTGTTCTTGCTCACGCTGCTGATCGGCGTCTGGATCAATCTGAATGTCCCCCTCTAAGGCGAAACTTGGGCTAACCCGCTTCGATGGCGCGGTATTTTTAACCGCCGCCGCGCTCATCGCCTTGCTGCTGCTGGTCATCGCCTCAGGCGATAACGTTGGCGTCAGCATCATCCAGTTTCGGCCAGAAGGTACGGCCAACAGCGCCAGCATCATCTCGATTGAATTTAGCGAGACGATGAATCATGAGAGCGTCGCCGCGCATTTTTCGATCAATCCGCCCGTAACCGGCGCTATCTCATGGGCTGGCAGCACCCTGATTTTCAATCCGGCAGAACCGCTGCCGCCCGACCAAACGATCACCGTGTTGTTAGGGGGGGGCGCGGCGGCGCAAAGTGGCCGCCTGCTGCTGCGCGATCTGCATTTTTCCTTCATCGTGGAAGCGCCGCGCATCGCCTATCTCGCGCCCGCCGATGCCGCGCCCGCCAATCTCTGGATCGCAAACCCCGCTGATCCAGCATCCGCCCGCCAGATCACCTTCAGCGCCGCAGGACTCTATGATTTCTCAGTCAGCCCTAGCGGCACGCTGATCGCCTTCAGCGAGAATGCAGACGAAACCAGCGCGCAGGATATTCACCTGCTCAACCTGGAAACCGGCGCGTTAGAACAGATCACCAACTGCGCCAATGCCGTCTGCGCCAATCCAGTCTGGCGGCCAGATGGGCAGATGATCGTTTATGAACGGGCGGAGTTGGCCGGCGGCACAACCGCGCATGCAGCGCGGCTGTGGTTGCTCGATTTGACCCGTCGCCCTGTAGAAACACAGCTTCTTTTCAGCGATTTAGGCCAGTTAGGGCGCAGCCCCCAATGGAGCGCCGATGGCCGCCGTCTCATCCTTTATGATCCGGCGTTGAGCGCAATCCTGCTTTACGACTTCACAACTGACGCGCCAGAGATCGTCGCCACGCACGCAGACGGCAGTGGCGCACTCTCGCCCGATGGCACAATCCTGATCTATCCAGAACTCGTAGTGGGCGATGGCATCTCAACCCACAGCAGCCTACAATGGGTGAATCTCGCTGAAAATCAAGTGATCCCGATCACCGATCCCCCGCAGGCGATAGACGATGCGCGCGCCGCGTGGCGCCCGGACGGCCAGCAAATTGCAATTTCTCGGCGTGATGAATCCGTGATGCGCGGCTATCAAATTTACCTGCTTGACCCTGAAACTTTCGCCGTGCGTCGCATCACCGATGATCCCCGCTATTCCAACATGTATTTTCAATGGGATTCATCAGGGCAGTCATTGGTCATTCACCGCTTCCCACAGCTCGATGAAAATATGCAGCTCAGCCTCAATGGCCTGCCTGAAATTTGGACGCTGAATACGCAAACAGGTGAACTAATTCAAGTTGCTGAAAATGCATGGATGCCGCGCTGGCTGCCCTGAACAGCGCACAGGCGAAGGCTAAACGCTCACTTCACGGCCTGCTAAGCCGGTGTAGAATGAACAGGGAATGGGGGCGTGCCTTTGGCGCGCCTAAAATTATGGTAGGTGAAAATCTAAAGCAGTATGTCTCGCTTGAATGTTTATCGAACATAGGCTTAACATACGGTCAAATTATCCCAATATTGAGCGCTCAAAATGAACGATCTGAGTTCTAATAATCCCACGATGCAGACAAAAAACAATCGGCCATCGCCAGCCCTGCTCATCTTTGTGCTGCTGCCTGCCTTGGGGCTGCTGGTGGGTGGGATCATGCTGATTAGTGCAAATATGGCAAATGCGCCTACGATTGCTGTGATCCCCACGCCGCAGGCCATCACACTGCCAGCGATTCCCTCGCCAGCGCCAGTCGTTGGTGCGCCAGTATTAGACTTTGAATTGCAGGATTTAGATGGCGAAACCGTTCGATTGGGGGATTACGCCGGCCGTGTTGTCTTTCTAAATTTCTGGCAAACAACCTGCGAACCCTGCAAACGCGAACTGCCAGCCCTGCAAGCCTTTGCCGGCGAACAGGCAGCAGACGGCGCTGTCGTGCTGGCGGTCAATATCGCTGAACCTGTTGAAACAGTACGCGCATTTCTGGAAAGCTACGGCATCACTGATTTGACTATCCCGCTAGATACCAGCGCCGACGTGGCCGATCAGTACGGAGTCTTTCAGATACCTGTCACTTTCGTGATTGATGCCAATGGCAATGTGCGCTATCCCCATTATGGCGAAATTACCCGTGAAGCGATGCTCGGCTATTTACAAGCCGTTCAAGACGCAGCGTAGAATATAAGCGCGCCGGAATGAGCGCCTGTATAGATACACATTTCGCAATAGAACAAAGTTCTCATATGCTGGCAGGTCAATTTTGGTGAACTTTTCACGCAATGACTATCGTTGTTCTCCCCATTATCCGTTATTCTAAAATGAATGGTCTTTATCGTAATATTTGCCATTTTAAGGCAAAAGAGCAGGTTTCATCTTGAAACACGTCGAACTTGAATGTATTAACTGCCGTACCCGTATTCCGTTGACCAAAACCGTCGCCGGATGCCCCCGTTGTGGGGAAGTGATTCTTGAAGCCCGTTACGATTTGAGCGATCTCAACGTCAAACAGTGGCGCAAAGAATTGGCACGCCGCCCCCATAATTTATGGCGCTACCGTGAAGTGCTGCCGATTTTGAATCCCGAAAATATTATCTCGCTGGGTGAAGGTGATACCCCGCTGATTAAAAGCCGGGCGCTCGCTGCCAGCCTTGGCCTCAAAAATTTATACATCAAAGATGAACGGCAGGGGCCAACCGCCAGTTTCAAAGACCGGCAGGCCACTGTCGCTATTTCAGCCTTAAAAGAACTGGGCGTTGAAGAAGTGGTGGTTGCCAGTACCGGCAACGTAGCCATTGCCTACGCTGCTTACTGCGCCCGCGCTGGTATAAAACTCTGGAGCTTTTTTCCCAGCCTCACGCCAAATGAAAAAATGCGCGAAGCCGCATTGTATGGCGCGGAAGTCATCAAAGTCACGGGGACTTACGACCAGACCAAAGAGCTGGCGGCGAAGTTTGCGGCGCGGCGCGGCATCTTCCTTGATCGGGGCATCAAAAGCGTGGCGGCAATTGAGGCCATGAAGACGATGGCTTATGAAATTGCCGAGCAATTGACCGAAACGCTCGCAGCATCTAGCAGCAGCGATCCCGATCAGCACGATCCGCTTTGGCGTGCGCCAGACTGGTTCATTCAAGGTGTCAGCGGGGGCATGGGGCCTATCGGTGTCGGCAAAGGATTCCGCGAACTGTATGATTTTGGCATTATTGACCGGATGCCTAAATTAGGACTCGTCCAATCTACCGGGTGCGCGCCTATGGTAGAAGCCTTTGAACGTGGGCAAAGTATCGCCACGCCCGTTGAGAACCCGCAAACCGTCATTGCTACGCTGGCGACGGGTAATCCCGGGCGCGCCTATGAACTACTCTACGATTACGTGTCCGATTACGGCGGATCTTTTGTTGCTGCCAGCGATCAGGAAGCATTTGAGGCCACGCGAGTATTGGCGCGCAGCGATGGTATTTCTGTGGAACCGGCAACCGGCGTCACTTTTGCCGGGTTGTTTAAGATGGCACAGTCCGGCGTGATCAAGCCCGATGATGTGGTGGTGGTCAACTGTTCCGGACACACGCTGCCGGTAGAACTGGAAATTTTAGATGAACAGTGGCATCGTCAGTTCGATCTGTCTACCCGCACGCACGGGCCAACGCTGCCTCAGGAAGGCTTAATCTCGGCCTTAGAGCAGATGAGCCAGACCACACGGCGTGTAGTTGTCATGGAAGATAATGTTGATGCTGCACGCCTGATCCGCCGTTTGATGCAGGCGCGTGGCGCCTATGAAGTCTCGCTTGCCCATGACGGCGCTACTGGCATGGAGATGATCCGTACTGAGCGCCCCGATCTGGTGATCACTGACCTGATGATGCCCGGAGTAGACGGCTTTGCCGTGATTGAACGTATTAAATCAGACCCGGAATTACAGCAAATTCCCATTGTTGTGATCACCGCCAAAGAACTCACAGCGCGTGAGCGCGTATGGCTGAATGAACAGGTAGATTTGCTGCTGCAAAAAGGCGGCTCAATTGATGAAGAATTGGTTGAAACGCTGGTGACCCGGATCGAATGACCGAAAACCTTGAAGCCCGCACGATTCTGTATATTGAAGACGACCCCGCCAGTCGGGCGCTGGTGGAGCGCACCTTGCATTATGCCGGCTATCGTGTGCTGGTGGCTGAACGCGGGCTGCAAGGCATTGATCTGGCGCGTAAGGAGATCCCGGATTTAATTCTGCTGGATATCAACCTGCCAGATTTGACCGGGCGCGAGATCGCTACCACGCTGCGCGCAGATCCTAAATTTGACAATACCCCGATTGTTGCGCTAACCGCGCAGGCCATGCGTGATCAGCGCAATATGTCCATGGCCGCCGGATTTAATGGCTACCTGACCAAACCGTTGGATGTAGAGCATTTGCCCACCCAGCTTGAGTTTTATCTCAGCGGCGGCAATGATGAAACCGACGCCGCGGCCATTACGGAAGGGCAGCAGCGTTACGTTAAAGAAGTCGTCACTCGTCTAGAAAAACGCATCCGTGAATTGGAAGCGTATAACGCCGACCTGACCCGTCTGGACAGCCTCAAAGATGCTTTCATCAATATTGCTGCACATGAACTGCGCACCCCGTTAACCCTGCTGATTGGCTATAACCGCCTGCTGCTGGAAAATCCTTACGTCAAATCTATGCTGACGGAAGATGACGGCGCCCGTATGTTGACCGACGGTATGGCGCAGTCAATCACCCGTATGCAGTCCATCATCAACGAAATTTTGACCATCAGCCGTATCATAACCAACCGCCTCGAACTTTCCATTGCGCCGTTCAGCGTCGCTGAAGTAATCCAGCGTGCGCTGTCTTTTTACAGCTCTACCTTGAACGAACGTAAATTGAAGGTGGAAGTTCATATCGCCGGCGCCCCCAGTCGCATGCTGGCCGACTGGGAACTGATGGAATTGACGCTGCGTAATCTAATCGGCAACGCGATTAAATACACGCCGGATGGCGGCACGATTACCCTGGCCGTCAAAGCTAATCCTGGTGCAGGCCCGGAAGATACAACGGTGCGTATTAGCGTCAAAGATACCGGTATCGGCATCCCGATTGATGCGCTGGATCGTATTTTTGAACGCTTCAATACCACCAGTGATCCGATGCTGCATTCCACCAGCAAAACCTCGTTTCGCGGCGGCGGCATCGGCTTAGGGCTGGCTGTTGCAAAGGGCATCGTTGAAGCGCATGGCGGGCGTATCTGGGCTGAAAGCGCTGGCTTTGACCCCGAACGCTGTACTGGCAGTGAATTCATCATCGTCATGCCGTTGATGGCCTCATCACGCCGGGGCATCTCTGGCGGCCTGACCAGCATCACCTCGAAAATATAGGGCAGTCGCACAACCATGACCCGCCTTCAATCGTTGACCAACGAACATTCTCGCGGTATCGCGGCAGCGCTGCTTACGCCGCTGATGTTGGGGCTTGCCCCGATCTTCGGCAAAATGGCGATGTTCGCTGGCGCTGATCCTTTCAGCGTGGCCGCCATCCGTACCGTGATCGCCGCGATGCTGCTCTGGCTTGTTTATGGCCTCTTCTTCCGCCGCTTCATTTACATCTACCCCGCAGGGCTGTTGGGTTGCGTTGTGGTCGGCGCCGTGAATGGCATCGGCTCACTGTTCTTTTATGCCGGTCTGGGAAGGCTGGATGCATCGGTGGTGCAGCTTTTGAACGGTACTTACCTGATCTTCGCTGTAATCCTGGCGCATATTTCCGGCGAGCGCCCCGATTTACGCACGCTCTTGCGCGTTGGCGTGGCCTTTATCGGGTTGATCTTAATCACCGGTTTTGGCTCCGTGCCGCTGGATTGGCTTGGCATCGGCCTGATGCTCGCCAGCGCCTTGATGTTCGCCGGTACCGTCATTTTGAGCCAGTATGTACTTTACGAAATGCCCTCTCAAACTGCCGCCCTGTATGTCATCACCACCATGGCCGTCTTAGTTGTAGTTGTGTGGGCGGGCGTAGGCACGCCCTTAGCCCCCGGTGTTCTTGATCTGGCGCTGGCGCCGTTATTCTTGCTCGGCTTAACCACCGCGCTTTCTCGGCTGTTCATGTTCACCAGTATTCAGGTATTCGGTAGCTTACGCACGGCCATTATCGCCATTCTTGAAATTGTGGTAGCGTTGGCGCTGGCCTTCGTTGTGTTGGGTGACCGCCTGACCCCAATCCAGACGGCGGGCGCGAGCTTGCTGATTCTCAGCCTGCTGCTGGTGCGCCCCAAAGACGTGAAGCCACGCCATTTGAACCTGAATATGTTGATGGTGCACGATATGTCCGGGTTGCAATTTCAACGTATCGCCTTCCATCGCGCCTTTGGCAAGCCGGAGCATGATAACGAGTTTGGTATCATGGGGCAGATCACCACCGCCGAGTTACAGGCTATTCAGCGCATGATGGGCGCAGAAGCCGGGCCGGTGAACCCATTTCCGATCAGCCGCGCCCCCACCGGCAATACGGTGATGTCGCCTGAAGAATTGGCGGCATTTCTGTCGCGCGATGAGGAATAGGAGGCAGTCATGAGCATTCAACTGACGCGCTCAGGTAAAAATACACTTTATGTAGAAAATCCGGTGCTGAACGCTGCCGGTACAATGGGTTATGCCGACGAATATCGCCACCTGATCGCGCTGGAAAAATTGGGGGCGCTGGTCACTAATCCGGTGACGCTTACACCCCGCGCCGCCGCGAATGGCACGCGGGTTGCCCCGTTAGATGCTGGCCTGCTGCTGCATACTGGCTTGCCCAACGACGGCATCCGCCGCGTCATTGAAGCCTATCGTGAAGCATGGGCGCGGATGCCAATCCCGGTAATTGTCCACCTCGCCGCTGCCTCATCTGATGATCTTGCGCGCTGCTTGGATGCGCTTGAAGCGGTGGATAGTGTGGCTGGTATCGAAATTGGCGTTCAGGATGATACCCCTGCCAGAGATGCCGCCCGCTGGATCGGTACTGCCGCCCGCAGTGATAAGCCGGTTTTGTTCAGGTTGCCTTTTGGTGTGGATGAAAGCTATGCCGCTGCAATGGCCGATGCTGGCGCGGGCGGCCTAACCGTAAGCGCCCCGCCTCGCGGCACCGCCCGCGATGCTGCCGGAAAGCTGGTCGCCGGTAGGCTTTACGGTACATGGGTGCATCCTCTCAATTTGCAGATCGTCTCGCAGATCGCCCGCAAAGTGGATCTTCCAGTGATCGCCTGTGGCGGTGTCCATACTGCCGATCATGCGCGCACCTACTTGAACGCCGGTGCGGTGGCCGTACAGATAGATTCTCTCGTATGGGCGCGCCCCGGTCAGGTTGAAATGATCGCCCGCGATCTAGGTGGGTTGGTATCCACTCAACCTGTTGGCGCATTCCCCGATGAATGGTATCCCGGCATGGATGATTCCGAAGCACGCAGAAAATAAAAATGGTCGTTGGTAGGGATTCCCCGCAATTCTCTACGCCGTATCATCTGCCCACACGCTATACTTGGAACACGTACGCATAGTAGCTATTTGTATCATGGCCGACGATCCTGCAATTCTCGCTCGCCTTTTGTGGGTTGATCCCGTCAATAACGACCAGCGCGTATTCTTTCTGGCTGAAGGCGCTACCGCCAGCATCGGGCGTCTGGAAACCAACGATATTTGCATTCACGAGCAGCACGTTTCCCGTCAGCATGCCGTAATTAATTATCAGGACGGCATCTTTATGGTGCAGGATCTAGGGAGCGCCAACGGTGTATTCGTGAATGATGATCGTCTGACCGAACCGTTCCCCTTGGTGGCGGGGGACATCATTCGCCTGTTTGTGCCGACGTTATTTTTTAGCGCCATGACCGGTATTGATCAGCAGCACATCACCGATCACGGCACGGTGCTAAATCCGATCCCTAGCAGTGGGCGCGGCACGCTGACCATCACCACCGGCATTCAAGAAGGCACCGCAATTGAGCTAAACAAAGCCGAGATGACGGTGGGGCGTGCTACCCACCGCGCCGATTGGGAAATTTGCCTGTCTGACCCCTCAATTTCCCGGCCTCATGCGCGTATGGCGCTGCAAGACAGCACATGGATAGTCTACGATCTAAGCAGCGCCAATGGCACCTTTGTCAACGGCACCCCGGTCAATGAGAAAGGCCGCGCCTTGCGTGATGGTGACGTCATCGCCTTCGGTGCGCTGCTGCTGCTGTTCCGGGCGGGCTGAAGCCAAAGCCACCTTATCCAATAAACCAAAAGGCACGGCGCATGTGCCGTGCCTCTCTTAATTTCCAGAATCGCCTGATCCTGAAATTTTCAGTTCACTTCCCCCCCAGTCATTCTATGCGGAAGGGGGTGCGGGCAATGCGCAGCTTCAGCGCTACCCACCGACAGTGATTAACTGCTCTGCTGAAACTTCGATCCCTGCGGCGTTACGCGCCACCAGGCGATAGGTTACGCTGGTCGTCGCGGCCTCTGGCAGTGGCACGCTCACCGATCCTGACAGTGGAAGCTGTACATACGTCAGCCCGCTGCCGCTGTCCGGCAGCACTTCGCTAATCTGCACCGCTGTCGCATCCAGCACATTCCAGGTCATCGTCACGCTGCCACCGGGCGGCACTGCCGCCGGAGTGACAGTGAACGTCTGGATTATTGGGCCGCCAACTGGCACAGTCGTCGCTTCAACCACCGGGGGGATGGCTTCAGAGGTGGTTTCCGGCATCGTAACCGAGTCAGTTGCTTCTGCCGTAGGCAGTGGGGCTGCTGTGGGTGCTGGCGTGCCAACTGCTGGCACGACCTGCGTTCCGGTGAAGGGTACTACAATATCTGATGTTGCATATACTTCGCCGCTGATCACATTCACCAACGTTAGGCGAAGTTGAACGCCCGTTTGCCCTGCGCCGGGGTTCACCGGGGCAACCGCGCCAACGCCGTTCGATGGCACGTAATACACCGTGCGCGGCAGTTCAGCATTCACCTGTGAGCCATCCGGCATCACCTGATCGAACACCAGTTGGCTGTTGACAGGCCGCCCTGTAACCGACCAGTTGACCACTACGCGCGCATTGCCACGCTCAACCGACGCCTCTGCCACGCTGTCCTGACTCGCGCTGAACGTAGCGATAGCTGGCGTACCAGTCGTTTCATCCAGCGGAATTGTCAGGAAACGCTGATCGACGATGTTTTGCCCGCTGTAAAGCGTGAGGCGATAGGTCGGCGGGGCGAAACTCTGGGTATCTGCTATGGTGATAGTTTGGCTGCCGATGGCCGGAATATCGCCTTCAGTCGGCCACGCTGGTATCCAACCGTTGGCGCGCCATGAATCGACGGTCACACGCTGGCCGGGTACAACGTTGATGATGTACCATGAAAGCGTGATGCTTGCCTCGCCGCTGTCAATTGCATCGAGTGTTACGCTGTCAATATCTGCTGAAAAATCTACAATCGCCGGAATATACTGGCTTTCCTGCGCGCTAACAGCCCCAAATGCTGTCAGTAGGGCGATAATCAGGGTGATCACTACCCATCCAGAACGGGAACGCATAGCCTTCTCCTTCATGTTTTGATGTATTAGGCAATAGCCGGTGGACAAGTTCTTCTGCAACACTATCCCCAATTTGACCACTCTAACATAGCCATACGGGGGATATTCAACGAACTTATCCCTAATTTACACTAAGATAATAGCTTAAGCTCAATTTCTGATACAACTTTCATCATGGATCGGTCTTTAATGACCCTTTATGGTTAATTGTAAACCTCCCGTTGTGGTCTGCCAACCTCTCTGATACACTTGCGCGGCATTAAAGTGAAGATCGCAAAATGAACGCAAAAACCTTTCACGTTTTGGAACTGAATAAAATCCTCGACCGGTTGTCGAGTTTTACAACTTTTTCGGCGGGCGCTGATCTGGCGCATGCCCTGATGCCAGCCGCCCGCTTGGAAGATGCGCAGCAGTGGCAGCGCGAAACTGGCGAAGCGCGCACTATGTTCGCCAACCAGATCAATATTAGCACCGCTGGCGCCCGTGATGTGCGCGAACCGGCCATCTCGGCGGCGCGCGGCGTGATGCTGGAGGCGCAAACGCTGCTGGATATCCGCAGCACCTTGCGCCGAGCCACCACCCTGCGCCGCACAGTTGGCCGTATGAAGGGGCAGTACCCCCTGTTGAGCGATCTGGTTAATGGCGCGGAAGAATGTAACGCCCTACAAGAAGAAATTGCGCGCATCCTTGATGAGAATAGCGGCACGGTTAAAGACAGCGCTAGCCCCCAACTTGCCATCATCCGCCGTGACCTGAAGGTTGCCTTTGATCGCCTGCAAACCAAACTTCAGCGTATGGTTACGGCATCTTCAAACCAGCCCATGCTGCAAGAGCCGCTCTTCACCATGCGGAATGGGCGCTATGTCGTCCCCCTCAAAGCCGACTATAAAGGCAAAATTCCCGGCATCGTCCACGACTCCTCGGCCAGCGGCGCAACCCTGTTCATCGAGCCGTTAGAAACTGTAGAACTGAACAACAAATGGCGTGAATTGCAGTTAGACGAAGAAAAAGAAGTCCGCCGTATTTTGCTGGCAGTTTCTGAAATGGTCGGCCATGAGGCCGATGCCATCGTGCGCTCGGTGGATGTGCTGGCCTACCTTGATCTTATCCTTGCCAAAGCCCGTTATGCCGAAGCCCTGCACGCTGTTGAGCCTGATTTAGTCGAATTTTCACCGAAGGCTAACCCCGATCATCCCGGCAGTTCAATCCGCTTGAAGGGTGCGCGTCACCCGCTGTTATCCGGTAATGTCGTCCCGATTGACGTAGAATTTGACCCAAATACATGGATACTCGTTGTCACTGGCCCGAATACTGGCGGTAAGACTGTATCCCTTAAGACCGTCGGCCTTTCCTGCCTGATGGCGCAGTGTGGCCTCCATATTCCCGCCGAAGAAGCGCAGTTAACCGTGTTTCGCGGCATCTATGCCGATATTGGCGATGAGCAAAGCATTGAGCAAAGCCTTAGCACCTTTTCTTCACATATGACCAATACCATCCAAATTTTGCGCGAAGCTGATGAACATTCGCTTGTGCTGCTAGATGAGCTTGGCGCTGGTACCGATCCTGCCGAAGGCTCAGCGCTGGCACGCGCCATCCTCACCTATCTGCTCGGCCATCATGTGACCACCATGGTTACCACCCATCACCCCGAACTTAAAATTTACAGCGTCGAAACGCCCGGTGTGCGTAATGCTAGCGTCGAATTTGATCTGCAAACCCTCGCCCCCACCTATCGCCTGATTGTTGGCCTGCCGGGGCGTTCCAATGCGCTGGCGATTGCCACCCGCTTAGGGCTGAATCAGAGCATCGTTGAAAATGCGCGGAGCATGGTTGCCACCGAAGACCTGATCGCTGACGATCTGCTTGATGAAATTCATCGCACCCGTGAAGATATTCGCCGCCAGCAGCAGATCACCCGTAACCTACGCGATGAAGCCGAAGAAGAACGCGCCGAATTGAGTGCGCGCCTCAGTAGTGCCGAAGATGAGCGCCGCAACGTGATCGCCGCCGCCCGCCGTGATATGCAGAAAGAGTTAGACGACTTCCGCCGTGAGGTCAAACGCCTGCGCAGCGAAATGCGCGAAGCCTCGCTGCCCTTAGAGGCGCTGCGTGAGGTACAGGCGGCAGTTGATCGCGTTGAGCGTAATTTGAACGCCCCGATTGCCGACGAACTCGATATCCCCGCTGAAACTGATTGGCGTCCTCGCCTGAATGATGCCGTCTGGCTGGAAACCTTGAAAGCTGAAGGCACTGTCGTTGAACTGGATCGTGAAGAAGCGATGGTTCAGATCGGCTCATTGAAAGTGCGCGCCAAACTGCGCGAACTCCGCCAGCCCACCAAAGCCGAGAAGAAAGTCACCAAACGTAAACACAGCAGCGCCTATGAAAAGGTGGATGAAATCGCCGCCCCGCGGATCGCTTCGCCCGGCCTCGACCTCGATTTGCGTGGGTTGCGCGTTGAGGAGGCCATCAATAAGCTTGATGAGTATATTGATGCTGCTTATATGTCCGGCCTGCCTTTCGCCCGCATCATTCACGGCAAAGGCACAGGCGCGCTGCGCAAAGCCGTCTTAGAGCGTGTGCGCCAGCACACCTTGATCGCCCGTGTCGTCGCCGCCCCGCCCAAAGAAGGCGGCGATGGGGTGACCATCATCTATCTCGCCCCCCAAACCTAAGCGCCTGCATCGAACCAGATCGGGCGCGTGTCCGTTCAATCCCATCCACGTTACAATCTTGGCGATATGAATCTATTTTAGGACGGTAGCTATGCAGCTCTATATGTTTAGACATGCGGAATCGCCACCCCAAACGCCGGGACAGAGCGATTTTGACCGCCCTCTGACCAGGCGTGGCATCGAGCGAACCAAACAGGCTGGCAGAATGTTCAAAGTGCTGGAAATTGAACTCACTAAGCTCTACAGCAGCCCGCTGGTGCGTGCGCGCCATACTGCCGAACTTTTGGGGCAGCTGCTGCGTGTTCCTGTTGAACTTCGCGAAGAGCTTGGCTACGAGTTCAACATTACAAAACTGGGAAACCTGCTTGAAGATTCACACGAAGATGAAAATGTGATGTGTGTTGGGCATGAGCCATCTTTCAGCGCCATCACCAAACAGGTTTGTGGCGGTGACGTGGTGTTCAAACGGGGTGGGTTGGCGCGGCTTGACCTGAGGACAATCGCGCCCCCGCGCGGCGAGTTAGTATGGTTAATTCAGCCTTCGGTATATGAATTGTTTGAATGATATTGCAGTCGTCATAATCACGATGGAGTGAGCAAAATGGCAGCGCCTGTATTATTCATTGGCACCTGGCAGCTTGTATCGCAAACCATGATCAGCAAAGCCGGCGATCCCATTGATGCGCGTGGTGTTAACCCTGTAGGCATGCTCATATACCAACCAAACGGTTGGATGAGCGTACAGTTGATGCGCCGCGAGCGCCGCAGCGGGCTGTCCCTGAACTCGCTTTCCACCGCCATGAGCGAATATCTAGGCTACTTTGGAACCTTTGTGGCTGATGAGCAGGCGCAATCCGTCACTCATTTCGTGATCGGCAGCTCATTCCCGGATTACGTCAACACCCAGCAGTTGCGCTATTATCAGTTTGAAGATGACGGTGACACCCTGATCCTCACCGCTGAGGCGGCAATTCCCGGCCGGACTCGCCGCGTCCTTACCTGGCGGCGGGCATAAGCCCACCGCTAAATATCTGCCTTACGCAGCGCCAGCCACGCGATCAGGTACAGCAGGATCGCCCATACCGCCGTCGCCAGAATCGGGACGATCACCGCGGGATCGCCAAAGTTCACCGTGCCATTCAGCGTTGAGGTGAAAAGATTGCGCGATGTCCACGGCGAAAGCTGTGAAATCAACGTGGTATTTAGCGCGCCATCTAGTGCGCGGCTAAGCGGCCCGCCCAACAGCAGCAGCAGCACCGGAACGCCAAAGCTAATTGCGCGGCGGCGGGTGACAAAAACCAGCGCCATCACCAGCGCATGCCAAAACACGAATCCTAGCAGCAGCAGCAGCGCGGTGACCAGATAATTCAGAGGCGTGATCGTATTCTCTTTGGCGGCGATCAGCGTGATGATGAAGATCACGCCGAAGGGTACCAGCACCGTCATCACCAAAATGCCAAGATTATCTGCCAGCGCCTTAGAAAGGGCATAAGCCCCGCGAGTGATCGCCCGTGAAAAAGTCCACTTCAGCGCGCCGCGATTCAATTCTTCAAAGAATTGGCTGTTCACAACCACGATGATCGCCTGTGCGATGATTGTATAGGCCGCCGCGAAGATCAGCGGCAGCACCAACGACGCAGAGCTAAATTGTACCGTAGGCACGGCGCTGCCTTGCCGGCTCAGCGTGCGTACTAAGGCCATCGCGCTGGGGTCTGACACGAACGCATAAATCTCGTTCATCATGTTGATCAGCCACGATACCGGCGCGAGTATCGTATAAAACAAAAAGGCAAGAATGCCAAAGAGTATCGTCCATAAAACAGCCTGCTTATACCAGCGGGAAGTACGCTGCCATTTGCGCGTTTCTCGCTTGAACGATTGGCTAAATCCACTGCCAACACTTTGAGTAGGAATTGTCGTCGTCATGGGATATCTACTTTCCATGAAGGAATATGATCAGGGCTTAAACCGCTTTTAGAGCTTCAATCTGCGCTTTGAACGATATTTCAATGCTGCGGCGCTCATCAAATACGTCTTTCGCGCCTTTGGTGACCTCATCTTTCGCAGCCTGTAAAACCAATCGCCCTTTGATCAGATACGCCAACCGATTCGCAAAGGTGGCATCTTCTATCAAACTACTGCTGTAAAGCACCGTTGCGTTGTTTTCACGCTGAAAACGCAGCATCAAATCCATCAGCTCATCACGATCCAGCGGATCAAGATCACGCGCCGGTTGATCCAGTAAAACCACCGGCTGATTGGCGGCAAATGCCTGTGCCAGCGCCAAACGCGCGCGCTCAGGGCGGCTTAGCTTACGAACCGGCTTCTTTTCCTGCCCCTTGAAACCGGTCATTTCCAGCGCCTGCGCAATCTTTTGTTCTAATGCCTCGCCGCTGTATAAGAATGAGGTGGCGAAATGCACCGCTGAATACGGCGTCATCGTCACATCAAAAGTTGGGTTTTCAGGGGAAAATCCGACCTTCTGGCGTATTTCCATGCTTTGCGCCGCAATATCCATCCCCAGCACCGAGCCGCTGCCATCGGTAGCGTGTGCAATTTGTAATAAACAGTGGAGTAAGGTGGATTTTCCAGCGCCGCTGGGGCCAAGCAAGCAGGTGATCGATCCGGCGGGTACTTGCAGATTCACGCCTGTGAGGGCGGTTGCCTTGCCGAACTGCTTGGTCAGGTTGCGGGTTTCAATCGCGTATTCGGCCATATACAACCTTTTGCGCATAAGGACTATCTATAAACTGTAGCGATGTACTTATAAAGTTACAAGTGAGCCTTATCGCTTCTCATAATTTTTACAAGAGAGGGGGCACATTCGGGAGGGCCAATCGCTATTTTGTACGCGCACCGCTGCCGCTTTCGATGCCTATCTTAGCCAGCGCATTTTTCAAACTGGCGATGCTGATCGGCTTGCTCAAATAGCCATTTGCGCCGGCGGCAGCAGCTTCTTCCGTTTTGGCGGGGGCAATCGCGCTGATCATGATCACCGGCACCGTTCGGGTTTCCGGCCGTGCGCGCAAATCGCGGCACATTTCAATGCCGTTCTGATCTGGCAGCATAATGTCCAGCAGGATCACATCCGGCGCATAGGAGGTTAATTTATCCCACGCATGCCGGCAGTTGAAGGCGTCAGCCGATTCATGGCCGAGAATACGCAAAAACGCGGCCAGCATTTCTGTGGTCATTGGCTCATCATCAACGATGAGAACTTTTGCCATAAATCAACATGCTTTCTCGTAGTAACGATAAACTTTGTAGATTTCACCGCCAACATTTTTGGCGATGCCGGTCATTGGCTGGTTAGTCGAGAGAATCCAGCCCGAATCTGAATGCTTATATCCTGATTCGATCATAGAACGCAGCAGCGCGCCATACAAGACCACATCTACGCCTTTGCCCCGATACTCTTCTTTCACGCCTAGCAGCGGAACGCGCCCCCAATCAATGATCTTAGCGACTTTCCAGTAATACACGGCCTTGATCAGTGTGAAAATTTCCGGCGTGCCTGGTTTAGGATAAGCCTTGAGCAGCACCTGATTAAAATCGGGGAAGCCCATCACCATACCAGCGGGATCATCGTTGACATAGGCGAAAAAAGATAGGCGGTGATCGAAGAATTGGCCGAGTGATTTGACCATATTATCCAGTTCGCGGGCGGTCATCGGCACGAAGCCCCAGTTCTTTTCCCACGCGACATTGTAGAGATCTTTGAATAATTGAAACTCGGCTTTCAGTTTCTTGGGGTCGGCCATGCGCACCGAAATTTTATTGCGTTTTTTAATGGCCGCGCTCAACCTGTCCAGGCGATCCAGCGTGCCAATTTCAATCGCTTTCGCCGCGCTCAGGTAATACCCATAGGTATCCATCACGCCGGTGAAGCCCGCGCCTTCCACCAGCGATTGATAATACGGCTTGTTATAAGGATAAAGGATGACCGGACGGGTGAAGCCTTCCACCAGCAGGCCGGTTTCTTCGTGCGTAGAAAACGTTTGCGGCCCACGCAGCGCGGTACAGCCGTGATCTTTAGCCCACTGATGGGCCGTCTCTAGCAGGGCGCTGGCAGCTTCAGCATCATCTTCAACCTCAAACGCCCCAAACCACGCGATATTTTCGTCATGATACTCGTTGTGCCGGTGGTTGATTACCACGCCGATAGTGCCTACCAGCCGATCTCCACGCCACGCCCCGAAAAGATCGCCCTCTAGATAATCCCACGCGGCGCCCTTCTTCTTGTCGAATAGTTCGCGGCGCATCGAAAGCAGCGGCGGCACCCAGTTCGGATCGCCTTTATAGAGCACCCACGGAAACTCAAAGAATGCGGTGTAATCGTGCTGCGATTCGACTTTGCGAACTTCAACCGACATGACGATCCCTTTCACGATAGGGCGCTATGTTAACGCCGTTGCAAGGGAAAAAACACCTTGACAGTGTAAAGTGGCAATGATACAGTTCCCACTGAATGATATTCCACAGTAGCTCAACGGCAGAGCAACCGGCTGTTAACCGGTAGGTTCCTGGTTCGAATCCAGGCTGTGGAGACTGATTGTAGCCAGTCCGAACATCCAGCCCCTGCAAAGGCGCTGGATGTTTGCATTTTAGCAGGGGGTTCACTCGTTGCCCTCGTTTCGCCCTGTCGGACAAACCCTTCAGGTAGAGACGCTGATCATCAATTGTTTAAGGCAATATTGCCAATGCCCGGAAAGCAGCAGCAGAACGGCTCAATGGTCTATCTCTAACCGCCACCTGGGTCAACGTCCGGGTAAGATCAAAACCCCGAACCGCAATCGTCGTGAGTTTGCGGCTGGCAACCTCCAACGCAATGGTCACGTCAGACACAATCGAAATTCCCAATCCGGCGCTGACCGCCTGCTTGACCGCCTGGTTGCTGTTGAGTTCAATAGCGACATTCAAGGTGATACCCTTTTGCCGGAACGCAGTTTCAACAATTTCGCGCGTTCCAGAACCTAGCTCCCGCTGAACGTAAGGTTCTTTAGCGATTTGATCAATCTTTATAGGCTGCTGATAGATCAAAGGGTGGTTGGGCGGCGCAATAATGACCAACTGGTCTGTCCGCCAGGGGGTAACGATGAAGTCCTTATCTGTGACCGGCCCCTCCACGAATGCAATATCTAGCGGCTGTGTATGCAGCTTTTCGATGACCGTCTGGGTATTAGCAATTTCCAAAGATAGGCGCACACCAGGGTATTCCTGATGGAATTGACTGAGCAGCGGGGGCAGCAAATATGTCCCTGTCGTGTGACTTGCCCCTATCGCCAGATGCCCCCGTTCCAATCCCCGAAATTGCTCCAGTGCCGTTTCCGCCGCTTGTTCGACCGCAAACAGCCGTTGCGCGTATTGATGGAGCAATATTCCCGCATCCGTAAGTGCAGGCACACGATGCGACCGATCCAGCAAGGCTAACCCAACCTGTGTTTCTAATTCCTGCACGGCGCGCGACACCGCAGGCTGGCTGATGTACAGCGATTCAGCCGCGCGGCTAAAATTTCTGTATTCAGCGACCGCAGCAAAGATTCGGAGCAAATGAAGGTTGAGCGCCATAATAACCGCAGATTATAGAAGCTATAGAGAATATGCATTGGAATTATAATCTGGACAAGCGTAATATGAAGCGGTTGTTTATTCCTCTTTTCACAAAGCCAATACACTTTCATGTACGACAGCGGCACTCGGCCATGACGACCGCCAGCTTTTCACGTTGACCGTCTGCTAGTCCCCTGCAACTGCGCACCTGAAACAATAGATTTTTCACTCAAACAGCCTTGAGTAAGAAACTCGCTCAAGGCAGGCATCGCCATGAGCAGGAAGCAGGGAAATCGTGAGCGGATGGATGTGGATGTTGGTGATCGCCATTGTGATCTTGCTTGGGGTGATCGCAAAACTGCGCTCTGACCTTTGTGATGCGCGTTGGATCATTTATCGACTGCTGTTTATGCAGGTTATGCAGGGGAAGCGCGGTGAGGAATTTTGGGAAGCGCCTGAACCCAGAGAAATTACCGCCTACGTAGAAGGTCAAATCACGCTGCATGAACTTTTTAGAAAGATTGAAGAGAAGCATCGCTGATCGTATGAATGGCAGCATATGGGTCAGATACTGGAATTCAGTTAGGCTAAGGGTGTATTTGTGAGCTTTCCGCAAATCTACGTCGTCCTTGTCCTTGTGATCCCCTTAATCTTCGTTTTTACGAACCGTTTGCGGGAAGATGTAGCCGGCCTCCTCATGGCTGTCCTGCTGGGGCTGGCGCAGTTCTTGGGAATGGGGGTACTCGGCCCTGCGGGTCACCCTGACGAAGCCAGCAAAGCTTTAGTAGGGTTGGGCACGCCAGAAGTGATCACGCTGATTGCGCTCTTTATCCTCACCAAGAGTCTGGATAAATATGGAATCACGCGCTGGATCGCCAGTAAACTGCTGAAGGTTGGCGGAAATTCCGAACGCCGCCTGATCGCCCTGTTTGCATTGACGGCTGCGTTCCTGTCGTTGTTCATGAACACGCTCGCGGCAGGCGCGCTCTTGCTGCCCAGCGCCCTAGACGCAGCGCGGCGCACCGGTATCAAACCCAGCAAACTGCTGCTGCCGATTGCATTTGGATCCCAGCTTGGCGGCGCAGCAACTTATCTCACGACCGCCAATATTATTGTTAGCAGCCTTCTCCCCCTGGCGAATCCGCCGCAGCAGCCGCTCAATGTCCTTGATTTTGTGCCTATTGGTGGATTCACGGGGCTAGTCGGACTCCTCTTTATCGCAATTTTCGGCAAATACCTGATTCCAAATAAGGAACCGCCGCCCGTCGAGATCAGTTATTCAGGTGAAGAACTAACAAACACTTATCAACTTCAGGAACGCCTGTGGGAAGCGAAGGTGACGCCAAAATCGCCATTAGTGAATACCTCACTCATGAATACCCGTATTGGCGAAGCGCTGGGTATGACAGTGTTGGGTATCCGGCGCGGCCCGCGTGTCATTCCTATGTTCGATACAACCATTCAGATTGAGGCCGATGATGTCCTGCTGCTGGTCGGGCGTGAAGAGCGGGCACGTCAACTGGAACAATCTAATGTGGTCGTAACCGCGCACGCGGATAACGCTGTCGTAACCGCGCCAAACACCACTTTGGCAGAAGTGCTTGTGCCGCCGCGCTCATCTGTCGAAGGGAAAACCTTACGCGAACTCGCCTTCCGTGCGCGCTTCGGGTTTACAGCTCTGGCGCTCTGGCGCAATAATCGCAGCTATCGCACGGATATTGCGAACTTTCAGTTGCAACCCGGCGATTCCCTGCTGCTGGCAGGCCCTGCTGACCGTATCAAGAAGCTGCGGGCGCAGCATGACTTTGTTGTAGTAGAAGCAAGCCGTGAAGGTAACGGGGTGGATACGCGCCGTGTTGCGCTAACGCTCATAATTTCGCTTGCAGCGTTGGTACTGGCTATTTTCGCCCATGTCCCGATTGAACTTGCCATAATCACGGGAGTCGTGGTGCTTCTGCTTATGAAATTAATTGAGCCAGATGAAGCGTATAGCGCGGTGCCGTGGCGTGTGATTTTCCTGATTGCCGGAACATTGTCGGTCAGCGTGGCGATGGTTCAGACTGGCCTAGCAGCCCAACTTGGCGAAGCGATGATTCATGCAGTTGAACCGTTCGGGCCGGTAGGGCTGGTCATCGGAGCAATACTGCTAAGTTCGGTGAGCACCGAGCTGATGGGGGGGCAGGTATCCCCTCTAGTCGTCGGCCCCATCGCCATTAGCGCCGCGATCAGCCTTGATGTTAGCCCACAGGGAATTGCAGTTGTCGTCGCTGTCGCTAACTCCGTATCATTCATCACCCCGATTACACACCCAGTGAATGTTCTGATGCTTGCGCCCGGAAACTTAACCTTCAGCGATTTTGCCAGAAGCGGTTGGGCGCTCACTGTCGTCTGCTTTTTCGCGCTCATCTTTGCCGCACTCGTCTTCTGGCATCTGTGATAGGCGCACTCGGCAGCTATTAACAGACGAACTCCCCTCAATTATAGGCGTTTCTTCCCCTCTCTGCGCGCGGAAAGGGGATTGAGGGGTGAGGTTTCCCCACTCCCCCCGTTCTCCGTAATCTCGAAGTGATTGTGATCGATGGGGGTTCCACAGATAACAGCCTTGAGATTATCAAACAGTGGGCGCCTCGCTTAGCCTACTGGCAAAGTGAACACGATAACGGGCAGTCCGACGCGATCAATCAGGGGATGAAACGCTGCACGGGCGATCTGGTTGCATGGCTAAATTCCGACGATTTTTACTGGAAAGATAGTTTGTGGGCGGTTGGGCGCGCTTTCTTGCAGCACCCCAATTTTGGCATGTATATCGGCAACGGCTTTCGCTATAAACATCAGGAAAAAACGTATAAGCCGTTTTGTCCGCACCACGTTGCTTTTAATCGCGATGCGCTGATTAATGGGCTTGATTATATTCTTCAACCGTCTACATTTTTTCTGCGTGCGGCGTGGGATTTTGTGGTTCCGGGCACCAGCCTCACGTTCAATGCCGATTGCACCATAGACGAATAGCGGGCGTGGTGTGGGCGCACACGTAGATGCGCCTACCATCCCTTACAAATCTCAAAGCCCTATGCCCTTAGACACGTCCAACCTTCAGCCCATATTGACAATTCAGGAAGCCAATGACTATACTGACACCGCTTTAATTTAAGAAACCTCTTTCAATAGTAGTTAGTTGCAAGGCGCGAAAATTGCTGAGCAACCCTTTTCCTTCACAATAGTGAATTTCTCAAAATCTTCAGATATCTTTTCCAATAGATTTTAACTAAATTTAATCATCGTCCTTTAATATACATACCTGAACGCAGAGGCACATCAATTTCATGAATGTAATCAATCCTCTTCAGCATCCGGTTTGTCTATCAACCCCCAAATGGATAGCTGCTTCAGCATGGCTTGGGCATGTTCCTCTGGGTATGTATCTCGTTTCGCTTGTCAAACCGCAAACGCTGGTTGAATTGGGGACGCACCGGGGAATCTCTTACTGCGCGTTTTGTCAGGCAGTCAGCGAACTTACCCTTGATACACGCTGTTACGCGGTAGATACGTGGCAAGGCGATGAACATTCTGGAATATATGGCCCCGAAATTCTGGCCGCGCTAAAGGCGCATCATGATCCTTTATATGGTCATTTTTCGTCTTTAATGCAAACGACCTTTGATGAAGCTGTTGACCGTTTTGATGATGGAAGCATAGATTTCCTGCATATAGATGGATGCCACCACTACGAGGCAGTGAAACATGATTTTGAAACATGGCTGCCTAAATTAAGTGATCGTGCTGTTGTACTTTTTCATGATACCAATGTCTTTGAGAGACAATTTGGCGTATGGAAGCTTTGGGAAGAGCTAAAAGAAAAATATCCTCACTTTGAGGTCACCAATTCATCAGGTTTAGGAATCGCAGCAGTAGGAAAAAACTACCCTTCAGAGCTGAATCATCTGTTTGAATTGCAGGGCAGCGATTTGGCTTCCTGTCGAAGGTTTTTCGCTCAATTGGGATCAATGAACGAAGTGCTCCAGAAATCAGAGGAATGGGAGGCTTTTGCGCATAATACTAACGGTCAGCTTCATCTCGCTCAGCAGCAGTTGGATGAATTGAAGCAAGCGGATGAATTGAAGCAAGCGGCTCTTAAAATGGCGCAAGAGCTAGAATCTAAGGTTGCCGATCTTGAAAATTCATATAAAGATGCGCGTAGTCTAGCCCTCTATCACGAAGCTACAGCATCCGAGTATGAACAGAATCTCCAGACAATACAAAACACCCGCGCCTGGCGGCTTATGACGCGCTGGTGGGGTTTCAAAAGGAAGTTGCAACCCTCGCAGCAGCGGCAAACTCGCGCTAAGCAGTTGATTGATCGAACAAAGTTCACTTTACGGTCAGAAGGCCCATTCGCTCTGGCGAGCCGGACAGTCCGTTGGGTGGGGGGCGAGCGCCGGTATTACAGAAAAAATATGGCGACGATGCCTATCAGCCAGATGGGTCAACCTGGAGGGATCATACCATCACAATCGCAGCCTCAATTGGAATCAGTTGCTTCAATCACCGCAGCTTTAAATCAGCGATTTCCTGCGCTGCAACCTATTATTGCCTTTCAGGTTTCGCAGCCGGAACGACGGCTGAATCTGGTGACGGACAGCATCAACAGTGGAAGTTTATTTGGGGGAGTTGCCACTGCGCTCATATTAGGGGCATTATTGGCAGAAAAGTGGGACTGCGAGTTTCGCATCATTACGCGAACAGAGAGTCCAGAGGCACGTAATTTCGGAAACATCTTGAAAGCGAACAATATTAGCTTCACAAAGAATGTTGAATTCTTATTTGCAAATCAGTCTGATTCCCAGGCTGCAATTCCGATTGGTGAAAATGATATCTTTTTGACGACCTCATGGTGGACAACAGAGAGTGTTCGGCGCACCATCAACAGCAGTCGAATTTTATACCTGCTGCAAGAGGATGAACGGACTTTTTACCCGTTTAACGATGAGCGTGTTCGTTGTTCAAACGTATTTCAAGATACTCAAATTACATTCATACTGAACACCCAGTTGTTATATGAGTATCTTGTGGAACAGGGATTCAATAATATAAGGGAAACTGGTCTCTGGTTCGAACCCGCATGGCCGCATGAACTTTTTTACAGAAATCAAACAAATGCTGCGCGCGGAAAGTATAAATTCTTCTTCTATGCGCGCCCTAACCATGCACGAAATCTGTATTACTTAGGGATAGAGGTAATTCAGAAAGCTGTCGAACGCCAAATCATTGATCCTGCTGATTGGGAATTTCATTTTGTTGGCAGCCAGATACCTGAGTTGAAATTAACAGAAACAGCTTCCGTTTTCACCCATGAAAATCTTTCATGGGTTGAATATGCAAATCTAGTTCGCAGTATCGATCTGGGGTTATCTTTGATGTATTCACCTCATCCAAGTTACCCACCATTAGATCTTGCCGCATCTGGCGCTGTTGTGGTTACCAACGCTTACCACAACAAGCAGGATTTAAGTCGGTATTCAGATAATATATTAACCCGTGATCTTCAAGTAGAATCTCTCGTTCAAGGGTTAGAATCAGGGGTGGAATTAGTCAAGAATCAAGACCTAAGGTTTAGAAATTATCATAACAGTCACTTTACCCGTACTTGGCCTGAATCATTTGCAGCGACCCTAGATGCAATTATCGAGTTTGGCGCCAAAAAGAATGGTCTCTAGTAATGTATCAAATTGATGTACCCGAAGTCTCATACTCGGATCCTTGGGCTAGCACCTATGAACAGCAAATACAAAACTTAAGCCGTAACGTTTTTCGCATAGCCTACTATTACGACGAACCCGATAATAGTACGTTTCGCTATCGGGTTTACAATATGATTCAGGCTTTTACAGAATCAATGCTGCCAGTATCCGCAGCCTATTTTACGCGGCATGATTCCAACTATATGGATGAAGTACTCAAAATAGCAGATATCTTGGTCATTTGCCGTTCAAAATATACAGATAAGCTTGATCATCTGGTTATGCGGGCAAAGAGCAGGGGAATTCCGGTACTATATGATATTGATGATTTTGTTTTCGATACCCGTGCCGTTCATTTGCTTATAGATACCCTCCAACAGCCCCGAAACGAAGCGGATTGGGATTTTTGGTTTGCCTATTTCGCACGGAATGGTTCGGCGCTGCGTCTGTGCGATGGGGCGATAACCACTAATGCATTTTTGGCAGCACGGCTTCAAAGCTTTATAGGGAAACCTGTATTCATTATCCCCAACTATCTAAACAAAGAGCAGCTTGCCATTTCTGAGCGGATTTATCAGCAAAAAATCAGAAATAACTTCTCGCGCAGTAACAAGCTCCATCTTGGCTATTTTAGTGGTTCTCCGTCTCATAACAAAGATTTCAAAATCATTTTAACCACTCTGTCTGAGTTACTTCAAAATTACCCGCAGGTTGTGCTGCGAATCGCTGGTTATATTGATCTTAAAGAGGCTTTGAAGTCTTTTACAGATCGAATAGAATACCTCCCTTTTACCGACTTTATCAATTTGCAGCGTTATATTGGATCCACTGAAATTAATATGGTTCCCCTACAAGATAACGAGTTCACAAACTGCAAGTCGCAGTTAAAATATTTTGAAGCGGGTGCTGTGGGTACGGTTACGGTTGCCTCCCCAGTTTTTACCTATCGAGAGAGTATTGAACACGCTAAGAACGGCTATCTCGCTAATTCTTATCAGTGGTATGATATTCTGGCAAACCTGATAGAAAACATGGATGCTGCACGACCTATTATTGAGGCGGCTTATAAGCATAGCCTTGAACAGTTTGCCTGGTATAATCAGGTTGATCGTTTAGAACAAGTCTTTTTAGCTGATGGGGCTTTGCAAAGCGCCTCATTCTAGGGGTTTCCTTAACCCATTGTTTCAACGGTAGAAGGACAAAAGTAATGGATAGTAACTTTATGGAATCTGACGTAACTGATGCAGGCGAGCGAGTGACCCCCGATCAGAAACATTGGGGCTACTATGCCCACCTTTCAATTTATAATTTTGCTTTGCCATATGTACAAAATAAGCGCGTTTTGGATGCTGGCTCTGGAACAGGATATGGCGCTCATTACCTTATTCAAAACGGCGCAACAGAGGTTGTAGGCATTGACCTCAGCGAAAAGGCAGTTGCGTTTAGTAAACGGCGGTTTCAAGCAGAAGGGTTGTCCTATCATACGATGAGCTTAGAACAACTAACGTTTTCTTCTGCAACTAAATTTGATGTAATTTTTACTTCAAATGTATTAGAGCATATTGCTGAACCTGATGAGTTTTTGCGCCGTGCTATCGATCTTCTTACGCCTGATGGTATTTTTATTGTGGCAGTTCCCCCGATCTGGTCGCTGCTTGCTTTGGATGTAAACCTTAAAAACCCCTATCACATTAATAACCTGCCCATTCAAGTCTGGTTTGCGAAACTAGAGCGTTTTTTTAATAAAGTACAAGGCTATCGGCATTGGGTAAAGCCAGAATGGGTAGATTCAGACGACATGTTATTGCCGCTTTCGATAAATCCTGAAGAGACTTTTATTCGTGAAAATGACTTTGTTTTCAACCCGTTCGGGGCAGAAGAACTCGTAAAATTAGGCGGTCGGAATATTACACTGGTATGTGTTGCTAAGAGTCCCCGCGAAATAACATTAGTCTCAGAGGAAATTAAAGAACTGCGGCTTCTCTCCCAGTGGTATGATGAAATTTTGCGGAATCGGTCAAATAGCAAAGATACACCTACTGTCAGCATAAATGAAGATTATCGTGAGCGTGCTCAGATTGCTGAACACCAATTGAAACAAATTTACAGCACCCGTGGTTGGAAATTCCTTCAAAAATACTGGTCGTTTAAGCGCAAATTGTTTGGAAACAACTGAAACAAAAAAGGAACTCGCACCGAGTTCCTTTTTTGTTTGATCGTATGATACTGGCTGTAGTTTACGCTGCCCCCTCTACCGTCACCTCCGGTGGCGGTAAAGTCGGAACGATAACTGCTGTTGGTAGCGGCGTTAACGTCGGCGGCACTGGCGTTAGCGTTGGTAGCGGCGTTTCCGTCGGTGGCGCTGGCGTTAGCGTTGGCAGCGGCGTTTCCGTCGGCGGCACTGGCGTTAGCGTTGGCAGCGGCGTGTCGGTGGGTTGTGGCGTTTCCGTTTCTGTCGTTGTTACGGTAGATGTGCTCGTCGCAGTTGCCGAAGGTATCTCAACCGTTGTCTCTGGAGTGATTGTCTCCGTGCCAGCATAAGTACTTGTTGGGCTGGCGCTTGGCGTATACGTAAGCGTAGCAGTTTCGGTCATGGTTTCCGTTAATGTCTGCGTTACGGTTGCCGTCGCTGTCGCAGTCTCAGGCAGCGAGAGATCCTGAACCAATACGTTACTGATGGCGATCAGGTCAATATCGCCAAACTGAGAACCCGTCCCCTGGAATGTAATCGTCACCGGATAAAGCGCCGTCCAGGGCAGCAAAATGCTGATCGGCTTCTGGAATTGAACTGTTGAACTGATATTGTTGATGGTTTGGCAGCCATATAGATAGCTGAAGCAAACGG
The DNA here is from genome assembly GCA_034437295.1 of Anaerolineae bacterium. Classification (GTDB taxonomy): domain Bacteria; phylum Chloroflexota; class Anaerolineae; order Aggregatilineales; family Phototrophicaceae; genus Flexifilum. The sequence continues at coordinate 9,158 of DAOTUZ010000153.1, read as the reverse complement.
TGAAATTTGCGCGATCCGGAGCAACCACGCGCTCCAACACCAGATATTGTCCGGCGGTTGCGTTGACCATAAAGGTTACGTTGGCTTGGGGTTCGCTGGTGAAGAATATCGTCCCCCCGTCGTAGGCTGCATGGGTATGGGGCGCCCATAGACCGTTGAAGATCAGGTTCGGGCTGTCGTTCTGATAAGTTGTTCCCACAGTCAGGATGGCTGGCCCGTTAACTAAACGTACCGCGTCAAGATCGAGATATTGCCCGGCTTGCCCTTGATGGGTAATGGTAATCTGGAAATTGCCGGTGTGGTTGAGCAGTATGCTTAGCGACTGTTGATGCCGAGTTGCAAAGCTAAAATTGCTATAGTCTGCGCATTCTGATTCGACGCAAACCCGCATATTGCCGCGATCCGGGGCCATCGTCCTGATAAATTCGAGGCGTTGTCCAGCATTCCCGCTAACGCGGAAGCTAATATTGGAGCCGGGCAGCCCCGAAAAACGCATGCTGCCGCCGTTATAATTGACTGAATTGTGTGTGCCCCACGAACCCGCAAAGTTCAGATTGGGACTGTTCTCTTGGAATGTGTTCCCTAAAGTCAGTGGTGCTTGCGGCACAATAAATTCAATAGCGTCTATATCCAGATATTGCCCCTGTGAGCCAATAAAAGTTACGGTCACCGGGTAGGTTGCTGTCCATGGCAGCATCACGATTGCTTCCTGTTGATAGGCAACCCCGGGGCTGTAGTTGCTGATCACCTGACAGCCGTAAATTTCGCTGAAACAAACTCGCATTGAGCCACGATCAGGCGCGAGAGTACGTAAAATACGCAGTCGTTCGCCTGCATTTGCTGTGACCATGAACGTATAGCTCATACCCGGCTGTGATGAATAGCGCATCGTGCCGCCGTTGTAAGCCCCGCTGTTGTGGGTTGTCCATAAGCCGTTATACGCGATAGCCGCGCTAGAATCTTGGAATTGCGCTGCGCCTCCGGCACTTAACGGTTGGAATACGCCTGATGCAGAGACAAAATCCACGTCAATATACTGTCCCGCATTTCCTACATGGGAAACGGTCACTAGTGTATTGCCTGAAACCTGTGACAAAATTGTCAGCGGTTGCTGGAAAATATAGGTCGGGCTGTAATTAGAAAATGTTAGGCAGGGGGCACTTCCCACACAAACGAGCATATTGCCACGATCTGGGCCAAGAGTTCGGCCAATAGTAACCCCTCCGCCGACAGCAATGGACACCCGGAAATTTGCGCTGGCACCCGGTGTTCCCGTAGTATGCGCTGTCCCGCCATTGTACGAGCTGTTATTTTGCAGCGTCCATGGGCCGCTGTATTCCACAAACCCGGTATCATTTTGGGTTGTACTACCAGTTGGGATAGGCGTTAGTGTCGCGTTTCCCAGCCACAAGCGCCCCATGCCGTATTGCGTGTCATATCCGCCCGCCCCTATATCAAGCGCTCTGCTCTCTAGAAGCGCGCGTATTTGTGGCACACCGTAGCTGGGGAAGCGCCCCATTACCAGCGCCGCCGCCCCCGAAACGTGCGGCGCAGCAGACGATGTGCCGTTGAACGATGAATTAACGCTAGTATTTACATTGGCATAGCCCGCGATGCGCGGCTGCTGGTTAGCTGCGCCATCGTTAATAGTGCCGCCAGCAGCATGTGCCGGCCCGATGGAGCTGTAATATTCGCGTGGGTATGGCGAATCTACGTCCACCGCCGCTACCGCGAAGGAGTCGATAGAAGTTGCCGGGTCAACAAGGCTGCGACTTTGCACGATATATTCAAAGTTCGGCATGTTGTGACCCATAAGATCGAAAGTATGGTTGCCGGTTGCCGACCACTTATCAATGTATAAGCCGTAACAACCAGCCGTTGCTATCGAAGTGTTAATCCATTCGGCTGGAGAAATACCGCCAGCGGATTGATCACGTATCGATTGCGTGACTGTGACCCACTCAGATCCTCCTGTCCATCGCACCAGGTAAAGGTCATAGTCCTGATTTGTTGTCGGCCACGCATTCCAGCGCAAATAGACATTGATCGGATAGCCAGCCGACAATGTATAGCAGGAGGCACTATTGTCTCCAAAATGCAAGACTTCATCGCCGGGGGCAAAATCAAGCTGTGAGTCCCCGTCGAAATTTGCTAGCGTGGCAGCCATGTCCCAGTGATAATTAGCGTTGTTGCCTGCGGCTTGCACATATAATGCGCCGCAGTCCTCTGCCTGTGCAATGGCATTTGTGACTAAACCCGTACCGTCGCCATCTTCAGCGACATAAAAGGCAATGGATGATTGAATGACCTTAACGCCTAGATTGCAGGCCATATCCACGATGTAGTTCGCCATACTTGTCGGGCTATTAGGTGTGCCTAAATAGATCGTCGCCATCGGCGCCATATCGTAAACAATTTCAGCTACTGCCGTGCCGTGGTCAGTATCTAAAAAGAAGCTCATTCCGGAGGGCTGATAGATGACGAGCCGCCCGGACGCAATGGTTGGCAGATCTCCAGATGCAATCGCATTGGTGTAATTCAGAAAACCGGCATCAATAACGCCAACTTTAACGCCATTTCCAAGCCACCCAGCGGTATGCCAAACATTTGCGTTTGATGCGGCGACACCTTGCGTGAGCGCCTGCGCGCTGCCCTCTATTTGCGCGCGGGGCGACATATCACCATCTAGCGGCATAGGACGTAATGCGCTTTGGACGAATTGTACGCCGGGCAGGTTGGTTGCTGCTTCGAGCTGGTCTATTGGAACATAAGCGGTGATGAAATTTTCCGCATGGGCAAGAACCTCGGCGCCAATTCCGGGCAGCGCTGCAATAACTGCAGGCACAACCGCTTCGTTTTCGGCGGCAATGTCAACGAGTACACGTGAACCATTCAGCTGCAGTAACGAGGTTTCTGCGAACGCAAGTGCTTGTACGGTGTTCTGCTGATAAAGCTGCGCTAACTGGTAAAGATCGCTGGATACAGGGTAGGTCGGTCGATTAACCGCATCGCGATCAACAGTGATATTGTTAAAGTTGTCCTCAGGCAGCGTGATGCCTTCAATCGTGGGTTCAGGCGTGGAGGTTGGTGGGTGAGTAGGTGCTATGCTGCCCTGACCCAATGAGAGATTTTGCCCATTAGCCACGAACGGCTCGCCCAGCGCGATGTATAGCGCAATTGCCGCCGAAACATGCGGCGCCGCTAATGATGTCCCTGAAAGCGATGTGTATCCGCCGTTCAGCGCCAGCGCCGTAATGCTTTGCCCCGGCGCATACACATCCAGCGCGCCCGCCGGGTTGAAACTGCTGTGCTGCAAGCTCTGATCCAGCGCGCCCACGCTGATTACCGGCGCATACGCCGCCGGGTACATGATCGCCCCGCCGAAATTATTGCCCGCTGCCGCCACCACCTGCGCCCCACGGGACATGGCGTAGCCTACAGCATTTTCTAAAACGGTGGATGCGTTTGTGCCGCCCAGCGACAGGTTGATCACCTGTGCGCCCTGATCCGCCGCATAGATGATGCCTTCCGCAATATCCGAATAAGTGCCGTAACCGGAACTGTTCAGCACGCGCACCGGCAGAATTTGCGCATTCGGCGCAAGGCCCGCAATGCCTTGCCCGTTGCCTGCTTGCGCAGCAATCACCCCCGCCACTGCGCAGCCATGCCCGAAATCGTCTTGTGGCACAGCATCATCGTCCACAAAGTCGTAGCCTGCCAGAATCCGCCCCGCTAATTCCGGGTGATCAGCGCAAATACCGGTATCAATCACTGCAACCGTTACCTGTTGTGCGCCTTCTGGCAGCCTCGCCCACACGCTTTCGGCGCCAATGGCGTACAGCCCCCATTGCTCCGGATACAGCGGATCATTCGGCGCTTCCAACACAGTAGCGAAGTAATCCGGCTCTGCTTGCTGAACAATCGGCGCAGCCTCTAGCGCCTGCGCCGTGGCTGTTTCTGGTAAGCTGACGACGACGGTATTCAGCGCTTCAATCGAACGTTCAATTTGGCCGCCAATCGTCTCGATATAGGCTGCGCGCTCGGCCGTGCTGGACTCTGGCGCGAAAGAAATTACCACCACATTCGGCGCGGCCGGCGGTGGCTGTACCACTACTGGCGCCGACGTGCTCACGATCACCACCGGCGGCACCGTAGCCGCTGCGCTGGCAGTAGGGGGAATTTCGGTTGGAACCAGCGTTGTTGTTGCAGTCGCCGTATGCGTCGGAATAACTGCCGTTGAAGGCTCAGTAGGCGCGATGGTTTCGGCGCTTACCGCCGTAGTTTCTTCAAGCACCTGCTCAGTGGGGGATATCGTGGTTGGAAACCGTGTCGGTAGCTCTGTTGGCGGCTGCGTTTCCGTGACCGTTGGTAGTGACATTAACGTGGGGACTACTGCAACTTGCTGTGGCGCTGGCCGAATGACTACAGCCACAACTGCAAAGACAATCAGCAAGAACAGGCCAATTAAGAAAAGTCCTAAGATATGTCTGTGGCGCGCAAACATATCTCAGGCCAATTAAGAAAAGTCCTAAGATATGTTTGCGCGCCACAGTGTGATCCCCGAAGTGATTGTCTCTTGAATGGTAGTCTATTTGCACATTATAGCATTAGATTTTTGTCGTATGAACATGAGCGAACGAGCCGTTAAGGCATTATTCATCTACGGTGTCATTTCAACCCGCGCTGTGCCGTTTGATTACGCCGCGGGCGATCACCATGCGATGTACTTCGCTAGCGCCGTCGTAAATGCGGAAAGCGCGGGCGGATTCATACCATGAACTCAAAGGTAAATCGCGCGAGATACCCTTGCCCCCGCAAATCTGGATGGCGCGATCCAGCACGCGATTCACAGTTTCAGCAACATATACCTTGCACATCGAAGATTCTTCGCGGGCGTGCTGCCCCTGTTCCAGCAGCCATGCCGCCTGCTGAATCATCAGTCGCCCTGCATGTAATTCCAGCGCGGAATCGGCCAGCATCCACTGTACCGCCTGATGCTCGTTCAAGTGCTTGCCGAATGCATCCCGTTCTGCGGCGTATTGCGTGGCAATTTCTAATGCGCGTTGGGCGATGCCTGTCCAGCGCATACAATGGGTCAAACGGGCGGGGCTTAACCGTGCTTGCGTGAGCGCAAAACCTTGCCCAACTTCGCCCAATACCGCCGAAGCTGGCAGCCGCAGATCCTGAAATTTCATCTCGCAGTGACCGCCGAAATCGTCAAAACCCATGATCGGCACATCCCGCACAACTTCAATGCCCGGCGTACCGGCAGGCGCAATGAAAATCGTGCTGCCTTTATGTGCCGGCAGGTTAGAATCGGTACGCGCCATGATCAGGTAGAAACCCGCGCCCTCGCCGCCGCTGCTGAACCATTTATGCCCGTTGATGATCCAGTCCTCGCCATCGCGTTCAGCGTGGGTCAGCAGCATGGTCGGATCGCTGCCAGCGCCCGGGGCAGGCTCGGTCATCGCGAAGGCTGAGTGTATCTCGCCAGCGGCCAGCGGCTTGAGATAACGTTCGCGCTGTTGTTCATTGGTGAATAGATGCAGCAGGTGCATATTACCTTCATCGGGCGCGGCGCAGTTTAAAGCCAGCGGGCCTAAATGGCTGCGTCCGGCAGCTTCAAAGACCGGCACAATCTCGCTGAGGCTAAGCCCCATACCCCCCAGATCAGGGGGAAGCTGTGGCGCCCATATACCAGCGGCTTTCGCTTTCTGGCGCAAATTTCGCAGCGCCGTAATTTCCAACGCGCCGCCGGATTTGAAATCTTCTAAAGGGATCACTTCTTCATCTATAAAACGGCGCACTCGGCGGGCGATTTCAGAGACATGCGGGGGATGAGAAAAATCCATTATCTAGCTGCCTATTCAATATTGAGTTCAATAATTTGACGCGGGGAGAAAATTGAGATTGCTCTAAATGAATGCAGGGATAACAAAAAGAAAGTGTTTATGAAATGCCCTTGTTTCCGCCCCTGCTGCGCTTCGCTTATCTTCACGAGAGGCACGCTCATAAACACCGGCTAAACTTTCACCAACACCCAGCGTGATTATGACTATTTTTATTGCAAACGCCATTTCTAAAATTAAGTTTACTACGAATAATGCTGGTTTGCGCTACAATGGGCGGGACGCAAGGAGCACCGGCATGAAGACGCGCACTGCCCTGTTCGCCTGTTTGAACGTTGTTATCGCCCTATTCGCGCTGCTGGCAGTACTGCCTGCTTCGGCGCAAACTGTCAATCCGACAATTACGCCAATTGTGATTGTGCCGCCCACGGAGACGCCGCTGCCGCCTACGCTGCCCGCCGGGTTCATCTTCCCGTCGCCTTCACCGGTGGGCTGCGCCGCCCCGATGCCGCTGTATGCAGGCGCAAATATCACGCTTGAACCGGGCGTTAATTTGCGAAATATCCCAAATTTATCGGGCGCTATCGTCAACTACTACACGATTGAAACGGTGCTGACGGTACAGGATGGGCCGGTCTGCGCGCAGGGCTATAACTGGTGGTATGTGGCCGGAAGCGGGCAGCCCGGTTGGACGGTTGAGGGGCGCTCCGGGCGCTTCTTCATCACGCTGCTGCCGCCGCCTTCTGCCGCCTGCTTCCCCGCGCTGAATTTGCCCATTGGTGGCGAAGCGCGCATGTTCACCGGCGTGCGCGTGCATGAAATGCCAGATATTGACTCGCTGGTACGCACGGTTGCCCTGTTTGATACCACCGTTCAGGTATTGGCCGGGCCAATTTGCGACGGCGAAATGAACTGGTGGCATGTGCGCGTGCCTTTTGGCGTGACCGATCAGAACGCAGAAACCGATCAATACGTAGAAGGCTGGCTAGGCGAAGGCTTTCCGCTGGAAGATTACTGGCTGGGGGCAGTTGGCATTGAGCCAACGCCGATCAATTACTGCCCGCGCGCGCTGAGACTGGTTGAAGGGGATCGGGCGGCCACCGTATACCGCGATGGCGTGCCGCGATCATTACGGGCAGCGCCCAGCGCCAGCGCGGCGGTCATTCAGCCGCTGATCGCGGGCATCGCCTTCGATATCATTGACGGCGCGGCGGTATGCGCCGAAGGCTTCAACTGGTGGCATGTACGCCTGCTGGTCAGTGGGCAGGTGGGCTGGTTGGCAGAAGGCAGGCCGGGCAATTATTGGTTCAACATGATTCACGACACAGACCCATAATGCCGACTCAAGCGGATAGGATCAGCGCCAACAGCCGCCGAAGATCGCTATGAATCGCACCCATGAACTCTTTGCGGCGGGGCTATCGCTGGTGATGGCCGCCGCCGCGCTGCTGCAAGTGATCATCGCGCTGATAGCGGGCGCGCCGCTGCTGATCATCACCGGCATTTTGACGGCGCTGCTGGCGCTGCCGGTGCTGCAAAACACCGCGCGTTCGCCTCAAGTGATGCTGGAAAATGACGGGCTGACGGTTCAAACAACGCTGTGGGGTGCGCGTAAAGTGCCGTTTTCAACCATTCAGGCCATCCGTGATGACCCTTCACTGCCGCCAGCGGGCGCAGAAATTTACCGTAAGAAGGCCGTCGGCAAAGCCAAGTACCGCCCGGTAGAAGGCAAGCTGATCATCGCCAGCGGGCTGCCGCTGCCTTATCGCCTGGTTGGCTTCTTCGCCGGCGAAGGCATCAAGGGCGTGATCGCCATCAACAGCCGCAGTATCTCCAATTATGATCGCCTCATGCCGCTGATTGAGCAGAAATGGCAGCAGGCAGCGCCCTAAACGCCAATGCCGCCCCGCCATCCAATCGTGATCCTTCACTCTCGCAATCTATAGCGCCTGTTGTATAGTGATGCCCTGATAAATTCTGGAGATAAAAGATGGCTTCATCATTTTCAGCCCTTGGATTGAGCGAATTGACGCTGAAAGCCATCGCTGAATTAGGCTACGAAGAACCGACGCCGATACAGGCGCAGACGATCCGCGCCCTGTCTGAAGGCGAAGACGTGATCGCGCAGGCGCAAACTGGCACCGGCAAAACGGCGGCTTTCGCCCTGCCGATCATCGAAAAACTTGATCTCAAACTGCGCTCGCCGCAGGCATTGATCCTCACGCCCACCCGCGAATTGGCGGTGCAGGTGGCCGAAGCCTTCCAGTCCTATACCAAGTATCAGCAAATATCGGTACTGCCGGTTTATGGCGGCCAGCCCATTGACCGCCAGCTTCGGGCGCTGGAACGCGGCGTGCAAATTGTGGTTGGCACGCCGGGGCGCATCCTTGATCACATTCGCCGTAAAACTGTGAAGTTTACCAACGTGCGCACGGTGGTGCTGGATGAAGCCGATGAAATGCTCAATATGGGCTTCATCGAAGATATCGAAGCCATCCTCAAAGAGACGCCGGAAAACCGCCAAACCGCGTTGTTTTCAGCGACGATGCCCGCGCCTATCGCCAACCTTGCCAAACGTTATATGCACAATGCGCGGCGCATCACTGTGGCTGCGGAACAGGTCACCGTCCCGCAAATTCGCCAGATTTATTACGAAGTGGGCAAGCGTGATAAGTTTGAGATGCTGACGCGCATTCTCGATTTTGAAGTGCCGACTTCAGCCATCATCTTCTGCCGCACCAAGCTGGAAGTGGATAATATCGGGCAGCGGCTGATCGCCCGCGCTTACCCCGCTGAAGCGCTGCATGGTGATATGAATCAGGCGAACCGGGATCGGGTGATGGGGCGTTTTCGCAGCGGCCAAACCGAACTGCTGATCGCCACCGACGTTGCCGCGCGCGGGCTGGATGTGGAGCAGGTTTCACACGTGATCAATTACGATCTGCCGCTGGAGCCGCAAAGTTATGTCCATCGCATCGGGCGAACTGGCCGCGCTGGCCGCGCTGGCATCGCCATTTCGCTGATCACGCCGCGCGAACGGCGGCAGTGGGGCAGTATTCAGCAAACGACGGGCATCAAGGCGCAGCGGATGCAGCTACCGACGATTGGCGACGTAATCACGCGGCGGCGCGAGCGTTTCAAGGAATCGATCCGTGAGGTGATCGCCGCTGAAGGACTCGATCCCTATGTGATCATGGCCGAAGAAATGGGCGAAGAATTTAGCCCAACCGATCTCGCCGCCGCCGCTTTCAAACTGCTGATGGGGGCGATGCCGGAAGAACGCGCCGATTTGCTGGCCGAGCCGGAAGT
>DAOTUZ010000152.1:0-32686 GCA_034437295.1 Anaerolineae bacterium | reverse complement strand
AGTTCCACCCTTATTGTCCCGCCGCCCGTGCCGCGTTCCGGATCGCTGCGGCCGTCACTTCAGCGGCAAACGCGCCCACCGTGAACACGTCGGCCTCTACCGCGCCAGTTGCCAGCGCGAAGATCGTATCGCCATCAAATGGCGTGTGCGCTGGCAGCACCGCCCTAGCTAGGCCGTCATGTGCCGCTTGCGCCACCTGATTCGCCTCTTCCTTAGTCAGCTTGGCGTTCGTCGCCACCACGCCAATGACTGTGTTTTGAATCGCGTCACTCTCGGTTGCTGGTGGTGCGCCGCGCCCCATCTTCAATAAATCCAGTGGGTTCACAAATGTGCCGCCGTCCATTGGGCTGCGCACCCCTGCAAGGATGCTGCCATCTTCAGCGATCACGTTGCCCAGCGCGTTCACGGCAAATAATGCGGCAATCTTCAGCCCGCCGCCTAAATCAATCGCCGCGCTGCCAATCCCGCCTTTGCTGCTCTGGCTGATGCCCATAAACTTGCCAATGGTTGCGCCGGTGCCAGCGCCTACGCGGCCTGCTGGCACTGGATCCGCCGTCGCCTTCTGGCAGGCTTCATAGCCCATCGCTGCGTCAGGCCGCCGTTTTCCGCTGCCAGTATCCAGATCGAACAGGATCGCGGCTGGCACTATCGGCACCAGATGCTCGCCTACCGCGTAACCGATGCCCTGTTCCTCAAGGTAGCGCATCACCCCGTCAGCCGTCGCTAGCCCGAATGCGCTGCCCCCGGAAAGCGCCAGCCCGTGAATGTGCTGAACCATGTGCATCGGGCGCAGTAGATCCGTTTCCCGCGTCCCCGGCGCGCCGCCGCGTTGATCCACCCCGCCTACTGTGTTTGGTGGGCATAAAATTACCGTGCATCCGGTCATCGCCTCAAAATTCTGCGCATGCCCAACGCGAATACCCTCAATCGCTGTGAGTGTCTGGTTCATCGAACGCCATGCCCTCTAAAGCTTATCCCCTGATCAACGCCGGAATATCTCGCAGACGTGGCATTTTGCCCGCCAGCAGCGATTGCACCCGGAATAAGCGCCCCGCTAACCAGATTGCCCCTAATGCGCCCAACGCGAGCAGGATGATGCTGATCACAATTTGCAGCGGTGGAACCGGTGAAACTACCAGCCGTACCGTCATCGCAATCGGGCTAGTCAGCGGGAACATGCTCAAAATGACCGCCAGCGTGCTGTCTGGTTGTGCCACAAAAACCGCTAGAAACCACAGCGGCGCAACCGCTGGTAAAGTGAACAGTACCGCGTATTGCGGCCCTTCCCGCATACTGTTGGAAAGCGCGCCGATAGCGGCAAAAAATGCGCCAAACATCACATAAGCCAGCACGAAATACACCGCGATTAGCGGCAGTATGTCGGTTGGCACTTGAATATTCAGCAGCGCCGCCAGCATACCGGCGGTATTCGCCGCATCACTTCCACCAAAGATGCGCGGAAGCAGCACCAGCGCGCCGATCCATACCACCAACTGTAGAATACCCAGCAGCCCCATTGCCAGAATCTTTCCGCCCAGCAGTTCTATCGGGCGTACAGATGCCAGCAAAATTTCGATCAACCGGCTTTCTTTTTCCTCAATCACGCTTTGCATCAGGTAGCCGTTGGTCACAAACAGGCTCATGATCAGCGCCAGCGCAAACACATACACAATCACAAAAGTGGTGTCAACGCTAGAATCTTGAGGTTCGTTCAGCGCCAGATTGACCGTCGTCACCTGTGAGGGATTCAGCAGCCGCGCGAAAACGCCCGGCTCTACTTCACCGGCAAGATTCGCCATCGCCAGCGCGTGCGGCGGCGCTGTGTTTATATTGTTCAGCGACAGCGAAGGCAGCACCTGCGTCACCTCACCGGTCTCTAAATAATCCTCAGCGAAGATATAAACCGTTTCGACTTCTCCATCTAGCAGCGCCGCTTTTGCTGTATCGCCATCTGGATACAGCCTCATTTGCTCTGCAAGATCATCGGGTATTGTCATTATCCCGCTCAGATCGACAATGCCTACGACCCCGCTGCCCTGTATCGACAATTCTTCAATAGCGGTGGCGATTGTATTCATCGTATTCATGCTGCCACCGCTGATATTGGTGATCACAAATACGAGAATGAAGCCGATGATCGGCACGCCAAAGGTTCCAAACAGGTAGCCCATCCGGCGTATATTGCGCTTCAATTCGTAGGTGAAAATTTTCAGTAAGTTCGTCATCCGGCTCGCTCCCCTGTGGCTGTCGTTTGCATTTCGGCGCGGCCAAAGATGGCGCCAATGATGCGTCTTAGCGACGGGCGTTTGCCATACATCAGAATTGACCAGCGGAATACACGGGCAGATGCCCATACCGTGATCAGCGTTGTGATTGCCAGAATGATCACGCTGGCGGCAATCTGCCATGCTGGAACACTGCTAAAACCGGTTCGAAGCATCACCGTTACCGGCGCTGTAATCGGAAACAGCGTTAGAAAGACGGCAATCGTGGCGTTCGGTTCAACAATGAATGTGTAGATGAAGAAGAACGGGACTACCAGCGGGAATACCGCGAGTCCGGCAATCTGCCGGCTTTCTTGCTCTGAACCCGCCACAGCGCCAATACCTGCCATGAAACTGGCTACCAGCGCATACCCTAGCACAAAGTAAATGAAGCCGATCAGCACAATATCGGTTGGAACGCTAAGTCCCTGAAGTGCCGGAATACTGTTGCCCAGTGTGATGAACAACAACGTTGCGCCCACCCAAATCCCGATCTGCGTCAGCCCTAGTGCGCCCAGCCCGATAATCTTTCCGGCCAGTAATTGAAATGGCGTCATGCTGGTTACCAGAATTTCAATCACGCGGGTAGATTTTTCTTCCGCCACGCTGGACATCAAAGTGCCGCTGGTCGTCTGTATCGTGATGAAGAAGATCATCACAAAGATCATCGGAATGATGAACAGCATCTCGGCGCTGCTTTCGGTCATTAAGCGGCCGTTATCCAGCGTTAGCACGCTCATCACCACCGGATCTTTCACCCGTGTCACAATTTCGGGATCAAGGCCAGTATCTAGATTCGCCAACAGATATTGATTGAAGATGTCAATTAGTGCGCTGCCACCGCCGCTGGCGGAATACAGCGTCACCGCGCCAGTTTGCAGATAATCCTCAGCGACCACGAAATACGCGCCAATCTCGCCCACCTCCAGCGCCGCCGCCGCCGTTTCGTCAGTATCAAATTGGGCGAAATTCTCTGGCCTAGCGTTTTGTGATTCCAGCACTCCAGAATGATCGACGTAGCCAACTTGATCGCTTACATTGCCAGTTTCCGCCTGAATAGCCAATCGTGTGATCACGAACATCAGCGCGATTAGCAGTACTGGAATCCCGAACGTGGTGAAAACGAATGATTTACGTCGAACGTTAGATAGATATTCGTGTTTTGCGACCTTTAGAATTTTACGCATGCACGCCATCCTCTACCACGCGAATGAAGATGTCGTTCAGGCTGGGGATGGCCTGTTCAAAACGCTGTAGCTTATAGCCGGGTTGGCTCACTATTTGTTGCAGCACATCGTCAGAGGAAGCGCCAGAACGCAAATACAGCAGTGTGCCTGCCTGCGTGGTTGTCCCCTCGCCATCCGAAATTTGCTCGACCCGTTCTACGGCGAGAAGTGCCGCCCAGTCGCCGCTGCCTTCAACGATAACCGCTGGCAGCGCATAATCCTGCCGCACCTTTTGTACTGGGCCATAAAGCGCCGGCTTACCGCGGTTGATCATGAACAGGCGGTTCGCCATTTCTTCAACCTGATACATCTGATGCGTGCTCATCATGATCGCCGCGCCCTGATTCCGTAAATCAAGCAGCAGATCTTTGATCGTCAGGGTATTGATCGGATCGAGTCCCGAAAATGGCTCGTCAATGATCACCAATTCAGGGCGATGTAAAATTGTGACCGCGAACTGTACCTTTTGCTGCATGCCTTTGCTTAGCTCGCTTACTTTCTTCTTCGATATATCGCCAAGTTCCAGCCTATCTAGCAGTTCCAGCCCGCGTTTACGCGCATCGGCGGCGGGCATCCCTTTCAATGAGGCCAGATAAACCATAATCTCAATCACTGGTACATTGCGATATAGGCCGCGTTCTTCCGGCAAATAGCCTATGCGGCTTTTGCGCGCATCATTCAGCGCCCCGCCAAGCACCGTGATCTTGCCAGAATCGGGCTTCAGAATATCCAGAATCATGCGGATAATCGTGCTTTTTCCCGCGCCATTCGGGCCGAGTAGGGCGAATATCTCGCCGCTCTGTACGTCAAATGAAACGTTATCAACCGCTTTGAAGTTGCCATAGAACTTGCCGATTCCGGCAACAGAAACCGCCGGTGAATTCATAAAATGCTCCTTGCCCTTTGATTGTTTGCGCACACAGCGTGCTGCTGCTGAAATTTACGCTAGAGATATATTCCCGTTAGCCTAATTTTATAATGGGTTCGGGAACTGTATCATATTTAGGATGGCGGTGATGTAGGTAGTCGAAGATTGTGAGTTATTGAATTTCCACGGCAAAATTATACACCCGATCCCGGTTCCCCCCTCATGATATGCGAAGAATGAAGATCAACCCCGTTGTCACGAGATCTAATGTAATGGTAAACTGCGAAGAAGGAAAGTAATCGTCCTTATTATGCTTATCGCGCCCTATCCTTTATTTTTCTTTATTGGCGGGCGCTTCCGGGGACAGAATACGTATGAAACGTCATATTTTAGTGGTGGATGACGAAACTGGCGCGCTTACACTCATCGGGATCATGCTGGAACATGGTGGCTTCAGTGTATTGAAGGCTAAAAATGCCGGCGAGGCGCTGGATCAGCTCGATCAAAGCACGCCAGACCTGATCATTCTTGACGTAATGATGCCGGGAATGGATGGCATCGAGCTTTGCCGTGTGATTCGTGAGCGTGAAAACACCGGCAAAACCCCTATCCTTATCCTTTCAGCGCGGGGCGATGCCGAAAGCATCATCAAAGGTATGGAAGCCGGGGCAAATGACTATTTGCCGAAACCTATTCTGCATCACGATCTGGTCTCCCGCGTTCGCTCTATTTTGGGGCAGGGCGTTGAAGCTGGATAAACCGATACAGTGATTTTTGTTTTCATCATCGGGGCGTACACAGCGCCCCGATTTTATTTTGTAGAGAAATATTACTGCTAATAGCCGTAGCTAAAACTTCCAGCGCGTTGCCGTATTTGAGAAATCTCTCTCCAGCCATGTTAGGCCAGCCGTGGGTGTAAATATCCAGAAACCCGCGCCTTCGGGGGTGCGGTTCTCATGAGCAGGGTTGAAGTCGTATTTTTCGGCGTACAATTTGGCGACACGCGCAAACAGCGGCGCATCGTGCATTTCTACCACCACACCCCTCAGAATGACCACATCATCGCCGCTTTCCAGATGAATCACCACGTTGTTCGGGTTGTGCCGAAAATTGCGCGCCTTGCGTGATCGCCCCCCGATCCCGAAATAAAGCGCCCCCTCCAGCCACACCGCCCATACTGGCGCAGCGTCAGGCGATCCCTCTGCCGAAACCGTGCTGATCCAGTAATTGCGCGCCTTGTTGAGCTGTTCATCTGCCCATGACCAGTCCATTAAACCTTTTTCGCCGCTGGCAATGCCGTAATCCTGCATTGTTGGGCGGCTGGCTTTCGGGGCAGCTTGCGCTGTGTTCTCTGGCATGGGGGAGTCCTTAGTATTGCTTGCGGTCAACACATTTAGAAAATGAGGCTTTACGGGGAAGGTGTGAAGGGTAGGGGTAACAGTGTTTTAATAACGCGAATGTGTAAATCCCCCAATTCCCTGCCTCACACCCCATACAGCGTCCTATATATGTTGAAGAACGTGTAAATCCGCTGCACGTACAACCGCGTGCTGTTGATGCTGATCGTGGTCAGGAACAGGTCATGATCGCGCCCCGCAATTTCCTCCCACGCCATCGCGCGCCCCGGCCCCGCGTTGTAGCCAGCGAGCGCCGCGGTCACATTGCCACCAAAACGCTCAAGCTGTTCTTGTAAATAGAATGAGCCGAACTCTACGCTCATATACGGGCGCGAAAGCAGCGAATGCTGGTAGTTGGAAATGCCTAGTTCGCTCGCTATATATTCTGCCGTGCTGGGAATCACCTGCGTCAGCCCGCGTTCGCCCGCCGCCGCTGTAGCATACGTGTCGAATAGGCTTTCATGGCGAATCAGCGAATACATCAGCAGCGGATCAAGGCCATAACGGGTGGTGATGTCTTGTACCACATCAAGGTAATACACTGGGTAGCGCATCCGCGCGATATACGCCGGGGCATTCACCGTGCCTACGCCAGAAGCGATAATCACGTTGGCCGCCGCTACAATTGAATCTTGATACGCGGCCAGCCCCCGCAAATAGATCGCCAGTTGATACGACGCGAGCGGATCATCCTCAAATGAGGTCAGCAGGTCGTCAAACTCGGCGCGTGCCTCGTCATAGGCTGCAACCGTCCACAGTTCCCGCCCGCGCACCAGACGTGGGTCTTGCTCAATCGTTGGTGAAAGCGGCCACAGCGGCCCTTCCTGCGTAATGCCAAACGTCGAGCGCAGCCAGTTCTCGGCGTCGGCAATCAGTGCTGCATCATCAAAGAAGAACTGCTCGCTGGAAGGCCGGGCAAACGCTTCCACGCCGTTGATCACATCGCGGGCGCGTGCCGCGAAATAGCTGTCTGGTGCGGCAGAGGCGGCTTGCTGCAATGCCGTTCCGGCCATCTGCCCATCGCCCCGCGCCAGCGCCAGCCGGCCAAGTTGCAGCAGCGCCTGTGCCTGCTGCTCGCCGCTGGTTTTTACGCCCAATTCGGCATAATAACGCTCGGCTGCGGTGTTGTCGCCGCTGGTCATCGCTTCGGTAGCTGCTAGAAATAGGCCGTCAATGGCCTGTGTGCTGTCCGGAAATGTATCCGCCAGCCGGTCAAAAATCCCCCGCGCTTCCGCCGATTGCCCGTTGGTGGCATATAAATACCCGGCGCGCCACAGGGCTTCTGGCGCCTCTGCCAGATAATCAAAATTGGTGGCAATCGCCAGATAATGCTCAATTGCCCCGGAAATATCGTTAGCGGCAAAGCGCGTGCGCCCCTGCTCCAGCAGCGCCTGACCGAACAATAAGTCGGTAGGGTACTGGTCAACAATAGTCTGGAAGGCGGTTAGCGCCGCGGCGGTGTTTTCCATTTCTCGGTAAGCGCGCCCCAGAAGCAAATGCACCTCTGCTGGAACCGTCGTCACCGGGCGTTCTGTAGAGTAGGCGTTCAAGGCTTCTATCGCCAGCGGGTAATCGCCATAGTTGAAGGCGATGCGCCCCCGCAGTAGGTTATCCAGCGGAACCCCGTTATCATCCAGAATTTGCATCGCTTGATACGCTTCAGGGCGGTCAGGGTAGGTGCCTGCGATCTGTGTTAATCGCGCATACCCCTTTTCAAAATCTTCCGCCATCAGCAGTGTTTGCGCGGCGGTGAAGTCAATATAAGCGCGGTAGGGCGCGTTCTGTGCGACGCTTAGAATGGTGTCGTATTGTGAAAGCGCATCATCGTAGCGTCTGCTGGCAATATAGAGCTGCGCCAGCCGCTCCCGCAGCGCCAATTGTGGCGCAAGGCTGCGGCCAGCATCCGCCGCCTGCTGGTACATCGTAATCGCTTCATCCTGCCGGTTCAGCGCAATCAGCGCGTCGCCAATACGCTCCAGCGCATAGCTGTCCAGCATGCCGGGGCGCGCATCCATATAGCCGCGGAAATCAGCAGTTGCCTGATCCCACATCGCCATCCCCATATAGGCATCGCCGCGCAAAAAACGCGCTTGCCCGGCGCGGGGATCATCTGGATATTGATCGAGAAATATCGTCAGCGCATTGACCGAATCAGCGAAAAAGCCTTCGCGCAGCGCGGCTTGCCCTAATCCGAATAAGGCGGCGGCGCGCTGTTCGGCGGGAATAGTATCCCCCGCGTCTACCACCATGCGGAAAGTTTGCACCGCGCTTTCGTAAAAGCCGTTCAGCAGATAGCGATCAGCCGCCAGCAGCAGCGTCTCTGGCGGTGGCGGCTCAGCCGTGTCCTGCCCGTATGCAGGCATGATCGGGAAGATGAGTAAGCCAAGTGTCAGCGCGAGTAAGGGAAGGTGTCGTGTTTTTAGTGTCATGGGCGGAATTATGCTGGCTTGAGTGGGTGTAATCAAGTCAAAGGCTTACTTGCGTTGGCTAATCGTCGTAATAATCGTGTTCTTGATCTGTTGTAGAGAAAAACAACGGGCATGGAATACCATACCCGTTTATTGTGTGACTGTTAGGCACAGTGAAACCCGTCTTTTGATCGTTATTCCCCGCAGTTTGATCCGGTTGGCCTTCCTGCAAATCGATCTTCAATCCAACCGATGACCATGACCGCGCTTTCCCTGCTCGAATCATGAGAAACGCCCGGGTAGCGCGCAAATTGAACATCCTCACCCGCGGCGCAGCGCCGTTCCGCTTCAGCCTCACTTTCTGTGAAGGGAATGAGCGAATCGGCCGTGCCATGTGTGATAAGGATCGGCACTTCAATAGCGCCGCGCGGCGCGTTTTCTTCCAGTATCGTGCGCCAGGGTTCAGTTTCAAGCGGACTGCTTATCAGGTACTCATTCGGTGTCAGAATGTTATCACTGCCGAGCGTGAAAAATGCCGCCGGTGTGGTCAGGCAAAGATGTACCATACGCTCGAACGTTTCACGCTGCTCTGGCTTGATAATCTCATCCAGATTAGCGTCGGGGTAATGATTGTCCCACGCATACAGGATGTATCCCATCAAAACGCCGCCAAACTGGCTGTCCAAAAAGGTACCCCAGAGGGTTGCTAGATCAATCGCCGGGGCTGATGCTGCCGCGCCGAGCAGCGTTAATTCAGGCGCATATGTTTCGGCAAGCTGCGCTGTCCATAGCGATGAGTTTCCCCCTTGAGAAGCCCCCCAGACCACAACTCTATCTCCCGCATCTACTTCTAACTGCTGCGCGGCACGCACTGAATCGAGCGCGGCGTGGGCAGCAACCGGGCCAACCATATAGGGATGTACCCCCGGTGTACTAAGCCCCGGATAATCCGTGAGGGTAACAACAAATCCCTGTTCAACCATCAATGGAACATCCGGAGCAGCTTGAAAGGGGTTAGCGGTATGGCTGAGGCCACATTCAGGAAATATGCCTGCGGTTCCATGTGTCCATGCGATAACCGGGCGGGGTTCTGTACTTTCCCCGGCGGGTGCAATCACCGATCCGGTAACTGCTATCGGTTCGCCATTCTCATCCGTTGATAAGTACATAACGCGCCATGCCGCTGCGCCCTCCGGCACGTTATCAGTCAGCGGTTCGCTGCGAATGATCGTGCCCGGTTCGCCTGCTGGCAGCGGGTCTGGCGGCGTATAGAAGGCCGAAGGCGTTGCCGCGGTTGCGGCATTTCGGATTACGATCACAGCCATCACTATCCCCACCACAGCCAGCACGCCGATGCTTGCCAGTATCCACAGTATCCGGCGTTTCCACTTGTTTGGTGGTTTTGGTGTATCGCTGCTCATATCATTCCTCCGATGTGTATTGTTCAAAATAACAATCCGACATGCCGCCTGTGGCAGCGCGCCCTGTAGGAAGAAACCTTCCTTACATCACGGCGGTGTCAACGTACTATCTAGCCACGGCATCCCAAAGCCGATCACCAGATGCCCGGCCTCCGCCAGCGCCTTGCCTAAGCTGTCCACTTTCTCAAACGGCCACCAGTACGGCGCGGTTGGCACAATCGTCACGCCGAAATCGTTAACCACCAGCACCGAAAGATCGCGCTGGGCAAATTGTGGATGCTGGCTGTGTATCGCGGGATGCGCCCGATCTGTTCGCGTAAGTATGACCCGAAAGCGCGATGGCATGCCAGAACTCCACTCTGTATTTTGATACGCCAGCACTTGAAACTCAATGAACCCGATCATCCCATCCTGTAACGCCTTGCTGAAACGAAACAGCCCCGCGGCATGGTGCGGGGGGCGATCTTCAAGCGTGTAGCCAGCAGCCGTAAAAGCCTGCCCTACCACCGTGATCAGCATCAACTTGAACGAATCTTGCGGTGTTTGCGCTAGCATCATCACCTACTAATTCAATAGGCCTTCCAGCGCGCTCGGCGTGGTTACTGGCAGTTGGCAGGCAAATTGGCGGCAAACATAAACCGTAGGCTCGCCATCTTGCATCGTTCGGTAGCTCAATAACGGAATCGTGTGTTCACTTTCAACCTCGGTTGGCGAAAGTGCCGTCACCGCGTTCGGGCGGTAATCAGTGAAAATTTTGGTCAGCAGCACTTTCGTCCGGTCATCATTCCAATCGCCAACCACCGCAATTTCTTGAATCCCGCGCACCAGCATATCCGCCGCTGCCAGCGCCTCGCCAAAAGCCTGCGGCACCTGCTGCATCGCCGCGTCCAGCGGTGCCAGCGTTTCCCGCGCTGCCTGCTCATAATCAGCGCTGCCGCTGAAAGCCGCCAGCATGAGCAGCGCCTTCGCCATGCTGGAACTGCCAGCCGGAAGCGCGTTGTCTTGTAGGTTTCGCGGGCGCGCAATCAAACTCTCTCCATCGTCGGGCGTGTCGAAAAAGCCGCCATCTGGTGCGCGGAAATGTTTGAGCGCGTTGTCCGCCAGCGTTTGTGCCAGTACGTACCAGTGAGGATCAAATGTAGTCTGGTACAGCTCCAGAAAGGCTTCGGCTAGGCATGCGTAATCTTCAAGGAAGCCGTTGATCCGCGCTGTGCCGTCTTTATAGCTTCGGTAAACACGCCCGTTACTATTCACCATCACTTCTCGCAAGAACTGACCCGCGCGTAATGCGCCGTCGCGGTAATCCTGTCGCTCTAGAACCCGCGCTGCTTCGGCAAGACTTGCCAGCATCAGCCCATTCCATGAAGACAGAATCTTATCGTCCAGCCCCGGATGTACCCGCTGTGTTCGCGCCGCGAATAAAATGTCGCTGATTGTTTCCAGTTTCTCCCGCAGTTGATCAACGCTGATGCCAAGCCGCGCGGCAGTGACTAGCTCATCGTTCGGGCGATATAGAATGTTGTGCCCCTCAAAGTTACCGCGTGCGCTCACGCCCCACGTTTCAATCGCGATCTGTCCGTTTTCTTCGCCCAGCAGCGCGATCAGTTCGTCCTTTGACCACACGAAGAATTTGCCTTCTTCCCCTTCGCTGTCGGCATCGGTGGCGCTGTAGAATCCGCCTTCCGGCGCGGTCATCTCTCGCAAAACATAGTCGTAAATATCTTCAGCGATCTTCTTGAAGAACAGATCGCCTGTCACCTGCCATGCGTGGAGATATACGCGGCTCAACAGCGCGTTGTCATACAGCATCTTCTCGAAATGCGGCACCAGCCAGATCGCGTCTACGCTGTAACGATGGAATCCCCCGCCTAGCTGATCGTAAATGCCGCCCATCGCCATTTTCTTCAGCGTTAGCGTAACCATCTCCAGCGCCGATTCGTCGCCAGTACGGTTATAAAAGCGCAGTAAATATTCCAGATTCATCGCTTGCGGGAACTTTGGCGCGCCCCCAAAGCCGCCGTAATGAACGTCAAATTCACGCTCAAACGGCTTCAATGTCGCATCAAGTAGCTCTTCATTCAACTGGCTGGCCTGCCCAATCCCCAATGATCCGCGGTTCAGTCCTTGCGTGAGCTGCTCAGCAATCTCGCTGACATCATCGCGGCGGTTCAGGTAGGCATCATGCACCGCCGCCAACACCTGCTTGAATGAAGGCATGCCCGGCCGCGCCTCTTTAGGAAAATAAGTGCCGGCATAAAATGGGCGGCCATCGGGCAGCAGAAACACCGTCATCGGCCAGCCGCCATGCCCGTTAGACAGCGCCTGTACCGCCTGCATGTAAATATCGTCAATATCCGGGCGTTCCTCGCGGTCTACCTTGATATTGATATACAGCTTGTTCATCAGCGCGGCGGTGGCTTCATCCTCAAAACTTTCATGCGCCATCACGTGGCACCAGTGGCAGGCGCTGTATCCCACGCTCAGCAGGATCGGTTTGCCTTCTGTTTTCGCTTGTGTCAACGCCTCTTCGCCCCATGCGTACCAGTCCACCGGATTTTCGGCATGCTGGCGCAGATACGGGCTGGTTTCATTCGCTAGACGATTCATTTCGCCTCAAAATATGGGTTCGTTTCATTCATAGAGGGTGCCACATCGGCATTTCTTCCGCAACGTGCGGCTTTTCCCAGTACTATATGCGGCATGAGTCCTCTAGTAACAAGATGTGTAAAATCAGCGATAATCAGGTTATGGCTCCAGTAGTTAATCATGATCCGCCCGTACAAAGAGGATGCTATGTGGTCGAAAATCCGGAAATTTCTTTCGCCTAAAGCTGCCCTGATCGCCGGCTTTGCTGCCGGTACTGTTTATCTTGTGTTCATGTTTGCGCTGCTGCCAGTGGCCGTAGGCGTAGATGGCGCTTTGTTTATACGCTATTCTGGCGCGCTAATCCTCGGCCCCGATGCGCTGGTGGAGCATTCCACCATGGTTTTCATCGTTGGCCTAGTGGTGCATTATCTAATTTCTATCCTGCTGGCCTTCGTTATTGCAATCGTGGTTTTCCGCTGGAACATGGCGGTGGGCATCATCGGCGGGGCGCTGTTAGGGCTGGCTTTCTACGCCATCAATCTCTATTTGCTCACGCTCATTGTTTCGTGGTTCTTTGCTATAAACTCGCCGCTGCTGCTGGCGGCCCATGTGCTGTTTGGCGCGGTTGCTGGTGGTGTCTATGAAGCCCTTGATCGCTATGACCAGCCGATTTTTCAGGAGGATGCGCCATGAGTTATTCACGCCCACGAACATCTTATCGCGGCGGCGGGTCGGGCGGCTTAGGCATACGGCTGATTATCGGGCTGGTGTTGGCGGTAATAGCGGTAATTTCGTTTATGGGTTCGCGCCAGTTCAACCCCGTAACCGGCGAAGATCAATATATCAGCCTCACACCGCAGCAGGAAATCGCGCTCGGCTTGCAGGCGGTTCCAGAGATGATGCAGGAGTTTGGCGGCGAATATCGCGATCCACGGCTTCAACAGGCGATAGACGACATCGGCGGGCGTCTGATCAACGGCACCAGCGCCGTTGCATCCACGCCGTGGCAGTTTGAATTTACCGTGTTAAATAACCCCGATATCGTCAACGCCTTTGCGCTCCCCGGCGGGCAAATGTTCTTGACCACCGCCTTAATCAACGCGATGGAGACGGAAGATCGTATCGCCAGCGTGATGGCGCATGAAATTGTGCATGTTTTGGCGCGTCACAGCGCCCAGCAAATCGCCAAAAGTGAACTCACCAACGGACTTGTTGGCGCGGTAGCTGTGGCCGCGGAAAGTGCTGGCGCTGCCCAAACTGCCGCCATGATCGGCCAGATGGTCAATATGAACTATGGCCGTGAAGATGAGTTGCAATCCGATTCACTGGGTGTTTGCCTGTTGATCAATGCCGGCTATGATCCTCAGGCGATGATCGAAGTTCAGCAAATTCTAGCGCGCATCAGTGGCGGCGGCGGTGGCCCCGAATGGCTGAGCACGCATCCCAGTTCCGATAATCGCATCCGTGAAATTCAGGAAGCTATTACGAACGCCGCGCAGTTCTGCCCACAGTAAGTTTAACCCCTGAGCCGATTTTGAAGTTGTAGACCCTCACTTGCTGCGCTTTACTACGCCCCTCGCCCTGACGAAAAAGGGTGGGGGCGTAGGCTATAGGCGCTTGATATACCGCATCTTGGTAATCGAATTCTTCACCTAAATTATTCGCCCCACAGGTAAATTGAGAATCATGAGGCATCGCGCTGGTGCAATTCACGCTTATTCTCCGGAACGCCTCTGTATCAGGCGAATACTGTGCCGGCAGACGATCCCTTTTGTCCTTTTTCTCACGCCAATAGCGGGTAGTTTAGTGAGATGAGGATATTTTTAGTTTCGTTCACGGGGAGCGCCGTAAACCCGAATTATTTTCTCTGTGAAATCGAATTCTTCACTTGGAACAGCGCCGTTTCAACGGTATGATTACAGGAATCGTACTTGGGGAATGACTTCATGTATACCATCGGCGTAGACTTTGGTACTCTCTCTGGCCGCGCTCTCTTAGTAGATGCCGCTACCGGTGAAGAAATTGCCGTCAGTGTGCTTGAATATCCGCACGGCGTCATAGACGATAAATTGCCCACCAGTGGCGCAGATCTGCCCCCTGAATGGGCGCTGCAAGATCCACAAGATTATCTGGATGTGTTTTTAACCACAATTCCCGCTGTCCTCAAACAAAGCGGCGTCAATCCTGAGCTAATCGTCGGTATTGGCGTTGATTTCACCGCTAGCTCGCCCATGCCCGTCAAAAGTGATGGTACGCCGCTTTCATTTTTGCCAGAATTCAAAGATAACCCGCATGCTTATGTCAAGCTCTGGAAGCATCATGCCAGCCAGCCGCAGGCCGACAAGATCAATCGCGTTGCCCGCGAACGTGGCGAATGGTGGCTCAAACGCTACGGCGGTAAATACTCGTCCGAATGGTTCTTCAGCAAGCTGCTGCAAATACTGGAAGAATCGCCGGATAGTTATGAAGCAATTGACGTGTTCATCGAAGCCGCCGATTGGGCTATCTGGCAGCTAACCGGCATGCTAACCCGCAGTACCTGTACCACCGGTTACAAAATGCTGGTGCAGGATGGCGGCTACCCGTCCCCCGAATATTTCGGCGCCCTCGACCCCCGTTTTAAGAATGTGATTGCTGAGAAAGTCGCCGGTAATTTTGCCCCGCTTGGCGGCAGAGCAGGCGGCCTGACCCCCGAAATGGCCGCCAAACTCGGCCTCAAACCCGGCATCGCCGTCGCCGCCGCAGTGATCGATGCCCATGTCACCGCGCCCGCTGTAAAAGCTACCGCGCCCGGCGTCATGCTCATGATCATGGGAACTTCCACCTGTCATATCATCTCCAGCGCCACCCTACAAGACGTAGACGGCATGTGTGGCGTGGTGGATGGGGGTATCGTCGATGGCCTGTTTGGCTATGAAGCTGGTCAATCTGCCGTTGGCGATATTTTTGCGTGGTTCATTGAGAACGCCGTGCCGCAAGAATACTACGATGCGGCTCAGGCTGCTGGCCTCAACATTCACGCCTATCTGGAGCAGGAAGCCGCTAAACAGCGCGTCGGTGAACATGGCTTGCTGGCGCTTGACTGGTGGAATGGCAATCGCTCCACGTTGGTAGATACTGAACTCAGCGGCTTGCTCATAGGCGCCACATTAGCCACCCGCGCCCCTGATATTTACCGCGCCTTGATCGAAGCCACCGCGTTCGGCACCCGTGAAATCATCGAAGCCTTTGAGGTGCGCGGCGTGCATGTCGAAACGTTGGTTGCGGCTGGCGGCCTGCCTGAGAAGAACGCCCTGCTGCGTCAGATTTACGCCGATGTTACCGGGCGCGACCTGAAGCTAGGCGGCTCGTCACAGGCGCCAGCATTAGGCGCAGCCATTTATGCCGCCGCCGCCGCCGGGCTGTATCCGAATGTTACCGCCGCCGCCGAAAAAATGGGCAAGCTGAAACCGGAAATCGTCTCCCCCATCCCTGAAAATCAGAAGGTCTACGACGCGCTTTATGCCGAATACCGCGCACTCTATGACTATTTCGGGCGTGGCTCCAACAATGTTATGAAGCGCCTTAAGAAAATTCGCAACGCCGCGCTTGAAGGCTAATCATCCTACATCCCCTGCGTCGGCATCCCCCTTCTCCACGCGGTCTGCTGTGGCTGCGCGCAGCATGTAAGGGAAGGGGGAGCGGGGGGCGGAGAGCCGTGTTTCCGCCCTTCCGTTTAACTTTGAACGCAGCATTCAACATTTCTTTGTTCCACAAAAGTTCTTGAACTTCTCATATCGTCAGCCTGTTTCACAGCTATAATAGAGTGATAAACGGACTGTAAAGCACAATTCATGACCCGCCGCCTCGCCTTCATCTTCATACTGCTGCTCACGCTTACGGCTTGCCGCCCCGCGCAGCCAGCCGCTGTCGCTGTCATCCCCGCAGTCGGTGTAGCCCCCGATCTCTGGCCGATTGAAAATGCCGAGCGTGTCGCCCGTGAATTTATCCAGAACTGGATTGACGGCAGCTATGAATTCATGTTTGACGGTATCAGCTTTGGCAGTCAAGAAGCCTATCCCTTTGAAAATTTCCAGGCCGTCTATACCAATGCCGCGGCGGTCATGGGGCAGACCAGCTTAGAGATCGTCGCCAACGGCATCTATCGCGAAAGCGAATCCGTCGCCGTTTTCAATTACAACGTTGCCTTTATCACCGAATCCTTCGGCACTATCACCGATAATAACCGCAACCTGCGCCTGGTTGTTGATTCGCGCGCGCAAGATTGGCGCGTCGCCTGGACGCCCGCCGATCTCTTCCCTGAACTCGCCGCGGGTGGCCGTTTGCGCATGACCAGCTCCCCACCCATTCGCGCCAATATTTACGATGCGAATGGCGCCATCATGGCCGATCAAGAAGGCCGTATCGCCATGATCAACATCGTTCGCCAGAACGCCCCCGATTGGGAAAACTGCCTCAATACTCTATCCTCGGCGCTCAGCCTCTCATTAGATACGGTGCGCTCGCGGCTGGAATCGCGCCCCGCCAGTGAATTGGTGCAGGTCGGCTTGATCGATCAGTCCGCCTATAATGCCGTAGCCACGCAGTTAGACGGTTTCTGTGATGCCCAGCTTGAAGGCCGCCGTGTGCGCCGCTACACCAACGGCACGCTCATGCCCAATCTGCTTGGCTATGTGGGCTATCCGGGCGAAAGTGAAATTCCCTCGCTCGAAGCCGCCGGGTTTAATCAGGACTCTCTGATCGGGCGTACCGGCATCGAACTTGAATGGGACGAAACCTTGCGCGGCGTACCCGCTGCCAGCCTTGAAATTGCCAGCCCCACCGGGCAGGTCTTGCGCGTGCTGGCGAGTCATCAGGCGCAGCCGGGGCGCAGTCTCTGGCTCACGGTAGATGCCGATTTACAAGCCGATGTCGCCCGTATCGTCGCTGATGCCTTCACGCAGGCTAAAGATACTTGGGCGCCCGGCTCTCCCGGCGCATCCGTCGTTGTCATGGATGTCAACACCGGCGCTGTCTTGGCAATGGTCAGCTATCCCACCTTCGATAACAACGCCTATAACGCCTTTCCCGCCATGGGTCGGCAGGCCGCGCTTGCCCTTCAAGAAACCTACGCCGCCGATTCTCGCAACCCCCAGATCAATCGCCCGGCGCTAGGCGTATTCACGCTCGGTTCAGTTATGAAGCTGGTGACCGCCGCCGCCGCCGCCGATAGCGGCGTTTATGCGCTCGATGAGCGTTATACCTGCGTCGGCACTTGGAACCGTGATATTCCCCGCGTAGACTGGCTCGCAGGCGGGCATGGCAGCCTCACCCTTCCCAACGCGCTCACCCAAAGCTGTAACCCCTATTTCTATGAAGCTGGCTATGACCTGTTCATGGCCGATCCCTATATCCTGCCTGATTACGCCGTGCGTCTCGGCTTCGGCCAGCCTACCGGCATCCCTGATATTCCTGAAGAAGCCGGGTTCATGCCCAACCCCGATTGGTTCCGCACCAGCTTCGGCTTTGAAATGCCGTCGTCCGAAGAGGTGAATATGGCGATTGGTCAGGGCTATGTACAGGTCACGCCGTTGCAAGTTGCCCGCTGGACAGCCGCTATCGCCAACGGCGGCACCCTCTATACGCCGCATCTGGTGCAGTCAATCGGCCTGCTAGGGAGCAGCCCCACCCCCGCCTATCAGCCAGAAGCCACGCCCACCGGTCTGCGCCCCGAAGTCATTGACATGATCCAATCTGGAATGTGTGCCGTCACCAGTACCTCGCAGGGAACTGCTGAATTTGTGTTCCGCAATTCCCCGGTACAGGCATTGGGGGTATGTGGCAAAACCGGTACTGCCCAAACCGGTGGCCCTGAAACTCCCAGTCACGCATGGTTCACCTCATACGCCCCCCGCGAAAATCCCGAAATTGCCGTGGTTGTGCTGGTCGAAACCGCCGGGCAGGGATCAGAAATCGCCGCCCCCATCGCCCGTCAGGTCTATGAAGCCTACTTCGATCTCGCCCCCTAAACCCCCATCGCCCCGTCGCGGTTTATAGGGGTGCGGCGTGCTGCTCCATGGCGCTAAACGCGCATCAGGATAGTGGGGCGTTTTTTGACCTTTAATTTTCAATTCTTAACCATTTTAGGCCATTTTTTCCCTCAAATTTTGAGTCCATTTTGTTAGCAATATAGTCACCAATTCGTAGAAAATATGTGCTAACCTAGTGGGTATGGTATCAAATACGCGCTTAGGGTTTCTAGGACGATGATCATCGTGAAAAAACACATAATTGCTGGCATCCAGTGAATAGGCTTTCATGCCGGCATGGTGATAGGGGTAAAAGAGGTTTTACTTTTGCGCGCTGTTTAGTCTAGAACTACACTGAGCAGCCTTGAGAAATGAGGATTGAATCATGCGCCAAATTCTACAAAACACCGCCGAACGCGCTTCCCGCTACCTTGAATCGTTGGAATCGCGTCCTGTATTCCCAACGCCCGAAGCCTTGAATCGCCTCGCCGCGCTGGATACCCCCATCCCCGATCATCCCGAATCGCCAGAACAAACGCTGGCCGCGCTCGATGAATACGCCTCACCCGCAACCGTCGGCATGGCCGGTTCGCGCTATTTCGGGTTTGTCATCGGGGGGTCGCTTCCTGCCGCCTTAGCTGCCAATTGGCTGGCTGGCGCGTGGGATCAAAATGCCGGCTTATACGTCGCCTCGCCTTCAGCTTCCGTTTTAGAAGATATTGCCGGGCGCTGGCTGTTAGATGTGCTTGGCCTTCCCGAAACTGCCGGTTTCGGTTTCGTCACCGGCGCGACTATGGCAAATTTCACCGGCCTCGCGGCGGCGCGTCATAAAGTATTGGCCGATCAAGGCTGGAACGTTGAAGCTGATGGCCTATTCGGCGCGCCGCCCATCACCGTGATTGTTGGCGACGAAGTGCATATCAGCCTGCTCAAAGCCCTCAGCCTGCTCGGCTTTGGCGCACAGCGTATCGTCCGCGTGCCTGTAGATTCTCAAGGCCGAATACGCGCCGATGCCTTCCCTGAAATTGCCGGCCCAACCATCGTCTGTCTGCAAGCTGGCAATGTGAATACCGGCGCCTGTGATCCGCTGGCCGATATCATTCCCCGCGCGCGCGCCGCTGGCGCATGGGTTCATATTGATGGCGCGTTTGGCCTGTGGGCTGGCGCCGCGCCAGATCGCGCGGCCTTGGTTCAAGGTATCGCTGATGCCGACTCGTGGGCTACCGATGGTCATAAATGGCTGAATGTGCCTTATGACAGCGGTCTTGTCTTTGTCCGTGATCCTGAAATGCTGCGCGCCGCCATGAATTACAACGCCGCCTATCTCGTGCGCAGCGATTCCCGCGATCCATTCCAATACACGCCAGAGCTTTCCCGCCGCGCGCGCGGCATTGAAGTTTGGGCGGCCATGCGTTCTCTAGGGCGTTCAGGCATCGCTGATCTCATCGAGCGCTGTTGTCGCCATGCCGCCCGTTTTGCTGAAGGCTTAAGTGCCGCTGGCTATAATATCCTCAATGACGTTGCTTTGAATCAGGTTTTGGTATCCTTTGGCGATTCTGAAACCACCAAACAGGTGATCGCCGCCGTGCAGCAGGAAGGCACTTGTTGGGCAGGCGGAACGCTTTGGCAGGGGCATACCGCCATGCGCATTAGCGTCTCCAGTTGGGCAACCACTGCCGAAGATGTCGAGCAAAGCCTTGAGGCCATCATCAAAGTTGCCAACAGCATCACCCATCCCTGATCGAGAATGGGTTTGGAATGAGGACTGTAGGGACGCGGCATGCCGCGTCCGTCTCTCTCGTAATTTTTTACTTTACACATAAAGGTCTAAACATGCGCCGTTTTCAGTTGCTCATCTGCCTTCTCTTGTCCATGCTGATCTTCAGCATATCTGCCAGCGCGCAAGAGTTACCGCCCGTCATCGAATACGATCTTGGCGAAACCACCATTGTGCAGTCGCGCTTTCCTGAAGACAGCCGCTTTCACAATATGCCTATCCGTCTGAATGGCGTCATCGCTGTTCCTGAAGATGATGCCCCGCATCCGGTGGTCATCATCTTGCATGGCACTCATCCCGGCTGCCCGTTGAATGAATTTGGCGTAGATGCGTGGCCGTGTGCGCCAGAAGTGGAGCAGCCAAACTATCGCGGTTTCGGCTATCTCGCGGGGCAGCTTGCCGCAAACGGCTACGTAGCGCTCTCCATCAATATCAACGCTGAAAATACTTTTGGCTTTGGCGAAGGCGATCCCGGCGAACGGATACTTCAACTGTTAAATCTGCACTTGAATGCGCTTGCGGAAGCTGCGAGCGGTGGCGAAAACAATTTCGGCGTTCAGCTTGCCGGCCGCGCCGATCTCTGCCGTCTCGCCTATTTCGGCCATTCACGCGGTGGCGAGCTGGCGCATCGGCTGATCAATGATCCCGACTGGCAGTTAGACTATACGGCATCCTGCGAAACTGGCGAACGTGGCGACGGCCTGCTTTTAATCGCGCCAATGGTGCTGTTCAGAATGCCTGAAAGCTCAACTGCGCCAACGGGCATCATTCTGCCGGCCTGTGATGGCGACGTGACCAATCAGGACGGGCAGATCTTCTATGAAACCGCTCGCCTTGAATCCGATCAACAGGCTTGGGCTTCTTCTGTCTGGCTGGAACAGGCCAATCATAATTACTTTAATGACATTCTACCGTCTGATCTGTTCAGCCAGGCATCCCGCAGCGAGTGCGAAACCACCTTGCAGCCAGATCAGCAGCGCGATTTTCTCGTGGGTTACGCCCTCGATTTCCTGACCACGATCTTTTCGGGCGATTCGCAGGCAGTTTCTGAGTCAGCATCGCGCATGGGCATGGATATATCAGCGCCAGCGGTGAACGCGCTTTACGGGCTGCCCGCCCGCGTCGCCCTGATGCCCGCCCGCGCTGATCGCCAGCCGCTGCTCATCCCCATCACCAAAGCCGGCTTGTATACCAACCTGCTTGGTGGCGAGATCACCCGCGAAGGCATCTCTACCACCTTCTGCGAACAGGGCTTTTTCACGCCGCAAGAGCAGCCGGATATGCAGGACTGCCGCCGTACTGATCTGATCATCCCCGGCAACCCGGCCTTGATGCTCGCCTCATGGCAGCAGTCCGGCGCGGCGCTGCGTTTCAATCTGCCCGATGGTCAAGACCTAAGCGCCTACAGCGCCATCAGTCTGCGCGCTGCCCTCGATCCCCTCTCTGAATTGAATCCCCCCGGCGCTTCACAATCATTCAGCATCCAATTGACCGA
This sequence comes from Anaerolineae bacterium, assembly GCA_034437295.1. Lineage (GTDB taxonomy): Bacteria > Chloroflexota > Anaerolineae > Aggregatilineales > Phototrophicaceae > Flexifilum. The sequence continues at coordinate 11,236 of DAOTUZ010000152.1, read as the reverse complement.
CATTTCGGGAAATACGGCCACCGTTTCCACGCGCCCCGATGAACCTGCGCTGATCTTCCCGCCCGGCGAAGCGCAGGCTGACAGCTTCTTCGGTGATTTATTCACCGGGCGTGTGCCGCTGACGACGATCCGCCTGTCCTTGAGCGCCTTTTCAGGGGTAGATTTAACTGATATTCAAGAAATTGCGCTGCTTTTCGATCAGACCAGCAGCGGCGCGCTTTTCATGGCCGATCTTGAGGTGGTGCGTTAGAGAGTGGCTTTGCTGTGCCAACAGGCAGGGGATTAGGACTCACGGGCTTCGGTGGTCAAGATGCCCTGCCTTTGCAGCCAGATACCCAGGCTGTAGGTATTGATCAGGGCGATTAGAACCGGCGTGATCAACAGCATGGGCGCGATCACGATCACCGAAGGGATCGCGATCAGGATGACCAGCGCCAGATAGCCCGTAAAATAGGGGAGGTCGCCCATGATCGTGAAGGCGCTGTTGCGAAGCGCCTGAAAAGGGGAAGGCCGCGTTTGCAGCAGCAGGAACGGCCAGAAGAAAAATTGAATCCAGACGAAGCATCCAGCAGCTACAGCCAGCATCGCCAGCGGAATCTCGTTCGGGTAAACCAGCCTGCCTAACAAAAATAACCCGCCTAAGATCAGCAAGTTTGCGAGCGTAATCAACCAGCTTAAGGCGAACCAGCGCCGCATTGAAGCGAAAAACTGCCCTGTAGTTGGCGGCTGATTTTGAAAGGCGCCCAGCGCCGCCTCAAATATCGCTGCGGTTGCTGGAGGCAGTAAAATCACCGTCAAACTGGCGATCACCCACAGTAAATTGATCCCCACGAAGCCCATTAGCCAGTCGCTAAGATCGATCAGGATGAGCTGTATAGGCCGAAGCCGCCATAAATGAGGCGGCAGTTTGAAGCGGGGGGGATGGCCGTTTTTTCGGAACATCTGCTTGTTCACCTGCATGCGGGCTTGTAGAGGTGGGGGATGCCCTGCCTGTTATTCGATACGAATCGTCCCTAATGCGTGCTGGTTATCTACACTATTCGGAACGGGCATCCGTTCTCCCGTGTGCCAGTTATAAACTACCAGCATCAGGCTGTAATTTCCGGGCGCGAGATTGTCAACCTCAATGCGCGCAAACTGGCAGGCATACGGGCTGATAGGCAAACCAGCATTAAATTGGGCGGCCAGCGTGCCGTTCTCATCTAGCAGGTGCAGCCCGAACGAGTAGGTTTCCGGCGGAAGATCGCCCCCTGACCAAACTATCGGGATCAGTAGCGAACGATCTGCTGCCGCCGGCAAAGGCTCAAGCAAGGCCGCGCCAACAGAGTCGCCAAAGCGATAGGTCATGTCTGCTGGCGCATCAGGGATACGGGTATATAAACGCAGCGAAATTTCTGCTGTATCAACCGCCGCCCCGCACAGTGCGAACTGCTTGCCCAGTTCACTTTCAAACAGCTCAAGGCGTCCGGGGGTTTGGGCGGGGTCAAAGGAAAACCACACCCGATTTGCGCCGTCAATGTAGCGATGTTCCAGCGCAAGATAAGCTTCATCGCTCATATCGGGCAGCGATTCCATGATCTCTACTGCGGCAGGCGAGTCGTGAAAGTAGTAATCGGCCAGCGGATCATGCATCCAGCGCCAGACAATATCGCGCAAATGCATCACCACCAAATCGTCATCTTGTGCGTGAGGCTCAACCGCTTCTTGCAACTGCTGCCAGGGCATATGCCAGAATTCGCCGCCGTTCATATTTATGCGGTATTGATCGTTGAAATTGAGCCAGAGTCCACCGGCGATACTGGCGAAAATCAAGGCGGTGATCGCCGTGCGCCCGCGCCCCAGCCGAACGATGCCCATACCTGCCGAAGTTGCCAGCAGCGGCCACAGGCCGATCATGTAGCGAATGTGAATGAGCAGTTGCAGGCGTATATCTGCGATCAGCGTGATGATGAGGGCGCTGATCAGGATGAAACCAGCGTATAAGGCGGCTTTGCCCCGCCCGTTGAAGGCGAAAAAGAGCAAGGCCGCGAACAGGGCGATACTGCCGCTGCTAAATTCGCTGGCAAGTTTTTCAATGGCCTGTGATGTATCAAGGTGCGAGACGGTGGTCACGCTTTGCTGCCAGCCATAAGCCGCGTTCAAACCCGTGACGGCGCTGATTGCAAAGGGCAAAAAAGCGGCGCCCGAAGCGATGGCGATGCCGGTTACTTCCCACCAGCGCCGATCTTTAGGCGAGAACAATAGGTGATAGAGGCCAACTGCCAGAAAGATAAAGACGCCAAAATAGTGAACGTAGAACAGCCCAACACCGCCGATGAACAGCGCAATCTTCGGCCAGATATTGGGTTTGGCGCTGGCCCGCGCCGCCCGCCAGTAAGCCCATAAGGCCAGAACGGTGACGAAGGTGTACAGGGTGTAGCCGCGCAGTTCATGCAGGTAATAGCTGTAGAAAGCGCCAACCCCAAGGATGGCCGCGCCGGCAAAACCAACCGCCGCGTTCCCGGTCAGGTCTTTGCCTAACCGGTAGGTCATCGCCACTGTGAGCAGGCCGAAAAACAGCGAAAAGGCGCGTGCCGCAAAGGGCGACCAGCCTAAGGCTGCGCCCCAGATGGCTAAGGCGAAATGATAGCCCGGCGGCCAGTAGGGTTCGCTGGCTGCCGCCGCCCATATCTGGCTGAAATTCATCGGTTGGCCGGGAAGCCCACCGACGAAGCGCAGGGTGAATACTTCGTCATACCAGAGCGATTCAGTCGTGAGATGGCGCGCCCCCAGCCAGCAAACCAGCAGCAGCAGCGGGATCATCCAGACGCGCCAATTTGAGAGTCGCCATGAGGAAGTATTCATAGCTCAATCTTATAGATCAACGCCCGTGATTGCCAGAGGACGCAGAGGAAAGGGATGGTATTAGGCCACGAACAGGGCGTGTAGGGCGATGCGGAAGGCCTCCATGCCCTGTGGATCGCGGCCATAATAGACGCGATTGGTCATACAGGCGATGGTGATCTTGTGTTTGATATTCACCCGAAGTGAGGTGCCGGTAAAGCCGGTATGCCCGAAATATCCGGCGGGGATGGCGCTGGCCTCTGGCGTGGGAAATGGAAACGGCTCATCGGGATCGGGAGTAGGGGTATACATCCGCCAGCCTAGCCCGCGTGGATCGTCGGTGCCAATGTGATGACGGGTGGCCTCTACCCATATCTCGTTGGAGATACCAAGCTGTGGGCTGCGGGTGCGCCATGCTTCACCAAAGGCGGCAACATCGTATGCGGCAGCAAATAAGCCTGCGTGACCAGCAATGCCGCCCAAACCATAGGCGTTTTCATCGTGAACTTCGCCCCAACAGCGGCGCATTCGCCAGACAAAATCGTATTCGGTGGGGGCAATATTCACCTGATTGAAGCCAGAGCGCAGCGGATTATAGGTTAGCGTAGCTAAGCCAAGCGGCAAGGCGAGTCGTTGGTTTACGGCTGCGTCCAGCGAAAGCCCGGTTAAACGCTGCACACACTCGCCCAATAAGATGAAGCCCAGATCGCTGTAACGAACGGCGCTGCCTGGCTCATCTACAAAGGCCGACTCGCAGATAAAGGCTATCGCTTTTGCATGGCGCACTTCTGGCGAAACAGGCTCAGGTTCGTCTAGCAGCGGTGTCGGGCAGAGTTGGTAGACCGGGCGCCACGGCGCAAGACCGGAAGTGTGGGTGAGCAAATGGCGGATCGTGACTCGTGTAGGATCTACCGTTTTATTTTCGAGCGCCGGATTGACGGGCATGGGCAATTTTGTAAAAGGATTGATGCCTCCATCGAACGGTTTTGGGCCGCCCGCCGCAAATTCAGGGATGACGGCGGCAAGCGGGGTTTCTAGTGAGAGTTTCCCTTCACTGATCAACTGCAAGATCATCGTCGCAGTGAACAGCTTGGTCAGAGAGGCCAGATCGAAGCGATTAGCCATCGTGGTTTCATGAATCTGGGTATAGGGGTCAATCCAGCCCCATGCGCCGATAAAAGCGGCCTTGCCTTTTTTGAGGACGACCAGCGTGATGGAGGGGAAGGTTGCGCCGAGATGTTTCTCGACTAACTGCTGAAGTGCCATGGAAGGCACGACTTTGAGGGTGTCATTTTCGATGTTGATGGCTGGTTGCATAATCTATACCAATGCCTTAATGCCTTTACCGGGCATGCCTGCTAGACGGGATGGCAGGCGCTGCACGCGGCGCCCCTGCCCCAAAATAGACTTGCTTTGTTAGTCATTCTCTAGCTTTCCTGAATGCCAGTGAAAGAATCGCTGGCGGTTGCAAAGGCGGCGCGTAAATTACCCCGTGCCTGCGCCAAAAGCGCGGCAGCTTCACCGGCGCTCAAGCCGAAACGGCCCATAAGAATGGCGGTGCGTACGTCTTTATCAGCGGCTTCGAGAAGCATTCCCGCGGTGGCAAGATCAGTCGGCACAATGTCCGCAACGATGCGGCGGCCACGGTCAAGCAGCTTCTGGTTGGTGACGCGCAGCGCGACCATCCAGTTATCGTAGGCGCGCCCTAGGCGGATCATGACCGCGGTGCTGAGCATGTTGAGCATCATTTTTTGGGCGGTTCCGGCTTTGAGGCGGGTAGATCCGGTCAATATTTCAGGCCCGACCAGCAGCGGAATAGCAATGTCCACCCGTTCAAGCAGTGCCGAAGGGGCGTTGCAGGCGACTCCGATAGTCAGAATTCCGCGCTTACGGGCGGCATCTACCGCGCCGAGTACATAGGGTGTTGTGCCGCTGGCGGCCAACCCGACGACTGAATCGTGTTCGGTCAGGTTCAGCGCCAGCAGTTCATCAGCGCCAGCACGAGCGTTGTCTTCGGCATTTTCAAGGGGGCGGATGAAAGCGTCCGCGCCGCCAGCCATGATCGCGATGACGATGCCGGGTTCGATGCCGAAAGTGGGAATGCATTCGGCGGCGTCAAGCACGGCAAGCCGGCCGCTGGTACCCGCGCCAACATAAATGAGCCTGCCGCCCGCTTGCATCCCTTGCGCAACGCGATCTACTGCCTGCGCGATTGCGGGGATGGCGGCTTCAACAACTTGCGCTACGCCGGCATCTTCAGCGTTCATCAGGCGGCAAATTTCTTCGGATGAACTCGTATCCAACGCTTGCGACTGAGGGTTACGATCTTCGGTCAGCATATGAGCACTATTCCGGGCTGAAAACTTCACGGGCGAAAAGGGTTTGGCTTAATAAGGGGTGATAGTTTTTGCCGGGCGTGATATCGCCAAGCACGGAGGGATGAGATGCTCCGGTGAGCGCGGGCAGCGCGCCGGGGCGCCCAAACCAGCTTTCATAGGCTAAGACGGCAAAAACCAACGCTTCTTTGTTATCGGTATCCATGCCGATCTCTTCGTGTGAGAGAATTTGCGCGCCGGGCAAAAGTGCGCACAGCATAGCGATGAGCGTGGAATTATGGCCGCCGCCGCCGCCGATGATCACTTCGGCGGGCATGACCGGCGCGTAGGCCTGATAGGCTTGGGCGATGCTGGCGGCAGTGAGGGCGGTGAGGGTGGCAAGGGTCGATTCAGCAGAGAGACCGCGTGCGCGCCCTTCGCTGACAAGGCGCAGCGCCATTTCCCGCCCGAATAATTCGCGTCCGGTGGTTTTAGGGCCGCGACGCTGGAAGTAGGGATGCTCCATAAGTTCGCTTAGCCACCTCCCATCGCAGCGCCCTTGTGCGGCCATCGCGCCGTCTAAGTCGAACGATTTTTCGCCGGAAGTGAGTGCGCGTACGGCTTCATCGAGCAGGGCATTACCGGGGCCAGTATCGAAAGCAATGGGCAGCGCATCGGGCGTGTTCAGCGGCGGCAGCAGGGTGACGTTGGAAATGCCGCCGATGTTTTGTACGGCCCGCCAATGTGTAGGGTGGCGCAGCAGCAGCCAATCAATGTAACTGGTCAGCGGCGCGCCCTGCCCACCAGCGGCGATGTCTCTGGCGCGAAAATTACTGATGGTGGTAATGCCGGTATTTTCAGCGACGATGGCGGCTTCCCCGATTTGCAGCGAAGCGACGGCTTTGCCGTGAACGTCAATTTCGTGCCAGACGGTTTGTCCGTGAAGGCCGATAAGATCTAGCCGTGATAGGGAAAAACCGGCGTGATCGAGCAGCGACAGTACCGCCGCGCCAAAACGCGAGCCAAGCTCAAAATGCAGGCGAGAAAGCGCATCAATGCGGCTGGTCGCCAGCGTTCCCTGTTCATGGATAAGGCGTTGGAAATCATGCTCAAAAGGGGTTGACTGTGCGGCCAACATACGCACTTGAAGCGAGGGCGGCTCGCCGCTGATTTCACAGAGGGCGGCATCAATTCCATCTGCGGAGGTGCCAGACATTAAGCCAACAACGTATAACGGGCGGGTCATGGCTGATCCTCAATGGGCTGCCACGAGATGTGCGTGGCAGATAAAGGGTCTACTTGTTCCGGAAATCTTGTATACCGCTGATATTGATCGCCGCGATAGGGGGATGTGGCTGGTTTCGAGAGCCAGCGGCGTTTCGCCCGCAACAGCGCCGCAGCAAGTGGACTATACCACTCTGTGCCAATATAGCGCAAGCAGGATGATAGAGGGGAGTGGGGATTTCCGAGGATATTGCCTGATCATAACCTCACCCCTCATGCCCCTCTTTGCGCGCAGACTGAAGGGAAACCGATGATTTGGGCAAAGAACGGGCGCAGCGCGCTGCGCCCCTACGGACGGGTTTGAGGTGGGGCGACGACGCCGATAGTGAGCAAAATATTGGCGTAAACGCGCTGTTCCCCGGTGGCGATGACTAAAGCGGTGTCTGACGAGCGGACGGATTCATAAAAGGCAAAGCGATCCAGACTGCGGAGGGGCATACTTTCAGGCAAAAGCTCTCTAAATTCCCGAAAAATGGGCGGCTCGGATGTGGTATCTGGCTCCATGATGTTGGCGAGTTCCACCGGAATGGCACTCATTAATACGCGCAGAACGTCGGTGACGCAGAGCAGGCCGGGAGCGAGATTGAGATAGACGATCTTCGCCGTTGGCGATGAACCGGTCACAAATGGGTAGTTGCCATCTGCGATGAGGACGCGCGAACCATGACCGGCAGAAGCTAGAACGCTTAATATTTCAGGGTGCAGCAGGGTTCCGTAAAGCATGGTTTGTCTCCATAGTTGGATGCGGCGCGGCGCAGCCTGACTGTTAAATATACAGCCTTATTTTAGCGTTAACCCTATCCGCTATGCATTTGAAAGACTGCGATATGCCGCTGTGACTGCCGGGTATTTGCAAATACGCGCAGGGATCTTTGAGGAAATGTTAACTAATGCCGGTATCATTTAACATGGATTTAACATATACTTAAAGAATCTGCTGACGCTGAATAACTGTATATTTGATCGGGGCGCTTGGGAAACGAACAGTGTTTCTCTGGCGCTTTTATATCGGATAAGGTGCTTTAGTGGCATCACTGCGAGAAACCCCAATGCCTGAAAACCAACTGCCTCCCAATACGCCAGAGGTTGGCAAAGTTTCGACGGTGGCGCTGCGCGGCCTGACTTCGCAAGAAGCGGCGGAGCGCCTGCGAACCTACGGGCCGAACCAGATTTCTGAGGAAAAACGCCGCTCTCCACTGCGGCGATTTCTGGCGAAATTCAGGGGCGTGATCCCGTTCATCTTAGAAATTACGATGCTGCTGCAATTTGCGTTGGGCAAGATTGCCGGCGCGGTGATCATCCTAGTGATGCTGGTGCTTAATGCGATCATCAGCTTCTTCTATGAGAACAAGGCTTATAACTCGCTGGCGGCGCTTCAGCAGCAGCTTCGGATTAATGCGCGGGTGCTGCGGGATGACACCTGGCAGTTACTTCCGGCGCAGGAACTGGTTCCGGGGGATATTATTCGCCTGCGGGCGGGGGATATTGTGCCAGCAGATGCCCATGTGATTTCCGGGCATATTGCGGTGGATCAATCAGCGATGACCGGCGAGTCTCACCTTGTGGAGATCGGCCTCAATGAGCGCGCCCATGCCACCAGCCAGGTACGGCGGGGCGAAGCCGTGGTTGAGGTTGACGCTACCGGCATGCAAACATCCTACAGCCAGACGGCTAAGCTGGTTCAATCTGCGAAATCTAAGGATCACGGGGATGCTTTTGTACACCGGATCGTGGTTTACCTGATGGGTTTTACGCTGGCGCTGGTGGCGGTGGTAGGTGTGAATGCGGCGCTGGTTAGGCTCCCGTTTGCGGATACGCTGCTGTTTGTGCTGGCGCTGCTGATTGCGGCGATTCCGGTTTCACTGCCGGTCACTTTCACGCTGGGGACGGCGATTGGGGCGCGGATGCTGGCAGAACGCGGGGTGCTGACGACACGGCTTGCGACCATCAAGGAAGCGGCAGGGATGGATGTGCTGTGCAGCGACAAGACGGGGACGATCACCCGTAACGAGCTGGCGGTAGTGGCGACACACGAATATAACGGGTTTTCAAAGAGTAAACTGCTGCGGCTGGCGGCGCTGGCATCGGATGAGGCGACGCATGACCCGATTGATCTGGCGATTCGGGATGCGGCAGAAAGCAGCAAGCCGCATTTTCATAACGCGCAGCGGTTGGAATTTACGCCGTTTGATCCAGAGACAAAACGCACAGAGGCGCTGATCCACAAAAGCGAGAAGGCGAAGAAGCAAACCTATGTGGTGAAAGGTTCGCCGCATGTGATCAACGACATGGTTCCGCAGGCGGACGGACTGTATCAGATGGCGGAGGGGTTTGCCGCCAATGGGGATCGCCTGGTGGCGGTGGCTTCTGCGAAAGATGGCAAACCGTTGAAGGTGGCGGGGCTGGTGGCGCTGCAAGACCCGCCGCGTGAAGATGCCGCCGCGGTGATTCAGCGGCTTCAGGCGTTGGGCGTGCGGGTGGTGATGATCACGGGGGATGGCCTTGCAACGGCGCAGAGCATCGCGCAGCAGGTGGGGATCACTGGCGCGGCGATCACCAGTGAGGATTTTAAGGGGAATTATGAAGGCGTCGCCACCCAATATGACGTGATTGCGCGGGTATACCCTGAAGATAAATTCAAACTGGTACAGGCGCTGCAACATGCGGGGCATGTGGTGGGGATGACCGGCGACGGCATCAATGACGCCCCGGCAATTCGGCAGGCAGAGGTGGGGGTGGCGGTGGATAATGCCACCGATATTGCCAAGTCAGCGGCGGGGCTGGTGCTGACCACGCCAGGATTGGGGGGGCTGCTGGCGGCGGTGGAGGTTGGCCGCAGCGTATTCCAGCGGATTTTCACGTATACGCTGAATAAGATCACCAAAACATTTCATTTGGGCTTATTCCTGAGCTTAGGCTTAATTCTGACGGGCGGGCTGATCGTGCAGCCGCTGCATATTTTGCTGCTGGTGCTGGTGAACGATCTGGTTTCGATGTCGCTGACGACGGACAATGTGCGGCCTTCTCCGCATCCGGATCGCTGGCGGGCGGCGCCGCTGTTCGCCATTGGGCTGATCATGGCGCTGGGCTGGCTGGTTTTCAGCTTCAGCGTGTACGGCTTCGGGCGGGATTTTCTGCGGCTGGATGCGGCGCAGATGGAAACGCTGATGTTCCTGATGCTGGTGTGCGTGGCGCAGGCGAACGTTTATCTGGTGCGCGAACGCCGGCATTTCTGGAAATCACGCCCTAGCAAATGGCTGCTGCTGGCGTCAGCGATTGGCATTGTGCTGACGATGGCGCTGGTCTTGGGCGGCGTGCTGATGACCGCGTTGGACAGCACGATCATGCTGCAAATGTTCTGGATTACGATTGCCTTCATGACCGCGCTGGATTATGTGAAGGTGGGGGCATTCAAGTTGTTTAAGATGTGAGGGGGCGTTAAAAGTTAAACGCTATTCCCTTTATATCAGGGGTGATGGCGTACCACGATGGAAAAGCCGCGATTGTTCCGCATCAATAGAAGCCTATTTGCCTCAAAATAAAACATCCCCGCCTCTCTAGATGATGAGAGGCGGGGACGAGTCTTGCTGGATGCTCTGAATTACTGTGAGCGAGCGTTTACACGCACGGCTCAATTCGCTGCCAGGGCAGGGACGGAACCAACGTCAGGTCGGGCGGGGTCGGCGTCACATCCGGGTTCAGGAAGCTGGTCTGCCCGCGTGAAGCATCGAGATCTGCGGGGAGGCGACCTTCACGGCTCGCCATTTCTTCGGATGGCGCGCCCAACGGATAGACATCATCCGCCAGATCATCGGTCAACTGCTGCGCGTCCTGATCCACGAGAATGGGCGGATCTTCCAGATTGAGCGCTTCGGCGCTGTAGATATCGGGGTTGCCGGAAATATCGGAAGTGAAGATCACTTCTGTTTGGCCGCAAACCCAGGTTGGCGCGTAATCGGGGATCTCGTTGTCGGTCAGATGGCGGGTGACGCGGCTGACGACATCGTAGACGTAGATATCCAGATCGCCATCGAGATCAGATTGGTAGGCGATCAAGCGGCCTTGCGGCGACCACGCGGCGTTAGAAGCGTCGCCGTTGACATCGGAGAAGGCGTAGCGACCGCTGCCGCTGGCGTTCATGATGTGCAGGACACTGTTGCCTTCGCCCTGATACGAGCGGAACACGATCTGGCTTCCGTCTGGCGAGTAGGCGGGGTCAATATCCTGAGCGCTTCCGTCGCTGAGGCGAGTTAAGCGGAGCGTGCCGAGATCGAGGCGATAGATTTGCCATTGGCCGTCACGGTTGCTCTGGAAGATGACGTTAGAGCCATCGGGCGCCCAGTACGGATTCATGTCTGCGGCATCGTCATTGGTCAGGCGGGTTTCGGCGCCGGTGGTCAGGTTGAAGAGATAGAGTTCCCAATTGCCGTCACGAGTGGATTGATAGACGAGGCTGTTGCCAGGCCCCCACGCCGGGTCGGTATCGAGAGCGATGGTGTTATAGGTCACGCGCTGCGCCTGCGAGGTGTCGCCGTTGGTGGGCGTGACGTAGATTTCCCAGTTGCCGTCACGGTTGCTGGCGAAAGCCATCCAACTGTCGTCGGGCGAGAGGCCGGGATCCATGTCGTCGGCGGTGTGCTGCGTGAGGTTGGCATTTGACGCGCCGGCGTAAGTTCCCAGCCGGAAAATCTCCCAGTTGCCGGTGCGGTTGGTGTGATAAACCTGCCACGGCACGCAGCCAACGGAGCAAATTGGGCCGCCGGTTTGGGGTGGCGCAATCTGCGTGGGCGCGGGGGTAGGCGTGACCGGCGACG
>DAOTUZ010000151.1:0-25525 GCA_034437295.1 Anaerolineae bacterium | reverse complement strand
CTATCGTAGGGAACAGCGCCGTGTGGCTTAAACACTCGTTTGCTGTTTTTATCCAGCTTGTAAGCATCAACCACCTTGCCAATACAACGGACTGCGAGGTGCGCCGTCAGTCCGAACGCCTCACGAATACTGGCGTAGGCGAGACGGTGAACTGGTACGCGCCCAAATTGCTTGACTTCCCACGCCATATCGCTAATGGTGTTGCAGGCAGCATTAGCAGTTTCCAGTGTAGCAAGCAAAAGCTTGTACTGGTGGTCGGTGGGTTGAAGGCGCACTACAGAAGTCAATTTCATCCCGTAGGTATATCATATTTGTCTGGTATTCTTAAGTTGTTGAAAGGAGATATGGCATTCCTCACCCCGCTAAAGCAGGGTGTCTCCTGCCGTTAATTTCGATGACCGTAGTAAAACAAGCAATTTACGTTGGTACATATACCCGCCGTGGCGATGATCAAACACACCGTTCGGAGAGTATCTATATCTGCGAGTTTGATTCCGCCAGTGGGGAGCTAAAACTACGCGATGTGATTTCAAATGTGCCTAATCCTTCCTTTCTGGCGATCTCTCAAGATCAGCGCCGCCTGTTTGCGGTGAATGAAGAGGCGACGTTTAACGGCGCGCCTGGGGGAGGGGTGAGCGCTTTTGCGCTTGACTCAACGCCGATTGCGCGCATCAATGCAGAGCCTACACAGGGGGCTTCACCCTGTTACATCACGCTGGATGCCGCCGAAAAATGGGTGTTGGTCGCTAATTACACCGGTGGCAATTTGACCGTGCTGCCGGTTTTCGATGATGGACGGCTTGGCAAGGCTGCATTTGTTCACCAGAATCAGGGGTATAGCATCAATGCCGAACGGCAGGGGAGCGCCCATGCTCACTGCGCGATTTTTGATCCCGCGGGGCGATATGTTCTGGCCGCGGATCTTGGGATGGATCAGGTGCAAGTCTATGGTTTTGACGCCGCTAACGGGCATTTGCTGCCTCATAGTATGGTGACCGTCGAACCCGGCGCCGGGCCACGCCACCTTGAATTTCACCCGAACGGGCGCATTTTATACGTGATCAATGAACTCAATTTCTCAATTGGCGTTTATGACTATGATGCTGATCAGGGGACACTGGCACACAAACAGACGGTGATTGTTTTGCCGGCTGATATTGAGGGGGCGCGTTGGGGGGCTGATATCCACATTAACCGCGCTGGCAGCTTTCTATATGCCTCGAATCGCGGATATGACTGTATCGCTGTTTTTTCCGTTCATCCGCACGATGGTACATTGGCGCATATAGAGACTGTGCCTTCAGGCGGCAGTATGCCGCGCAGCTTTGCCCTCGATCTGACGGAAGGCTATCTGCTGGTGGCGCATCAAGACAGCCATTCATTGATTATTTTTGAGATTGATCGCCAAACCGGGCGACTGGCGCAAACCGGAAAGACGCTATCCATCCCTTATCCGGTATGTGTGAAGGTGAAACCGTTGCAATAGATGACGTTGACCAGATACCGATGAGCGAAGCGACCGGGGGTATTAAAAAGCCGAGGCGATAAGATTGATCGGGGCATCCCTTGAGTCATCCCATCTTATTTGCTTTTCGGAGGGTACAACTCACTAGCTTTGTACAACAGCCAGCGTTGAAATTACTATTCACCTTCTAAACTGAAAATCAACCTTTCATGCTATAGTTTTGAGCATATGTTTGCTCGAAAAGCGCCTTTCACCCTTTGCTTATTCGCGTTCACCACTGCCCTGATCTTGATGATTGGCAGCTCGGCTGATGCGCAAACGCCTGCGCCTGCAACGCCTTCGCCCACCTTTGCGCAACTGCGGCTGGCGACGGTTACGCCAACTCCGCCGCCGGCGATTGCTGCAACGTTAGCTCCGGGCATCGCCCCAACGATTACCTCGCTGCCGGTCTTTCCGTTGGCGCCGGGCAGTATTGAAGGCAATATCAATGAAGCCTTTCCAGCCGTCCGCTACAGTTTCAATGCCGCCAGCGGCGATAGTGTTGCTGTTCGGATGCAGTCTACTTCCGGCGATCTTGATCCGCTGCTGACGCTGTATGCACCTGATGGGACTATCGTTGGCCGCAACGACGACGAAACGACCGGAAGCCGCGCCGCGCGGATCGCGCTGACCCTACCGCAATCAGGGCAGTATCAAATTGAAGCCACGCGCTTCACACCCGAAAGCGCCACCGCTCCACGCACTTCCGGCACGTTCCGATTGGAGCTAACACTAAGCGGCATCACCATTGAGCAAACGCCGGTTGATCCCCTCAGCAGTATTCCAGATTTTGGCGTGCCGTTCACCGACATCACTAATCAAAGCCGGGCTGCAGGCGCATTGAGCGCTGAAAGGCCGGTAGCCTATTATGCAATTGCGGCGCGGCAGGGCGATTTGATCCGCGCGATCATGACCGGCACAGGCGGCGACCTTTCACCGCAGCTGCGCCTGCTTTCGCGTGACAATCAGCCCGTTGGGCGGGAAACGCAGACCGCTGCAGATGAAACCGTCGCTTTCGCAACCATCACTGAAACAGGCTGGTATCTGATTGAAGCGGGTGGGGAAGGCGTAGGTTCCTATATTTTGTCGGTCAGCGCAATCGCCGCATCTACCCTTGAAGTGGGGATGCAGGTCACCGGCGCGTTTGAAACCGCCGCGCCTTCGACCAGCTATCTGCTCAATGGCAGAATGGGCGATGAAGTCAATGTGATCATGTTCACCACAGAAAGCAGCGGCGATGTAAGCCCGCGAATTACCCTGCGCGATTTGAGCGGTCAAGAGCTAGGATCAGCACGCGGCGAACGCTTCGTGACGCTGCGAACGACGCTTCCCCGCAGCGGGCTATACCTGTTGGAAGTGGATAACGCTAACCTGACCGGGCGCAGCGGCTACAGCCTGCGTTTGAACAGCGCCCCGCTGGATGTGAATATGTTAGAGGTCACTGCCGCCAGCTATAACAAAGATTACACGGGCGAAATCACAGGGGAAGCAGGCGCGCACTTCTACCGCTTCAGCGGCAAATTGGGCGATCTGGTCACCATCAGCATGAATACGGACAGCGCCTCACTTGATCCTTATCTGATCCTGATGGATAACGACTTGAATGAACTGACCTTCAACGATAATGCCAGCGCGCGGCGCGACGCTCGCATCGTGCAGTTTCGTCTGCCTAAAGATGGCGATTATCTGATCATGGCAACCCGCAGCGGCATTCAATCAGGCGCATCTACTGGCAGCTATGATCTAACGTTGAGCGCGGGCGAAATTTCGCTAGAAAGCGGCGCAGTTACGGTAACGCTGCATTGGAACACTGATGCTAATCTCAACCTTTATGTACGTGATCCTTCTGGCAGCACGATCTCTTACAGCCGCCCTGATGCACCTTCAGGCGGGGCGCTGCAAATAGACAGCAACGCGAACTGTCAAACGCCGAGCATTCAGCCCGTGGAACACATATTCTTCTCCGGCGAGTCGCCAATACCCGGCGATTACCGTATCTGGGTCTGGGATCAAGATGGCTGTGGGCGCAGCGAAGCCACCGCGTTTGATCTTGACGTTCAGGTTTCTGGCGAACCAGTTGTGCAGGCCTCCGGATCGACGCTGCCGGGGCAGCGCTATGAGACGGCTATTCGCGTCACTGATGGCGGCGAAAGCGGCATCAGCGAACCCGGCGCGGTCACCAATCCGTCGCCGCAGCAGCAGGCCAGTGAAGGCGGTGATATCTTCATCCGCTACGGTGAGATGTTGAGCGACAGCATCACCAATGAACGCTATGCGGTGTTCTATCAGTTCAATGGAACCGTTGGCGATCAGATCGAAATCGAAATGGAGCGGCTGACTGGCGATCTCGATCCGTTCATCACGCTGCGTGACCCTGACGACAATAATCTGCCCGGCGGGGTGAATGACGATGCGAATGCAGCCACGCGAAATGCGCTGCTGCGCTATACCCTGCCGGTTACCGGCGAATATGTGATCGCCGCCACCCGTTTTGGCGTGCGCAACGGCACCTCAACCGGCGACTTTCAAATTCGGCTTTCGCGGCTGATTGACAGCGAGAATTAATGATGAAATTAACCAATTTGATGAACAGTATCCTGAATGATCGCGATTACATCGTGAAGCTGGCGATCACCGCGGCGCTCACGATCTTCTCCATCCTGTTCACACCGGTGCTAATCGGCTTTGTGGGTTGGTCGCTGTTACTTGGCTATCAGGTCGGTCTGGCGCGAAATGTTCGGCAGGGCAATCCTACGCCGCTGCCAGCATGGGACAACATGATGCGTTTTCTGACTCCGGGCGCGAATGTGTTGGTCGCCTTCTTGATATACAACATCCCGAATATGTTTTTCGGCTGTGGGTGGGTGTTTATCGTCGGCATCAGCGGCGGCGCGCAAATCGTTGGCAGCACCGTCACGATTGCCTCAATCTGCTGCCTACTGCCGATCATTTTGATCTACAACCTGCTGATGCTGCCTTTCTTCGCATTGGGGTTAGGCCGTTTCGTTGAGGAACCGCGCCTGAACACCTTCTTCGCTTTCGGCCAGCTTTACGACAGCCTGAGCGCACACGTTAGCGAAACAGTACAGTACCTCGCCTATCTTTTCGGCACGTTCGTAATTATCGGGCTGCTGGCGATCATCCCGATTCTAGGGTGGGCTTTCATCGCGGCGCTGTGGATACCGATCACTGGACTGCTAAATGGGCAGTATGCGCGGTTGGCGATTGGTAACCTCAAGCCAGAAAAATCAAAGCCCGCCAATCTCGCGCCCGCCCCGCATAGGCCGCGGCGTTAAACTCTCGGCAGCGGTATCGTCGGCACTGGCGTTGGCGCACCCCCGGTCACGGTGTTCACAAATTCCAATACCCCGATCATGGTGGTTGCCAGAAACGCGATCAATGCGAATAAAACGATGGCGGTGATGATGATTCGCCGCTTTGTCCACGTTTTATCTTCCGCCCAACCCAGATCCGTTTCGCTGTCTGGTGTTCGCCACGAATTTTCAATGTCAACGGGCTGCGGATCATCATCTTCAAGGTAAAAAGTCATTTTGCTTCCTATACCTTGCAGCCGGGCAGTATATGATATTGGTATCCCGGTGCCATAGCATAAAAAAGGGCGACTTAGCATACGAGTCGCCCTTTACAGTAGCACATGAACTGTTGGAAATATGTTAGCCGTTGCCAACGGCGATTTCGCCAACACCCTCTTGAATTACGCCTTCGGGAGAGCCGCGCATGATCGCCAGCTTCACTTCGCCAATGGCGCGGGTCACCTGAATACCACGCGGGCAGGCGGTTGTGCAGTTAAAAATAGTGCGGCAGCGCCAAACGCCGTTCGGATCCCCCATAATATCTAGACGCTCTTGTGCGCCTTCATCGCGGGAGTCGAAGATGAAACGATGTGCCTGCACAATGGCCGCCGGGCCAACGTACTCGCCATTCGCCCAGTAGCTGGGGCAGCTTGTCGTGCAGCACGCGCATAAAATACACTTGGTGGTATCGTCATATAGCTCGCGGTCATGCTGGGTTTGCAGGCGCTCGCGTTCCGGTTCAGATGAGTTATTGATGAAGTAGGGCAGCACGCTGCGGTAGTGGGCAAAAAATGGCTCCATATCTACCACAAGGTCTTTTAGCACCGGCAGCCCCAAAATCGGCTCGATCTGTACTTTTCCGCCAAAATCTTTCGCCAGCACCTTGCATGCCAACCGGTTCACGCCGTTAATCCGCATTGCGTCAGACCCGCAAATGCCATGCGCACAGGCGCGGCGTAGGGTCAGCGTACCATCCTGTTCCCACTTAATACGGTGCAGCAGTTCAAGGATGCGATCCGTTTCTTCAACGTTGGTCAGTGTAAATTCCTGCCAGTATGGCTTACGCTTTCCTTCTTCAGCTTCAGGATTGAAACGGCGAATGCGAAATTTCATGTCCATTGGTTATCTCAACTCTCCATAAAATGCGTGACGGTCAAAGGATCTGCGCTGGTTTAGCATTGACTCATTATCCATCACGCATCGCTATATTTTAGTAAGTCCTTGCTTTCGGCACAAAACGCTCGTCTTCAGATGCCAGCGATAAATCCACCTTCTTATCGGTATTCAGGTCTGGTTCAAAAATACCTGTCGCAAAGGCAGACGGCGCATGGTTCTTGATCAGCGAATGCACCAACCAATTGCTATCATCGCGCTCCTTAAAATCTTCGCGGCTGTGTGCGCCGCGGCTTTCTTTACGATTCAAGGCGCTAATCGCCGTGATCTCCGCCAGATCAAGCAGGCAGCCCAGTTCCCATGCTTCCAGCAGATCGGTATTGAACTTATAGCCGCGATCATCAATGCCTAGATCGGTTTGATAGCGGTTCTTTAGCTCGCGTACCGTCTCCAGCGCTTCGGCGATGCCCGCTTCTTCGCGGAACACACCCACTTTTTCCATCATGGTTTTCTGCATCATTTGGCGCAGTTCATACGGTTTCGTCTTGCCGTTGCTGGTGCGAATGCGGGTCATTTCGGCCTCAACTTCTTTTTCAGCGTTCGCCGGAAGCGGCACAAAATCAGCATGCTTCGCAAATTCAGCCATCGCTTTACCACCACGGCGGCCAAATACCACAAGGTCTACCAGCGAGTTTGTGCCAAGCCGGTTTGCACCGTGACAGCTCACACAGGCCACTTCGCCAGCGGCATACATGCCCGGCAGCACCGTCCAATTCGCATCAATTACCACTTCCCCATGAACATTGGTGGGGATGCCGCCCATCGCATAGTGCGCGGTTGGCTGAATGGGCATTGGCTGATGCACTGGATCGACGCCGAGATAGACACGGCAAAAGTCGAGAATGTCTGGCAGTTTCTTTTCGACATCTTCGGCGGTGATTCGGCGGGTTTCGCCGGCTTCAGCCAGATATTTGTTGACCGTTGGTGGGGTCACATCGAGATAGACGTAATCTTTGCCCTTGATGCCGTTTCCTTCGCGCAGTTCCAGATAAATTGCGCGGCTTACAACGTCACGGCTGGCGAGGTCTTTAATACGCGGCGCATACTTTTCCATGAAGCGTGCGCCGCGCCCGTTGATCAGCACGCCGCCTTCACCGCGCACGCCTTCAGTGATCAGAATGCCCATCTTATAAATGCCGGTGGGGTGGAATTGATAAAATTCCATATCCTGCATCGGCACGCCGCGCCGATAGGTCAGTGCCGCGCCATCACCAGTCAGGCTGTGCGCGTTGCTGGTCACTGACCATACACGCCCCCAACCGCCGGTGGCAAACAGGGTCGCCTTGCCGTGAAAAATATGAACTTCACCGGTGCCTAGCTGAATGGCGACAACGCCCACACAAACGCCCTGATTCATGATCACGTCAATGACCTGAAATTCGTCAAAGAAGGTCACATCGTGCTTAATACATTGTTGGTAAAGCGTCTGCAAGATCATGTGGCCGGTGCGGTCTGCGGCGTGGCAAGCGCGGCGCACTGGTTTCTCGCCAAAATTGCTGGTGTGGCCGCCAAAGCGGCGCTGGCTAATTTTGCCTTCGTCGGTGCGGTCAAACGGCAGACCCATATGCTCTAGCTCGATCACCGCGTCAATGGCTTCAGTCGCCAAGACCATGGCCGCGTTCTGATCGGCAAGATAATCGCCGCCTTTCACGGTGTCAAAGGCATGCCACAACGGCTTGTCTTCTTCCAGATTGCCTAGTGCCGCGCCGATGCCGCCTTGCGCGGTGCCGGTATGACTGCGGGTGGGGTACAACTTGCTGATGACGGCAACTTTTACGCCGCCTTTGGTTGCATATAACGCCGCCATGAGACCGGCGCCGCCAGCACCCACAACGATTGCGTCAAATTGGTGGATTTTTGTCATTGCTCAATCGTCCTCAACGTTTTGTTCGTGTGGTCACGTTTTAGTTAAAGCGGTTAACCGCCGCTGCCAGCTTCAGTTGTTTCTGCCGGAAGCGGAAGTACTTCCGTCTCCGTATTGGTATGCTCAGCTTCACCGTAGAGCCGCTGTACTTCGCGCTCTGCTTCTTGAATTGCGCCTTCAGGGACGGTGCTTAGCAGCGCCGCGCCGCCCACAACCAGCAGAATTACAGCGCCAATGGTGGTTAGATAAACCGCCCCGCGCCGCAGCAGATTGCTGCTCATCGTGTAGTCGGTCAGTACATAACGTAAGCCATTGAAGCCGTGGATGGTCACCAGCACCAGCAGCGCAAAATCATAAACGCGCCAGATGAAAATGCCGCCGACGATATATCCCCAGCGGCTGCTCACAAATTCAACCGCCGTCGCTGATTCATTAACATAGGAAGTGCCTACCACCGTCGTTTGCGCGGTGATGTCAAAAACGCCCTGTAGAATATGCATCATCGCCAGATGACCAAAGACCAGCGGGATAATCAGAATGCCGCTGATACGCATAAACGACCACCAGAAGCGTTCTAGCTTACTGCTCTTAGGAGAGCTTTTCTTTTTATCGCCAAGGATCAGGCCGGTGAGCGCCGAAAACAGGATCGCCGCGATGACTGCAACGGCGATGCCCGCCACAAACGGAAGCTGTTCCTTCAGCACATCGAACAGAGGAAGCACTGTCGGCGCAGTTTCGTAAAAATGCAGCACATGGCGGAACATCAGGATGAACACTGGCACCAGCGTAATTACCGTTGCCGCCAGCACAATGTAGGCTGCGCGCTGCTGATGTTTCCACCACTTCGGGCGAAAATCAATGAGTGCAACCCGGAAACCGTTGTAGGCGTGGTAGACCACGCAGGCCACCAGACCGAATTCGCCCAGCGTAAACAACGGGCTTTGGTAGCTGGCGATGGCGCGCACATACATTTCCGGATAAAACACTGCCCAAGAGGTGTCAATGACGTGTAAAACGAGGAAGAGCAGCACGCCAAGGCCGGTGATGCGGTGAAGCACCCAGCTCCACTGCCCGACTGCGCCCCGATAGCGCAGTAGTTCGTTGATGGTATAAACTAGCGAAGTCAACTGAGGTACTCCTAAACTGAAGCGCCAATCTTGAGAAATGAATGAATGGCTGAAGCGCATCCGAACAAGAAATATTATAATTTTTCGGATTATAGCACGCGGGGAAGTGAACCCAAAAAACGGCAGCGCGCAATG
This sequence comes from Anaerolineae bacterium, assembly GCA_034437295.1. Classification (GTDB taxonomy): domain Bacteria; phylum Chloroflexota; class Anaerolineae; order Aggregatilineales; family Phototrophicaceae; genus Flexifilum. The sequence continues at coordinate 16,408 of DAOTUZ010000151.1, read as the reverse complement.
GTTTAAGGCCAATTAGTTTCGGTAGTTGTGGCTTGACAAATGAGGCGGCGCAACCCTACAATGCGCGGTTATCCGGGCCTGTAGCTCAGCTGGGAGAGCGCTACAATCGCACTGTAGAGGTCAGGGGTTCGAATCCCCTCAGGTCCACCAAGCCTATTTCCCCGCAGTATGGATATGCCGCAAAATACCTGTAAACCGCCAGAATTCCCCTAAAACTCTCTAGAACTTCGCTTTGGGATCATCCCGCTGCCGCTGCGCAATGGCGCGGAGGCGCGTCATTTTCTCAGAATTATCGTCCGCCGTGATCACGCGATCAAACCAGAGGCGCGCATTTTCGGCATCGCCTATACGCCGGTAAAGCTCACCGACAAGATAGGTGATGGGCATCTGGTTATTTTCTAGCTCATCATCCTCAAGCGCCGCGATAAAGTTCTTGATAGCCAATTTACGAAATGCAATTTCACCGTCATGATCGTCCTCATCGTCACAGCACCAAGCGGTTTTGAGATAGGTATCCGCAATCTCAAATGAGTTCGCGCCGCGTATCTGCGCAATTTGGGCGATAGTCTCATAGATACGGCTGTGGAGCGCCTGCTTCGACGGCTTTATCTCTTCACGTATTCGCGCTTTGACCGCCTCACTCAGATCGCGAGGTTTTATAAAATAATTGCTGTAATCGCTATACCCACAGTCCCCGCATTGGCTAACGACGACATGCAGCGGATCAGTGCCCGCGGCATGTGAGCGGAAATCGGTTGATTGCCCCCCAAAATTATTGGTACTCCCAATGTAATAAACGGTGATCGCTGTGTCACAGATTGGGCATTGCGTCTTCTCAGGAAAGACCGTGGTCATATCACCCTCCGATATACTGGCATGTTTCTATTCTACAGTGTTCAACTTCGGCATTGCGATTAGCCCCATATTCACCTAAAACGCCTCAAAATTGAACCAACGCCATAACACACCAGCCCTATTTCATTTTTGCGTTTTGGCGCGCATGATCGCAGATTAATTTTTATAATGGAAAATATCTTAAAACATTGAAATCATTCACCTTTAGGCCTCTATCTTTTGATTCCTCTACACTGTGAGCGTGAAAATGAAAGATATATTCACCGGACTAGATGAGATCGATCTCGAACTGCTGCGCCATTTGCAACATGACGCCAGCATCACCAAGGCAGATTTAGGCCGCCAGCTCAACCTGAGCCAACCAGCGGTGCATCACCGCGTGCGGCGGCTGGAAGAACGCGGGTATATCCGGCGCTATGTTGCGCTGCTTGACCGCGAACTGCTAGGACTTGATCTGACTTGTTTCGTACAAGTTTCGGTACAGCGCCACCACCGCGATCACATCGTCGCTTTTGAGCAGGCAGTACAGGCCATTCCAGAGGTGCTGGACTGCCATCACATGACCGGCGAATTTGATTTTCTGCTGCGGGTGGTGGTGACGAATCGTAAGGCGCTAGAGACGCTGTTGGTGGATCGGCTTTCGACGCTGCCGGGCGTGGCGCATCTGCAAACGAGCGTCGTCTTAAGCGAAGTGAAGCAGATCACCGCGCTGCCGTTGGAATAATTTATTGTCGTCTTGAAAAGAGGATTTTTGACCATGACCAATGAGATGATGACTACCGGCCAGCAGCTTGGCCGCCGCTCGTGGGCCGAGCCATGGAAGATCAAGATGGTGGAGCCGATGTTCATGACCACGCCAGAACAGCGCCGCGCCGCGCTGGAAGAAGCGGGTTATAACACTTTTCTGCTGAAGTCTGAAGATGTGTATATTGACCTGCTGACCGACAGCGGCACCAGCGCGATGAGCGACCGCCAGTGGGCGGGGATGATGCTTGGCGATGAGGCTTACGCTGGCAGTCGCAATTTCTACCGGCTGGAATCCACCATTCAGCAGTATTACGGCTATCGCTATATTGTGCCTACGCATCAAGGGCGCGGGGCGGAAAATCTGATCAGCCAGGCGGTCATTCAGCGCGGCCAATATGTGCCCGGCAACATGTATTTCACGACCACCCGCCTGCATCAGGAACTGGCCGGCGGCATCTTCGTGGACGTGATCATTGACGAAGCGCATGACCCCGCCAGCCTGCACCCGTTCAAGGGCAACGTCGATCTTGGCAAAGTGCAGGCGCTGATTGACCGCGAAGGCGCTAGTAATATCGCCTATATCAGCCTTGCCGGCACTGTCAATATGGCGGGCGGCCAACCGGTGAGCATGGCGAACGTTCGCGAATTACGCGCCCTGTGTGATCGCTACGGCATTCGCATCTATCTGGATGCGACGCGCATGGTTGAAAATGCCTTCTTCATTCAGGAACGAGAAGAAGGTTATGCAGAAAAATCTATCGCTGAAATTCTGCTTGAGTTTTGCAGCTACACCGACGGCGCATGGATGAGCGCCAAAAAGGATAATCTGGTCAATATTGGCGGCTGGCTGGCGTTAAACCATGATGATGTTTACCAGCAGGCGCGTAACATGGTGGTGATCTACGAAGGGCTGCACACCTACGGCGGCATGGCCGGGCGCGATATGGAGGCGCTGGCTATCGGCATTGAGGAATGCGTGCAGGATCAGCATGTACGCTCACGCATCGGGCAGGTGCGCTATTTGGGGACGCTGCTAGAACAGTGGGGCATCCCGATGGTGCAGCCGGTTGGCGGGCATGCCATTTTCCTAGATGCGCGCGCCTTCTATGCGCATCTGCCGCAGAGTGTTTTCCCCGGCCAGACACTGGCTGCTGAGCTGTATTTGGATGGCGGCGTGCGGGCGATGGAGCGGGGCGTGGTGAGCGCGGGGCGCGATCCGGAAACGGGCGATCATCGCTACCCGAAGCTGGAGCTAACGCGCTTAACGATTCCGCGCCGCGTTTATACCCAGTCACACATGGATGTAGTGGCCGAGTCAGTGAAGGCGGTCTATGATCGGCGTGGCGAAACGCGCGGGCTGAAGATGGTTTATGAGCCGGAATATCTGCGTTTCTTCCAGTCGCGGTTTGAGCCGATCAGCGGCTAAAGCAGTTTCCCCCTAAAAGCAAGATGCCAGCCAGAAAATATATTTCTAGGCTGGCATCTATCTCTGTCTGAGCGCCTATGATTCAGGCCATTCGCTAAAGATTCACCTCAATCATCCGGTGTTCCTGACCAGATTGAATCAGCGCCGCCGCAATTCGCAGCGCCTGCAAGCTGTCTTCGCCCGTCACCAGCGGGGAGCGGCGCTCGCGTACAGCTTCTACAAAATTATCCAGTTCGGCGCGCAGCGGCTCGCGCTTTTCAACTTTCTCTCGAACGACGCGCCCTTCGCTGATTCCGCGAATGATCTGAAGACTTTGGAAGTTATCCAACGCCTGACCATTCTCGTAAAAGGTCAAATCTTGCGTGATGTAGTCTACGACAACCATGCCTCCGCCCCCCCTGACCGTCAGGCGGCGAACCTTCGCTGGAGTCAGCCAGTTGATTTGCAGCACGCCGGTGATGCCATTCTCAAAACGCATCAAACCGCTGAGCATATCTTCGCGGGTGCTGTGAATGTTTTGCTGCGTCTCGGCATAAACATGGGCAACCTTGCTGCCCGCAAGATAGCAAAGGATGTCGATATCGTGCGTCGCCAGATCGTAGATCACCCCAACATCCCGAATACGCGCGGGGAAAGGCCCCATGCGTTCGGCGTGCATCTCATAGACCGGGCCTAGCCGCCCCGCATCTAACAGCGTTTTGAGCAGCTTGATGGCCGGGTTATGCCGCTCAATATGCCCGACGGCCAGCACGCAGCCGCGTTCTTTCGCCAGCGCGATCAACGCCTGCGCATCAGCTTCCAGCTCGGCAATCGGCTTTTCGATCAGTACATGGATATTGCGAGATAAGGCTTCTTCGGCCACCTCACGATGAAAGACCGTCGGGACGGCCACCGTGACAATATCGGGGCGCTGCTGATCCAGCAGTTGATGATAATCTGCATACCCCTTCACATGATGCCGCTGCTCAAGTGCCGCTCGGTTGGCATCATCAGCATCGGCAAAGCCGACTAACTCAACATCCGGCATTTCCCGATAGGCTCGCACGTGATGCTGCCCCATCACCCCAACGCCAATGACTGCCGCGCGTAATTTCTCGCTCATAGCGACGCCACCGCTTCAATGATCGTCTCCAGATCGTCAGAGGAAAGCGCCGGGTGAACCGGAAGGCTGAGCACCTGTTTCGTGACTTCTTCGGTGACGGGCAAGAACTGGTCATAGCCCCGATCTAGATAAACCTTCTGCCGGTACACCGGAACCGGATAGAAAACGGCGCTGCCCACGCCCTGCGCCTTTAATTTCTCAATCGCGCTGTCGCGGTCTGTATGCGTCAGCCGGATCGTATACTGATGCCATACGTGGGTTTGCCCCTCCGGAACCTGCGGCGTGATCACGTTCTGGAGATGCTGGTTGAGGAACTCGGCGTTCTGCTGGCGAATAGCATTGAATCGTTCCAGTTTGCGAAGCTGTGCCAGCCCGACGGCGGCGTGCAAGTCGGTGAGGCGAAAGTTATAGCCGAGAATATCGTGGTAGTAGCGCACTTTTGAGCCGTGCGCGCGCAGCAGCTTGACCTGTTCGGCAATCTGCGGATCGTTGGTCGTCACCATGCCGCCTTCGGCGCTGGTCATATTCTTAGTTGCGTACAGCGAGAAGCATCCGGTGCCAAAGCTGCCCGCCTTGCGCCCGTGATAAACAGCGCCGTGTGCTTGCGCCGCATCTTCGATCACCGCCAAGTCATGACGTTCGGCAATCTCCATAATCGGGGTCATGTCCGCCATCAGGCCGTAAAGATGCACCGGCATAATCGCCTTCGTGCGCGGGGTGATCGCCTGTTCGATCAGCGCCGGATCAAGATTGAACGTATCAGGGCGAATATCCACAAAACGGGGCATCGCGCCGGTGAATAATACGCTGTTGGCAGAGGCGATGAAGGTGAAGGGACTGGTGATCACCTCATCGCCCGGCCCGATGCCATGCGCCAGCAACGCCAGATGCAGCGCCGTGGTGCCAGAAGATGTAGACACCGCGTATTGCGTGCCGCAAAGCGCGGCAAATTCTTCTTCAAACTGCGCGACTTTAGGCCCCTGCGCGACGATGCCGCTTTCCAGCACTTCGCGCACCAACGCCAGCTCTTCATCTCCAAACTGAGGTTTTGAAATGCCGATCATAGTGATATAACGTCCTCCATTGATGGACAGGATAGAAATTTACGCGGCGCGGCCTAATGCCGGCGGCGATCTTCAACAACCTGAGTGAATATCTTCAAAAATGAGTCCCGCACACGCGCGGCGGATAGATTTTGGACGGCATATGCGCGTCCCGCCGCGGCCATCGCCTGACGTTGATCGGGATCATTCGCCAATGCCTGTATCTGCGCGATCATCCCCGCGCTGTCGCTAGGCGAAACGGCCACCCCCGCGCCGGTGCTTGCCAACAGGCGCTGCGTTTCGCCCTGTGCAGCGGCCACAACGGGCGTTCCAGTCGCCATCGCCTCAAACATTTTTGAGGGTAGCGCCCCTTCAAACAATGCGTGAGATCGAAAGGCGATAGCGCAAATATCCGTCGCCGCCCAGAGCGCTGGCATTTCATCGTGGGGAAGCACGCCCGGCAGCAGGATGTTGCCGATCTGCTCGTCCCGTATTCGCGCTTGAACATGTTCTATCAGCGATCCCGATCCCGCAAAGACGAATGTCATTTGTGGCAGCGCCGCGGCAGCATCCACCAGCAGATCGAAATCGTGGGCAAGGCTCATATTGCCGATATGCCCGACGACGATTTCATCGCCAATGCCTAATCGCTGGCGCATCGCCCGCCCTTGTTCGGCCATATCTGGCTGAAAACGATCCAGATCGACGGCATTTTGGATTTTCGTCACCCGTTCAGGGCATTCCAGATGGCGAAGTATCCCCTCTTTGACGCCCTCCGTCATGGCGACGAGATGCGCGGCGTCACGGTATGCCCAGCGCTCAACTCTCGTCGCAGCTTTGACCATGCGGCTGTCTGGAGAGAGCGCGCCAACGGCCACCGCCGACTCCGGCCATAAATCAGAGACATTGAGGACGATGGGCGCGCGCTTGATTCGAGAAAGCCAGCCCCCGGTCAGGCAAACAAACAGCGGATGTGATTCCACCAGAATAACATCTGGGCGAGAGAGAAACGTGCCGCGAATAGCGCTGGTGAGCATGAACGCCCACTGGTTGAGCAACCGCCGCCGCATCGACTTTTTGGGGGACGCATACACCCACACGCGAACCACTTCTACGCCGTCCTGTTGTTCCCGCATGAAGATTTTACGCCGGTATGCCTCTGGAATGATGCCCGTCGGGTAATTCGGCATACTGGTCAAGACGCTCACTTGATGGCCGGCTTCAACCAGCATCCGGGCGAGCCTGCCCAGTCGGATTGAGGCAGCGCCAAATTCTGGTGGATAAAATTGAGTGAGCAGCAAAATTCGCATCAGATTACAGGTTAGCGCGCCCTACGCCAAAATAGGTGAATCCTGCCTGCTGGGCGCTTTGCGGATTGACCACATAACGCGCATCCACCAGCACCGGCGTCGTCATCTGCGCCCGCAGCGCCTCAAGATCAAGCGATTGATAAGCGCGATGAGCCACCATAATGATCACCGCATCTGCCCCCGCAATCACCTCCATCAAGGGTTGGGTATAGCGGCGCACATGCGGATCGTGAATCTGTACAACTGCCCCCTGCTGCTCTAACGCTTCAAGAAGGTATTGGCTAGGGGTTTCCCGATCATCATCGGTGTTTTCACGAAAGGCATACCCCAGAATCGCCACCCGCGCCCCGCGCAGGGGTTTGTCATGCTGGGCAAGCGCATTGGCGGTGAGCTGGCAAACGTGCTGCGGCATCGAGTCGTTGATCGCCCGCGCCGCCGGAATCAGCTTCGCCTGATAGTCTGCCGAGACGTTGGCGATCAGCAGCCACGGGTCTTTGGGGATACAGTGGCCGCCCACGCCGCCGCCCGGCATCAGCATCGCCCGCCCCGGCGACTTATTCAACAACTGGCGAACTTGATACACATCGGCGCCAAGCCGTTCGCAAACCATCGCCAGCTCATTGGCGAAGGCGATCTGCACATCGCGGTAGGCATTTTCCGCCGTCTTGACAATTTCAGCGGTGAGGATATCGGTAGGGTCAAGCTGGCCGGTCACATACGTGCTGTACAGCGCCAGCATGGCATCGGCAATTTCCGGCGTTTGCCCGCCCACGCTGCGATTCATGGCGGTGAGGTTGTTCAACAATAAGCCGGGAGTCACCCGTTCGGGGCAATGCCCGACGAAAAAATCTTCGCCAGCAGTTTTGCCGCTGGACTGCTCCAGTTCAGGGATGACCACCGTTTGCATCGTGCCGGGCGCAATCGTGGATTCAACGATCACCAACGCGCCAGCTTGCAGCGCCGGCCCAAGCGCCTTCAGAACGCCGCGCAGCCCGCGATACAGCGGTAGTTTGGTATCCGGCTCAATTGGCGTATCCACGCAGATGATCACTACCTGCGCCGAAGCGAGCTGCGCGATCTCCGTCGTCACGCTCAGCTTGCCCGACGGGATCACCTCAGCAACCAGCTCGGCTAAGCCCGGTTCTTCGCCGCCAATTGGGGACTGGCCGGCGGCAATTTTGGCGACTTTTTCCCGATTGATATCGACTCCGGTCACACGGAAGCCGCTGCGCGCCAGCATACAAGCCACTGGCAGGCCAACATAGCCTAAGCCAACAACCCCAATCTGCGCGGATCGGGATCGAATAGATTCGGCAAATGGAAAGTTCATATGAGAAAATAACTCCGCAGATAAGCTATAGACTGCTTCAAGAACTTGCTGTTATAACTGTACTAGAGGTGTTTTGATCTGAACATAGAATGTTTGTGAAAACACAAACTATTTAAGATAGGCTCTGTTCTCTATGCGTATTGTCACGATTGTGGGCGCACGCCCGCAGTTCATCAAGGCCGCGCCCCTAAGCCGCTGTATTCGCCAGCAGCATCATGAGTTTCTGATTCACACCGGCCAGCACTATGATGCCGGCATGTCGGATGTGTTTTTTGACGAGCTGGGCATCCCCAAACCGGATATGAATCTGGGCATCAACACACACGGGAACACGGTACAGGTCGGGCAGATGATGCTGGCGCTGACGCCGATTCTTGAGGCGCAAAAACCCGATTGGCTGCTGATCTATGGCGATACCAATTCAACGCTGGCGGGAGCGCTGGCGGGAGCGCTTTTGAAGATCAAAGTTGCGCATGTTGAGGCCGGCCTACGCAGTTATAATCGGGATATGCCCGAAGAAACAAACCGCGTCTTGAGCGATCATGTGAGCGCGATGCTGTTTTGCCCGACAGAAACCGCCGTCGCCAACCTTGCCCGCGAAGGCATCACCGCCAATGTGCATCTGGTTGGCGATGTGATGGTGGATGCGCTGCTGCAAAACCGCGCGCGCGCCAGCCACGCCGTGCTTGAGGCCGAAGGGCTGCAAGCGGGCGGCTATTTTCTCGCCACCATTCACCGCGCAAGCAATACCGATGATCCGGACAAACTGAAGGCGATTTTAGAGGCCTTTGCCCATTTTGCAGAGATGCCCGTTGTACTGCCGGTGCATCCCCGCCTGCGAAATGCGCTCGAACAATCTGGCCTGACGCTTAGCCCGAATGTACGGCTGATCCCGCCGGTGGGCTATCTCGATATGATCGGCTTAACCATGTCTGCGCAGCTGGTGCTGACCGACAGCGGCGGGCTGCAAAAAGAGGCCTACCTGCTGGGCACGCCCTGCGTGACCCTGCGCGAAGAGACCGAATGGATTGAAACCGTCGAACTGGGCTGGAACCGCCTGAGCGGGACGGATAGGGCGCGGATCATTACGGCGGTGCAGGGCGCGTTATCCGGCACGCCCCCCGCCCACCCAAACGTATATGGGGACGGCACAGCCAGCGAGCGGGTGGTGAATTGTTTGATGGCGAGTACATCGTAGTGAAAAAGCCAAAACAGACCGCAAATCCAAGTATGACGCAAAGTATCCGTGTGTTAATGCTCAGCTATTCATATATCGAAGATGATCCACGAGTAGTCATGGAAGGGCGGATCATAGCGTCATTAGGATATATGGTAGACGTTGCCGGTGTGGCAATGGGATTTCCACCCAAACAAGCCCCTATAAATGGGATGAAAATCTCCATATTTCCGCTCATTAACAGTTACAACCCCTTCATAATAGGGCGGGGACTTTGGAATCTACTACGCGGCAAGATCGAATCCGAATCATCAACACAGCGCAAAAGTAATATCGTGTCTTTATTATTCTATAATCTTTGGGTATTGCGTCTCTGGTTAGGCCGACGCGCCGATATAATCCACTGTCAAGAGCATCAGCCTCTCTTTATCGCTTGGATTCTTGCTCGGTTATTTAGAGCAAAGTTAATTTATGATGCCCACGAAAATACAAGCCTTAATCGCGCAGGGGTTGGCTTAAAGGGGAAGTTAGCAATACGCGCGGAACATTTTTTCCTGCCCCGCGTTGATGTTGTTATCACTGTTGGAGAGCGATTGGCACGCTTTCTTCGTGATCGGGGTGCGCGGCAAGTGGTTATTGTGGGGAACTGGAAACGAATTTCTGATTATGCTGTTGACTCGAACATTATCGCAGAGATGAGGGATAAGTTAGGTATTCCAGAGGGGACATTGGTTGTATCTTATATTGGGGCGCTTGACCCAACGCGCGATATTCTGCCACTGGTTGAAGCAGTAAGTAAAATGCCGGATGTTCACCTGATTATTGCTGGGCGAGGCTCGCTAGCCGATCAAATTGCAGAAGTGGCGAGCCGTAACCCGAATATTCACTGGTTAGGCTGGCTCAGCCTTGATCAAGTACCTCTTTACACGCAGCTTTCCGGTGTGATTTTCTGCTGCATTAATCCCGGCCTTCAACAATCTGAATTTGTTGCACCTAATAAGCTCTTTGATGCCTTTGTCGCTGGAAAAGCTGTTATCGCCCGCGCAGGGCTAGGTGAAATGAGCGAAATTTTGGAGCAGATTCCCGCGGGGATACAACTTACAGAAGTAACTGCAGAAAGTTTACAAGATACCCTACGTCAATTGCAGAACGGAAATTTGCTGCAAATATTACAGAACAGCGCAAAAGAGGGGGGGCAATTGTATAATTCTAGTATGACAGAACAGCGTCTGCGCGATTTATATCACGACTTGATAAAATGAACCATCTTAGATAGCGTGTTTATGGTCAATGCCAATTTACAAACTACGAAACCACATATTCTCCTACTAGCGTCATTCTTCCCAACGCCTAACCGCCCATCAATAGGTATTTTTTTTCAGCAACAGGCACAGGCACTTCAGAGAGCGGGGTATCAGGTTGGTGTACTCGTTACACCACGTATCCGCGCATCCATTGAACATACACGTAGAGCGGGCCAACTTCCAAATTTAAGAACCGCTACATTTGAAGAGTACGCTGGTTTGCCAGTATACCGGCTACATTGGGGTTGGTTCCCCCGTATCTTCCCTGAAGTCTGCGCATGGCTTATTAAGAGTGCAGGATGGCCTGCATTTGAACGTTATGTCGCTGAGCAGGGACGTCCCGATATTATTCATGGACACAATATATTTTATAGCGGTTATCTAGCCACACACTTAGGCCGCGCGTATAGCATTCCAGCAGTAGTGACCGAACATTCTTCAAACTTCCTACGTGGCCGAATTTTCCTACCAGGGCAACATCGGATTGCCCGTGAAGTGTTACAGAACAGTGATCATTTCTTCACTGTTAGCGCTGCACTTGCTGACAAGTTGCAGAGATATACACCAAATCAACAGATCGAAATTCTTGGAAATGTTGTTGATTTGTCATTAATGACACTGCCTCTAACTTCGTCCTCCGATGGATACTTTACGTTTGCGGCTGTTGCGCAACTAAAGGAACGCTTAAAACGTTTTGATTTGTTACTCGACGCATTTGCACACGCATTTAGTGGTCACCAGCAAGTCCGGTTGAAAATTGGCGGTGATGGCCCTTTACGTTTTCAGCTTGAGCGTCAGGTAGAAGCGCTTGGTTTGCAAGAGCAAGTCGAATTTTTGGGGGAGCTAGATCGTAATGGAGTGCGTGATCTATTTCAGAATGCACAGGTCATTGTTTCATCTAGTGAAGTTGAAACGTTTGGAATAACATTAATCGAAGCAATGGCCTGCGGCAAGCCGGTGGTTGCGACAAAATCTGGTGGCCCACAAGATTTTGTCACATATGAATCCGGATTACTTGTGCCTGTTAACGATGTTGAAGCACTTACCGCTACCCTCATCCAAATTAGGGATAATTATCATTCTTATGATCCTTCACACATTAGGGATTCCTGCATAGAACGTTTTAGTGAGCAGGCAATAGTTAGTCGGCTAAATGTTGTTTACAATCGCCTAATTGACCGATGACAAGATTGGCGAATTAATAGCTACAACCTAGCTGTATAATCAAAAATATGGAAAGTGATTTATCTATGGCTCCAGTCTACATTCACCCCTCAGCCGACGTAGCCCCCGATGCAATCATTGGGGATGGCACCAAAGTATGGCATCTCGTGCAAATTCGCCCCGGCGCACAGATCGGGCAGGAATGCATTTTCGGGCGCGGCGTGTATGTTGATGCGCACGTGCATATTGGCAACCGCGTTAAAGTTCAAAATTACGTCTCAATCTATGAAGGCGTCACAATTGAAGATGGCGTGTTCGTTGGGCCGCACGTCGTTTTCACCAACGATAAGAATCCCCGCGCCGTCAACCCTGATGGAACGCTCAAAGGCGCCAGCGATTGGGCGGTCTCACCCATTCTTGTGCGGGAAGGCGCAAGTTTGGGCGCAAATTCTACCATTGTTTGCGGCATCACCATTGGCCGCTGGGCGATGATCGGCGCTGGCTCTGTGGTGACAAAAGACGTGCCAGATTTTGGCCTTGTGGTGGGCAACCCTGCGCGCCTGATCGGCTATGTGGATGAAAATGGCAAGCGGGTGTAGCGCCCTAATCTAGGCTTCAGAAAGTCGGCTTCTTCCCCCACAGTCTTTAAGCACATTGAAGCCCTGAAGTGCGTATACTATACTCATCATCTTGACGGTTTCAGGGAGTTGTATTCATGTCGTTAGCTGGAAAAAGCGTACTGGTCACGGGCGGCGCAGGGTTTATTGGCAGCCATCTGGTTGACCGGATCATCAAAGATGCCCCCGCCAATCTCGTGGTTGTTGACAACTTTTTTCTGGGGAACGAAGCAAACTTGATTGAGGCGCGCCGCGCATTTCCAACGCTAAAAGTGTATCGCCTCGATGCTTCCGATCTCGCCACTATGGATCAGCTCGTCGCTGATGAGCAAATTGAGGTCGTCTTTAATCTCGCGGTCATCCCGCTGCCTACTTCCCTGCTGCATCCCGTTTGGACGATCAATACCAATATCGGCATCGCCCTGACATTCTGCGAGATTGCCCGGCGCGGGCGCATCAAGACGCTGGTTCAGTGTTCCTCATCGGAAGCGTATGGCACGGCCATGTACATGCCGATGGACGAAAAACACCCGCTGATCCCAACCACGCCATACGCGGCCAGCAAGTCGGCTGGCGACGAAATTCTGCTGTCTTACGCTGAAACCTTCGGGATTGATGCGGTGATTGTGCGGCCGTTTAACAACTTTGGCCCCCGCCAGAACTGGGGATCATACGCGGGCATCATCCCGATTGTGATCCAGAAAATCGCCAGCGGTGAACCCGTCGAAATTTATGGCGATGGCGAACAAACCCGCGACTATATTTTCGTGCGCGATACGGTTGATGCCATCGTGCGCGTTTACGAACAGGAAAGCGCACGCGGGCAGGTGATCAATATCGCCACTGGCTGCGAAATTTCCATCAACAAACTGGTGGCCGATATTCTTCGGAATGCCGGCGTGGCAGATCACCCGGTCATTCACGCAGAAGAGCGCCCCGGCGATGTTCGCCGTCACTGTGGCGATGTTTCGCTGGCACAAAAGCTCATCGGATTTCAACCATCCCCTATTAATGACGAGAAACTTCGTGAAACCATCAACTGGTATCTCAAGCACCAACATGAGGCTTAATACCCCCTTCACCAACGAGCGCGAACTTGAGGAAATTGCCAAAGTTCTCGCCACTGGCTATCTGACGCAGGGGCCAAAAACGCGGGAATTTGAGCAGCAGGTTGCAAATTTTGTGGGCTGCCGCCACGCCTTCGCGATGAGTTCCTGCACGACGGCGCTGCATCTGGCACTGGTGGCTTTGAATATTGGCGCTGGCGATGAAGTACTGGTGCCGGATTTCACCTTTCCGGCCACCGCCAATGTCGTGGTGCAGCAGGGGGCGATCCCCGTCCCCGTTGATATTGACCTTGAAACCTTCAACATGAATCTGGCCGATCTCCGCGCCAAGATTACGCCGCAGAGCAAAGCGATCATGCCCGTTCACGCCTTTGGGCTGTCTGCCGATATGAATCCGATCATGGAGCTGGCCGCAGAATTTAGTTTGCCGGTCATCGAAGATGCAGCCTGCGCCATTGGTACCACTTATCATGGGCGCTACAGCGGCACAATTGGGGCGCTGGGCTGTTTCAGCTTTCACCCGCGTAAGATCATCACCACCGGGGAAGGCGGCATGATCATCACCAATGATGATGCGCTGGCCGCGAAAATCCAACTGCTGCGCAGTCATGGCGGCGTTCGGCGGGGGAATTTCTTTGAGTTTGAAGAAGCGGGCTACAACTACCGCCTGAGCGATATTCAAGGGGCGGTTGGGGTTGCCCAAATGGAGAAACTGCCGTGGCTGCTTGAGCGGCGGCGTTTTCTGGCCGGCCAGCTTAAGGAAGCGCTCGCTGATATTCCTGGCGTCACCCTGCCTGCTGAGCCAGCATGGGGCGGGCATATTTACCAATCGTTCGTCGTGCTGCTAGACGAAGGCATCAATCGTAACGGCGTGATTGAACGCCTGCGCGAGCGCGAGATTGAAACGACGCTAGGCACGTATTCGCTAAGTAGTCAACCATTCTTCCAGCGCACGTATGGGTATGATCCTTCGCTGGTGCCAAGCTCGCATGCCGCATTTCACCGCTCGCTAACGCTGCCCTTCTACCCGCAGATGGATGAAGCATCGTTCGATAAAATCGCAATTGAACTACGCGCGGCTGTTATGGCACAATAAGCGAAACCATTCAGCGAGAAATTCACGTTCTCTTACACCTATACGCAGTATCATGACCAAACCGATCATCATTTTAGGTACAGGCGGGAACTGTATAGATATCCTAGATGCCCTGCTTGAGATCAATGATGCTCATGGCGCGTCAGTATACGAATGCAGGGGGTTTCTCGATGATGATGAGCAGCGATGGGGGCGTGAGTATTTCGGCGTTCCCGTGCTAGGCCCTTTGAGCAAAGCAAGCACATTCACAGATTGCTGCTTCGTCAATGGCATTGGCAGCACCGCCAACTTCTGGAAAAAGCCAACGATCATCGCCAAGACGGGTGTGAGCCTAGAGCGCTTTGAAACGATCATTCACCCTACCGCATCCGTATCACGCATGGCACAGATCAGGCGCGGCGTGGTGATCTTGCAGCATGTAACCATCGCTTCAAATGTGACGGTTGGGAATCATGTCATCATTCTGCCTAATGCCGTCGTAAATCACGATGTTATTGTCGGAGATTACACCTGTATCACTACTGGCGTCGCTATATCCGGCGGGGTTCAGGTGGGAACTGCTGTCTACCTAGGGACGAACTGTGCAATACGCTCCGGGCTTAGCATTGGTGAGGGCAGCCTTGTTGGAATGGGAAGCGTTGTACTGAAAGATGTCCCCAGTAATACCGTAGTCGTCGGGAACCCTGCCCGTGCGCTGCGCCCCGTTCAAGCAGAGGGATAGAGCGCCAAAGATGATCGTCATCATTGACTTAGGCATGGGCAACACCGGCTCTATCGTGAACATGCTCAAGCGCATTGGCACGCAAGCCGTCGTCTCAGCAGAAGCTGACACCATCGCACAGGCCACCAAGCTCATCCTTCCGGGGGTTGGCGCCTTCGATGCGGGCATGGCGCAGATTGAATCACGCGGGATCGTTGATCAACTGCACCATCGGGTGATGATCGAGAAGATTCCGGTGATCGGCCTCTGCCTTGGGATGCAGTTGATGATGAAGCACAGCGAAGAAGGTGTAAAACCTGGCTTAGGCTGGATTGATGGGGAATGCGTGCGTTTCCATTTTTCACAGGGGGAAATACAGCACAAAGTGCCGCATATGGGGTGGAATGAAGTGCTAGCCAGTAAAGATGGCGCACTGTTCCAAATTGCCGCGCCGCCGTCGCGATTCTATTTCGTCCATTCCTATCATATCGTGGCCAATAATCATCAAGATATTGCGGCTACTACCCATTATGGATATGAGTTTACCTCCGTCATCGAACACGAAAATATCTGGGGCACGCAGTTTCATCCAGAAAAAAGCCACAAATATGGCATGAAGCTGCTTAATGACTTCATCCAGAAGGCATAAACCATGCTCATCCCCCGTGTGATGCCCTGCTTACTCTTGAAAGATAACGCCCTCGTTAAGACGGTGCAGTTTCTTAATCCGTCGTATATAGGCGATCCGATCAACGCTGTTCGCATCTATAATGAGAAGGAAGTGGACGAACTCATTTTTCTCGATATCACTGCGACGTTAGAAAAACGGCAGCCTCCCTTTAAGATACTCTCAGAAATTGCGACGGAATGCTTCATGCCGGTCACTTATGGCGGGGGCGTTCGCGATATCAACGATATCAAAACAATTTTCAGCCTCGGCATCGAAAAAGTAGCCATCAACAGCCATGCGGTTGAACAACCCGTATTCATCCGTCAGGCGGCTGATTATTTTGGGAGTCAGGCTATCGTTGTTTCGATTGATGTGCGCCAAAAACAGACGGGGCAGTATGAGGTGTATACGCACGGTGGGCGCACGCCGACGGGGTTAGACCCCGTTGCTTTTGCGGTGGAGATGGAACGTACCGGAGCCGGAGAGATTCTACTCACCTCGATTGATCGTGATGGCACACAAAGCGGCTATGATATCGATCTGATCCATGCTGTAGCTTCCGCAGTTCAAATTCCTGTTATTGCATGCGGCGGCGCTGGAAAAGTGAGCGATTTTGCCGCTGCGGTGCATCAGGGCGGCGCGTCTGCCTGTGCTGCTGGAAGTATGGTTGTATATTTTGGCCGTAATCGCGCAGTCTTGATTAATTTTCCAGCGCGCAGCAAATTAGAATCAGCATTAGTGTAGAAGGATTTAGCCCGTGGCCGTTCGCTGTGCCCGATGCCTGTACGATGATACCGTAC
>DAOTUZ010000150.1:0-14861 GCA_034437295.1 Anaerolineae bacterium | reverse complement strand
GTAAGCGCATAAATTTGCGCGGCTTGTACCAGCCCCTGAATCTCGACAAATTCATCAGGGGCATGGGCATTTGCGCCAGATGGCCCCAGTCCACATACTGTTGGTATGCCCTGCTCTATAAGCAAATAGCCTTCATTCGCAGGGCCAGCAACAGTACGTTTTGCGCGCACGCTTTTAACATCATAAATTGCGCTTTCGACAGACGCGATTAATGGCGCATCTTCGTTTGAGATTACCGCCGGTATATCGTTGATACAGGTGAACGAAAATCGCAATTTCGGAGTCTTTAGCTTCGCAATTTCGACGTTCAGCATCTGTTCAAAGGCAGCGCGATCAAGCTCAGGCGCCAATCGCACATCAATCCATGATTCACAATAATCGGGGACGATGTTAACGGCAGTACCGCCGCTGATCAGCGTTCCTGCAGTTACCACCGATCTATATGGCTCAAAATAGGGCGTCGAAGAATATGGGAATACAAGCGCGTCCAGCGCTGAAATAAGCCTAGACATTCCTGCGACAGCATTTGCCCCGGCTGTGCGATCCTGCCATGCTGATGAGCCAGTGTGTACCGACTCTCCCCTGCACTCCAACTTGTAACGCAGTAATCCCCGATGCCCAAGATTAATTTCATCGCCAGAATAAGCGTAAATTGCGCCTAAACCATTTAATAACCCATGCTGTGTTAGATAACGGATTCCGAGCGTTCCAGTAGCACCAGATTCTTCATCCGGTACTCCAATCATTTGTGCGCATCCGAATTGAAGGCCGCCACATTCAACGAGCGCTTTCAAGGCATAAATCGCCGCTGCCATGCCGCCTTTAGTATCAATTGCACCCCGCCCATAAATACGCCCTTCAGCTATAGCTGCATCAAACGGCGGAAAGCGCCACCGCGACGGATCGCCAGCGGGAACAGTGTCCAAGTGTCCAAGCAGCAGCAGACCAACTGGCATACTGTTTGAGGTACTAACCACCACATTAGGGCGTTCCGGATCGTCGCCACTTATAAATACGGGCAAATTCAATTGGGCAGCTTCGTTTTTGATGACTTCGGCAATCGCGCGCTCTGGATTTTCGCCATTCACAGAGGGTGTTTGGATTAAGCGGCGGCAAAATTCCATAATTTGCGTTTCATGGGAAGTAATCCATTCCAGCATAGCCGATTGATTCGATGTTAAGGTATTTGTCATTAGAACGTTACCTCAAGTGAATGAAGCCCCCGAATCACCACAGAATCGCGATATTGCGGTTCACGGGCCAGTGCTAATTTCGGGAATCGCCTAATTAGGGTGGCGAAAGCTATCTGTAATTCCATTCGTGCCAGCGGCGCGCCAAGACAATAATGCACGCCTAAGCTGAAGGAAATGTGCGGGTTATCGGTTCTGGTGATGTTCAGGGTGTCGGGGTCGGTAAAACTTTCAGGATCCCGATTTGCAGAGCCAAATAGCAGCGCTATTTCGTCACCCTGCCGAAATGTTACGCCGCCAAACTGTATATCTTCCAGTGCAAACCGTCGGAACAGCTGCAGTGGAGTATCATAGCGCAGCATTTCTTCGACGGCACTGGTGTTCAGGCCGGGATTCTCTTGTAATAAACGGAGTTGTTCCGGATTCTGGAACAGCGCATACAAGCCATTGCCAACCAGATTGACCGTCGCCTCGTGACCTGCGTTCAATAACAGAACGCAGGTTGCAATCAATTCATCTTCCGTCAAGCGTTCGCCTGCTTCTTCCGCTTCCACAAGGGCGGAAATCAGGTCGTTCTGTGGATGCTGGCGGCGATGCGCCGCCGCCTCACGTAAATAACTCGCAAACTCAGCCGCCGCCTGAATTGCACCCTGCTCTTGTTCAGATGTTGGTTCAAGCTCAAACATGGTGACGATGGCTTGCGACCAGTCACGCAGCGAGTCGTGCATTGAATCGGGTACACCTAGTAATTCAGCAATCACAGTAACAGGCAAAGGCACCGCGAAATCTGCCAGAATGTCCATTGAGCCGGCTGTCTCTACCTGATCCAGCAAATCATCCGCAACGTGCTGAACGAAGGCGCGCAAGCTTTCTATGCGGCGTGGGGTAAATGCTTTCTGTACCAATCCGCGTAATCGGGTATGGTCTGGCGGTTCTTTGTCGAACATTGAATTTTCGCTAAGCATGTCAAAAGCTCGCCGGTGCTGTAGTTTTGGCGGAACCCCCCGTTGTTCCCGCGTCAAAATATGGTCAATGCTGCGGCCGAAGCGCCGATCGCGCAGCATAGTCGCCACATCACGATGCCGGCTAACCACCCACATACCTAGTTCATCTCGAAATATGACGGGGGTATGCTGGCGTAGAAGCGCATATACTGGATACGGGTTGGCACGAAATTCGCGTGAGCGAAGATCAATATCGGAAGTCGTCATAATGTCCAATTCATCACCTTCAGTACAGTGGTGTCTCAAAATAGCCGAATGGTAACTCGATTTTATCGGGCTTCCACCTTTAGTAGTAAGTCGGGTTACTGTGAATTAGCGACGAATTTTCGCAGACGTGTTATAAACCTTTTACCCCATCATAGCATGCCCAAATTAAGAACATTGATGGAGAAAGGGTCTTTATAATGCAATACCGTCGTTTAGGGAAATCAGGGTTGCAAGTTAGCGTCCTATCCTTCGGCGCATGGGTGACGTTTGGCAATCAATTGGACGCGAACGCCGCGCTGGAACTCATGGCTGCTGCTTATGATGCGGGTTGTAATTTTTTTGATAACGCAGAAGCCTATGCCAGCGGTCGTGCCGAAACCATCATGGGCGAAGCATTATCAAAGTCTGGATGGCGGCGTGATAGCTATATCGTCTCTAGCAAAGTATTCTTCGGCTCGCTGGAGAAACCTTCACGGCTTCAACGCGGGCTTTCACGCAAGCACATTTATGAGGCCTGTCATCAAGCGATTCAACGGCTTCAATGTGATTATCTTGATCTGTACTTTTGCCACCGTCCTGATGCCAAAGTGCCGATTGAAGAAACAGTTCGGGCAATGACCGAGCTGATCTGGCGGGGGGACGTGCTTTACTGGGGAACCAGTGAATGGTCGGCACAGCAATTGATGGAGGCATACGCGGTTGCGCGGCAGTACAACCTGATTCCGCCAACTATGGAGCAGCCAGAATATAACATGTTCCATCGCTACCGGGTTGAGGTGGAATATTCCCGCCTGTACAACGATGATACATTAGGATTGGGGACAACAGTCTGGTCGCCGCTGGCGAGTGGCCTGCTAACCGGCAAATATAATGAGGGTATTCCCGCAGACAGCCGTTTCAATTTACCCGGCTATGAATGGTTAAAAGAGAAACTGACCGGTGATGATGCGGAACGTAATCTTGAGAGAGTCAAGCAGCTTGCGCAATTGGCGAAGGAACTCAATACCAGCCTGCCCAAATTAGCGCTCGCGTGGTGCGTGAAAAATTCGCGTGTAAGTACGGTTATCACCGGCGCATCAAAAGTTTCTCAGGTACAAGAAAATTTCACGGCGCTGGATGTACTGCCTTCACTAACCGACGAGATTATGGCGCGGATTGAGACCATTCTTGAAAACAAAGAAGCCGGATTGTACGGCGCAAACACCTAGCAATCCCGATTAAAACATCGGCGGTAGGGTTCGCCACCCGGAAATGACTCGTTCATAAATCACTCCCGCTGGCGGCAACCCCACCGCTGATTCAGGTGATTCGACACTATGTGCCGCCACAGCGCAAGCAAATTTTGCGGCAGTTTCAAGATTAGCCCCGGTGGCAAGCGCATATAGTAACCCCGCGTAAGCGCAATCCCCTGCCCCGGTTGTTCCGCTTACAGTAACTTCATAAGCGGGTTGATAAATTATGTCGCCAGCAGCTGAATCGGAAACGCCAATAGCCCCTAAATGTTTCTGATCAGATGCTTTGACGATCATTCCACCTTCACCCAGCTTGATACCACCAATAACAACGCCGTAATGAAGCAGCTCATCAAGTAACGATTCTAGAAAATTTCTGTCAATTGTGGCGATGAATGAACTGTTGAATACATCAGGCCGAAGCATGAAAACAAGCTCTTCGAGGCTGGGGATAAAAATATCCACATACGGCAGCGTTGTGCGCAGGAGATTTCGCCAATCGGACTGTGCTTCAGGGGCAGCATTTGGCATAGAGAGATCCATAGAGGTTATAGCGCCGCATTCTCTGGCGATACGCATGATATCGCTCAATTCGATGCCATTATCAGCGTACATACGCGGAAGCACAGTTGGGTAACCAAAATGAAATATAGACCGGGGAGTTAGAGATGAAAAATCTATGTCGTTGATCCCAAATGATTGATTTAACCCGGCGCTGTGTAAAAACATGCGATCAATATGAGATGGCGAGAGGACTATTGTATACGGGCTGTCACCGCTGCGTTTTGTGCCAATGCCTTGCCCTAGCGATGGACAATGCGCCTCAACCGTTTCTCGAAGCAAGCTTCCCGCCACATCATTGCCAACATAAGCCATCAACCGCACATTTGCACCGAGTTTATGCAGCGCAATTCCGGTGTTGCCAACACAACCACCAGCGGCAATCCGGAGTGATCCAGCCGGGGAAAAGCTGCCGGGAATTTGCAGATTTGTTAGGGGAACATGGCTCAGATCAGGAATGATATCTAGCGTGATCTGCCCACAAACTACGATCTCGGTGGTCATTGTAGTTACGATTGCCATCAGGTATGCTTTCGGAGAAAATCAGAAATGAAAAGCCTACGGTATCTGGTGTTTTCACCGCTTACTGGCTTATATAAATCCTATTTTCAGCGTATCATCGTAGCAGCGCAAATCCTTGAAGAATTTACCCACATGAGAAAACTTCCACTATTCCCGCTCAACACCGTGCTTTTTCCGGGCATGCTGCTGACGCTGCATATTTTTGAAGATCGCTATAAATTGTTGGTTGGTCACTGTTTAGCCGAGAAGCGGCCTTTTGGCGTTCTGCTATTGCAAGAAGGTACCCCGGAATATCACATAGGGCAGAAGGTGACTACCTACCGTATCGGTTGTACGGCAGAGATCACGCAGGTACAGCCTGTTAGTTTAGGCCGGATGAACATTCTGGCATTCGGGAAGGATCGCTTCAACGTAATGGCTTTTGATCATTCCGAACCCTATCTCGTCGGTGAGGTAGATTTCTTGCAGTTGGAACCACCGGAGGATAGTGCTCATCTGGCGCAAAGCATACGACTGCTGGCAAGCAGAATTACACGCTATCTGGATTTGTCACAAAAGGCAGAGAATAAGAGCGCTGTCGTAAGTGACCTTCCAGAAGATCCCATTGAGCTTGCTTATTTTGGGGCATCGTTACTCAAAATAGACTCTAAAGAGAAACAATTGTTACTGGAAGAAGATCACGCTGATAAATTGGTCAACACCGTGAGCAATCAGTATCGCAAGGAAGTGACCTTACTTTCGCTGATGCTGCAAGATCACACGCCAGAAAGCAACAGCACGTTTTCACTCAACTAGTTAAACGCGCCGCAAAACATAAATTCGGGGATGCAAACCGCGTAAATTTATCGGTATCGTTTGCTCAAGGCTCCAGCGTTTATTTGCGCGGATGCTGGCTTCCATCAATCGCACCTCGTGCGTCAGCGCCGTTAGAATAGCCCCTTTTCGCGCAGCATTTGCCGCTTCGATCAAAAAGGCTGGATAGAGATCGAGATTTTCGCTGTGTTTGCCTACGCGCTGACCAAATGGTAAATCTGCGGTAAGTGCTGTTACGCTCCCCTCTTTGAGCGGTGAATGCCGGGCATCTCCGATAATATAGGTGGATTGCGCTGCCGCGGCTTCAAGGTTCTGCAAGCCACAGCGAATGACTTCAGGCGATTGCTCAATGCCCATGATTACAGCGGCAGAATTGAGTGCGGCGCGCTCAATCATCAGTGTTGCCGATCCGCAAAAAAAGTTAACAAATACATCATCCGGTTGTGGTCGGGTCAAACTGACCATCACCGACGCCACCGTTGCATTCAGCGCCCCATCATAATTGCAAACGCGCCACTTGCGGGCTGAAAGTGGGCGGGGCGTCAGCCGCACCAGCGTTTCCCAGCCACTCGCGGCATTTGCAGGGATAATGCGTATTTGCAGATCGCCAGCGCTAGAATCCTTGAGTCCTGTGCGAGCCTCAATTTCAGCACGAATGCGCTGCATAACACTTGAATCTGAGCCGGCCGCAGAGACGTAAAAGCTGTGAAACTGCTGCTTTCCAACTTTTAGGGCGCGCTCAATCTGGGCGATCAGCCTCTTGAAGTGGGCATCCCCCAGCAGCGCCTTCGGGCGGGGAATATCGAAATGCTCAACCAGAAATAGCGATTCGACGGTGCGCAGTTGAAATAAGGCGCGCACATCACCAACCATCTCAAAGCGAAGCGCCCCTTTCCCTTGACTTTGTTTTGGAAAACGGGCTTGCTTCCCCATACGCCGGGTTATTTCATCGCGGCAAAAAGCTTCTAGCCCTTCAGTCACTTCGGCTTCAATGAGCATAATCACGCATTTTCACGACGGCGCTTACGGGTTTTTAGGCGGCGCAGCAGCGCACGATCAATCGCCTCAGACCATTCAGTTCGTTGAAAACGCACATCATAGGCATCCGGAGCATAGTCTTCAAACTCGCGCCGCTGAGAAAGCCACAGATAAATATCAGCATACGAGATATACATTTCTAACCGATCAAGATCAATGCTGTCTGTAACATGCGTGGAAGAGACTGGTGGTATTGGGAGAGGCCTACGCTCAATGATCGCTCGCGCACATTCTTTCCAGTAATCGCGGCTGTTCTGGCGGGTTGGAGCATTAACGAGTTGATAGGATGCCGCCAGCCCAAGAACGGACTCATCACGGCGTGTCAGCATCTTTGCTAGTTCAACACGTTCTGCTAGCTCTGCTACTTCAAGCGCGCCGCGCAGACTTTCAGGAATTGATTTGAGGGCCGCCCATTCAGAGAGTTTTTCAGATAACGTGCCGGGTATCATTTCTAGATCAGCAACAGTAGGCGCCACGCGGGCATGGGTCAAAACGGAAGGCGCCGCATAAAACAAGCGCCGTACCTGATTTAAATCTTCACGGCGCAATGCGCCCACTGCCCCGGCCTGACTCAAGCCAAAGCGACCTGCGCGCCCACCAATTTGCTGCACTTCGCTTGCTGAAAGCAGGCGAACATTACGACCATCAAATTTGCGCACCTCGTAAAAACAAACGTTATCTGCTGGAAGGTTTAAGCCCATACCAACGGCATCAGTGGCAATACAAAGTTCGGTTTGGCCGTCGGCAAAGCGATCCGCCTGTTTGCGGCGCACTTCAGGCGGCAAGCTGCCATATACAACCGAAACCTGCCGCTGCCAGTTTTCGAGTGTAGTCTTAAGTTCCAAGACATTCTGCCGTGAAAAAGCGACCAGAATTGTACGTTCCGGCAGATTACGAAGATTCCATGGCTGCTCAATTACTCCAATTGGCGCAAGGCGTTCATGTTTATGGACGACAAGCGGTATTGCGGCAGATGCTGCCATCTGCTCAATCAGTGAACGTGCAGTTGGCGGAGCTATTACGTGAATGATTGGAGACTGCGCCTCCATTAAAGCGCGCGTCCATGCCCACCCGCGATCTGGATCGGCCAGCATTTGCGCTTCGTCAATAATTACACAGTCGCCACTACGCATCGGATTGAACATTTCAATTGTGGCGGCGGTAATTCCCGCGCCTTCTACATCAACACGTTCTTCACCAGTCAGAAGGTTACAACGGACACCCATACGGTTCAGGCGCTCAAAGACCTCGAAAGCCAGCAACCGCAGCGGCGCGAGATACCACCCTATAGTTGAGGCGGCAAGGGTCTGTAACGCATCATGCGTCTTGCCGCTGTTGGGCGGGCCTACATGGAGGATAATTTGCTGCTCACCGCGCCCCTCATGCTGCCACGTCGGAAAGGCAGCGACAAGACGCTCACGCAATTCCCGGCGGCGCTGGCGGTCAATTTCAAGTTGTGCCGCTTCTTGCTGTCGCAGCGCTTCTTTGGCCCGCCGGGCTTCGTCTAATTTCCCGCGAAGTAGCTGCCGGAATTCTTTGTAAGCCTCCGGCAGTTCCCATCTTCCTTTAATTGCGCCCCATGGTACATGGGGCTGGCGCAAGCCAGCTTTACGAAGCCTGCGAAGAACCCTAGGGAAAGAAATACCCTGCACCAAGGCGATATCGCGCACCCGTACTGTTTCATAATCTGCAAGCGCGGCATAACGCGATTCGGTATTTGCGATAGATTCGATTTCGAATACCGCGATTCGCTGTGTGTTTTCGGGGTCAGTAAATGGCGTCAGTAATCCCTCGTTGAGCGCACGTGTAATTGTTTCTGGCCTAAGCATCAGTCGTTTCGCAGCGCCAGCCACTGTATATGTACGCGCAACGACCTGCCCGCGCGCAGTTTCACCAGATTTCTGGGGATCACGAAGCACATCCCCCACATGCGGGAGAAATTCTTTCCACGCTTCGTCGCTAGTCTGTGTAGCAGCGAGCGCGGCGGACTGCGCCTCCTGAAAATCTCCAGATTTCAGCCTAACCCATGTTTCTGAATACGGCGGCACCTTCAGAGGTACGCTAAATCGTGAGACAGCGCCAAAACTGAGCAGCTCTTTTAACCCATCGTCGCCAACGAGATTGATAACTTCTTGTTGCGGCGCTGCCCAACCCGGCCGTTCTTGAAGACGCGCTGTAACCTCATCACTCACCCGAGAAATTCGCCTGCGCCGCGCCGCTTCAAGAACACTTGCTTCGCTATATTTCAGCGGGTCATAATAAAAGTCTTCAGAATTACGTAGGAAACCCGCCTCAAACAGCCGATCTAACGAGTCGTGTTTAACAGCTAATTCAGAGAGATCGAGGTAAGGCGGATTGCTATTTAGGGAATCAAGGACGAGTTTTTCAATCTTCGTCAACCGCTTAGGTTTGAGTGCCTTTCGCGCAGCTTCTAGATCCATCATGGTTTCGCCGGTAACGATACCGTCATGGCGCATATTGGGAAGCTGCGGTCGCGCCCAAGATTTCGTCGCCGCAATCACTTCCGGCGTTGCCCGGGTTTTGAGATAAAAATACTCTCCATCAAAACCGATAGCATCCGAGGCAAGGTGTTCAAGCTGCCTACGCTGAAGCCCGCGAAATCGCTGCAACAGGGTACTGGTATGAATGAATCCTTCAGGTACGCGGCTGAGGAGTGCTTCTAACAATGGTGTATTTAATACAAGAGGTGGCATATTTTAGCGTTTAGAATGTTTGACAGCGCAAGGATAGCGGAGTTTAATGCGTACAGGCAATAGGTAACCGGAAAAGTTCATCTTTAGGGGGATGTGCTATGGGGCGGAAAATTGCGGTGATGGTCATTCATGGTGTTGGCAAACAGACTCCCGATTTTGCTGCTCAGCTCACTAAAATGTTGTTTGAGCGATGTCGTCCTGAGTGTGGCGATGATCTAGTCATCGAATCTGCTTATTGGGCGCCGGTCACGCAGATTGAGGAAGATCGCCTGTGGCAGCGTGTTTTGGAAGGTGGCGAACTCGATTTCCTGAAGCTGCGGCGGTTTCTAGTGGACTTTATGGCAGATGCAATTGCCTATCAGCCTACTCCGAATGACCGAAAAATGTATGATGCAATTCATTCTGTTCTGGCTGAAACAATGCAACTACTGGCCGTTGAGGCTGGCCCGGATGCTCCGCTAATTATCGTCGGGCATAGTTTGGGGACAATAATCGCTAGTAATTTCATTTATGATCTACAGATGGACGCGGAAAAACATCTCATCAGCGATGAAGTACGCGCATTCATGTCTAATACACCGTTGGAAAAGGGAGAAACACTGACGAGCTTCTTCACCATGGGAAGTCCGATTGCGTTATGGAGCCTACGGTATCGCGAATTTGGCCGGCCAATTTCTATACCGTCTCCCGCCCTTCGCGAGCATTTTGCGTTTCTGCCCGGCGAATGGTTGAATTTTTACGATGCTGATGATGTCGTAGCGTATCCGTTGAAGTCGCTAAACAAACATTACGCGAGTGCAATTACGCAGGATGTAGAAGTGAATGTTGGGGGCTTTATGCAAAGCTGGAATCCGCTTTCGCACCTCTGTTATTGGACGGATCAGCTCATTATTGAACGGATTGCAGCAAATTTGATTGCGACATGGCGGTATCTCAACTTGAGCTAACTGCCCTCAATGCTCACCTTTACCCTTTCAACGCGCAATCCATCCATCACTGCAACCCGCAGCGTATAACTACCAAACTTTATAGCATCGCCAACAACTGGAATGCGATCCAGAGTCTCGGCAATATAGCCGCCTATTGTAATAGACTCGTATTCCCGATCAGGATCGCCATATAAATCAATAAATTCATTCATACTCATCGATCCATCCATCAATATGTCTGAACCATCGGTTTGAATGTCCTCGTCAATATCAAATTCATCTTGCACATCTCCAACAATCTGTTCGAGAATGTCTTCCAGTGTGACGATGCCAGCCGTGCCACCATATTCATCTTCAACAATTACCAGATGTGTTTTGGAACGGCGCATAAGATCCATCACTTTATCTAGGCTGCTGCTTTCCGGAACAAATAGAGGTTTCCGTATTATTGCGCTTAAGTCGAACGGTTCTCCCTGCGTCAGTAAGGCGGGATTCATAACCAACGCCCCGAATAAATCTTTGGTATGTAAAATTCCAACCACCCGATCAATTTCCTCTTTATAGACCGGATAACGGGTATGGTGTTGTTCTCTCACCTGCTTTACAAGTTCGGGGATATGGACTCTGATTGGGAAGGCATCAATATCTACACGTGGTTGCATAATTTCTTCAACATGAATATCGCTGAAGTCAAATATACGGCGCAATAACTGCTCTTCGCTTTGCTGCAAGATCCCTGCTTCAGTGCTGGAATGAACGAGCATTTCTAGTTCTTCGGCAGAATGAACATGAGCATGTTCGCCTGCTGGCTCAAAACCAAGGGAGCGTACAACCGCATTGCCAATGGCATTCATCAGCCTGATAATAGGTCGAAATAACACATAGAACCATATCGTGGGGCGAGCGACAACCAGCGCGGTGGCCTCTGGACGTTGAAGCGCAATTGCCTTTGGGGCAAGCTCTCCTAACACAATGTGAAGCGTGGTTACTAACGAAAATGCGATAACTACTGAGATTGTCCTGCTCAAGGTTTCTGCGGCAGAACCGGGTAAGATTGAACCAAGCAATGGTTCGAGAAGGTGCGCAATGGCAGGCTCGCCAAGCCAACCGAGAGCCAGACTTGCTAAAGTAATACCGAGCTGTGTCGCTGCAATGTAATTGTCAAGATGCCCTATTGCCTTCTCTGCCGCAATCGCATTAACATTACCTTCTGCTGCAAGCTGGGCAATCCGCGTCCGTCGTGCGCCAACAAACGCAAATTCGGCAGCAACAAAAAACCCGTTAACAAAAACAAACAAGAAAATCGCTGCGATGCCTATGAGCGATTCCATTTGATCTGACCTTCTCTACAAAGCGAAAAGTACCGGATATTCTAGGATGAAAAAAATCTGAAGATTTATTGTATTATCAACGAAATGTACTTCTTTGCAGTTATAATCAGTGAAGTCTAGTCGATAAATATCGAAAGTCCGTCGTGAACACTCAACCTACCTCCCCTGCCCATGAGATCGACCAGCAGTATCTTATCCGACATATCATATTAGAGGCCACAGAATGTCCGTTCGATGTTTTGAACGATCTCGAACGGATAGAAAAGCTCCTCTCTGATATTGCTGACGCCATCCATACAGAAGTCTTTAAACAAATTTCACATCAATTTGATCCCTATGGCATCACAGCAATGGTGATTGTAGGCGCTTCTCACCTCTCAGTACATACATGGCCTGAATATGGTTTCGCCACCGTAGACCTTGTGGTCTGCACAGATAACTTTGCAACAGCAGACGTTATGGCTCTGGTGAAGTCAAGTCTGAATGCGGCAGTGGTGAGCCAGATTGAATTCCGCCGGGGTCTGATGAAGTAAGCCCATGACCTTCCTCAACCGTATTATGCCCGACGAGCGCGGCAGATTCTTACTGCTGGGCGTCCTGTTTTTTCTCAATTCGATGATTCTTGAATCTAATGAAGTCGTTGCCACAAGCGGCTTCATTAGCAATATTGGCGTGTCACAGATTGTGTTGGTTTGGGCAATTGACATGGCAATAGTGATTATCACTTCTGGAATCTATTCGCTCTTTGTGGATAGGACACGTCGCGGTCGGTTGGCTGTAATTGTCTATTTTGTCTTTGTAGCGATCTATCTAGGACTGTTCGGCCTATTCACGACTGAGCAAGGCGCATTTGGTTATGGCGTTTTACTGGTAGTGAACGATCAACAATGGCTGTTATTCCCATTATTGATATGGGCATTAGCCAATGATATGTTTTCGGTAGCGGCAGCCAAGCGATTGTTTCCCCTACTGGGGATAGCCATTTTTACTGGTGGTATCGTTGGGAATGGCATTGCTGCGGGAATGGCACAAATTGCGGGAACGAGCTATCGCCTACTGCTCTTTAACGTCGTAGTGCTGCTTGGAGCAGGCATACTGCTGATGCTCTCAATGAATCGTGTGAATGTGTCTAATCGCCAGGCTCGTGTCGGTGAAAGGCTCTTCGACTCGCTTCGAGAAGGCATCGAGTTCATTCGTGAAGTGCCGATCTTCCGCTATCTAACGCTTGCCATGATTTTGCTCGGTATTGGCTTGAATGCCATTGAGTTCGATTTCCTATACAACGTATCGGTGCATTTCACCACAGGCAGCGATATACAAACTTTTTATGGAACTTTTAAGATCGTGGTGGCGATAGGGTTGCTGCTCGTTCAGGGATTTGTCGCCGCGTGGCTGCTCAACCGCGCAGGGTTTAAACATATTTTCCTTACCCTCCCTACGGCAATGCTCTCGGCGTTAACGCTTGCTTTTCTGTTTCCAAGCATTGTGGGTGTGGTTATAAGCAATTACATCGTGCGCGTCGCCAAAGTTGGTCTTGATGAACCGTCTATAAAAGCATTTCAAGGGTTGGTGCCAGATGAGAGGCGTGGGCGTGTAAGCGCCTTTATGGATGGCTATCTCTACCCAGTGGGTTCGATCCTTAGCTGCGTACTCATTGGTTCGACTATGATCGCGGTTGGCAACGGCACGATCGCTATGGAAAATGCGCGCAATCTCTATCTAGGGGTTGCAATCGCGGCGGCAGCAGTGGCGCTGCTTTCGGCATCGCGCATTGCTTCGTTTTATGATGCGAGCATGTTGAACTGGCGGTTAAAACGACGCAAGCGCGATTCAGCAAGCGCATTAGAAGCCCGCGAAGTGCGCGGTAAGGCCGCAAGCATACTGGACTCGCTCATTGATAACGGGACGGTTGCTAAGCCAGCGCAGCAGCCCGTAATGCCACCTTCCCAGTCAGAGTTTCCAGTGGTAAGCGAATCGTTGCCTTCCTCTATACAAAATGATGGGGAGGCTATTGATTCGCTGCTGACCGGGCTGCCCCGCCGCCGAAAACAAGACCCGCTTGCGGCGCTGATGGGGGCTGATACACCAAAGGAAGATCCAAAGAGTGAGCCACCTACAACGCATTGACCAGTATTGGGCCGCACTTCTAGGGTGCAGTGTGCTGCAACTCAATACCCCTTTTCCACTTGTATTCAAGACATCGCATAAAAGGGGTATCACCGCCATTAAAAAGCAGGCATGGGTTGTTGCGATTGGAGAGGGTTTACCTCACCATCTCGGTTTTGACTTTGTTGCGGTGGCCGACGATCCAGAACTAAGTGATATTGAGAAGGAGAGTCGGCTGCACAAATTGTGCTCTAATTTAAATTTGAACAGTAGCTACGGCCCCAGTATTCTCCACCACCTCAGCGAAGAAGGGTTAGTTGCGCAGCCAGACATTCCTATTCAGCTAAAAGTATTGCGTGA
Organism: Anaerolineae bacterium; assembly: GCA_034437295.1. GTDB lineage: Bacteria > Chloroflexota > Anaerolineae > Aggregatilineales > Phototrophicaceae > Flexifilum. The sequence goes on along the minus strand of DAOTUZ010000150.1, from coordinate 854 downwards.
AGAGGATGAATCTAATTTACAGATATTTAAGCAGCAGTTCTCATTGTCACCTGAATATACGCTGACGCAGCCAGATCTTTTCCCCTACGCGATCGGGTGCTTCGATGGCGGTACGCTGGTTGCTGTAGGCACGACTCGCATCTGGGAAAACACGATTGCAGAGGTTTTTCTAGATACTCTGGAGAACTACAGATCGAGGGGAATTGGTCGCTATCTAGGCATGAAAATTACCGAATGGATTCTCGCCAACACAGATTGGATTCCTCAATACGATTCCGAAGTGACGAACGCGGCGTCATTAAAAGTCGCCGCACATCTTGGCTTTTGCCCCTACGGCAGATTTTTTATTACGGGGAGTGGCCTTATGATGTCTGCGCCGTAATTGTGTTATTATGTTCCTCATGGAGTGGTTTTTCCGCAGCCTAACCCGCACGCTGTAAGGGTAGTCATCGTTATGGTCGGCATCAAAAATGCATCATTGAAGATAGGTCGTCGCGAATTATTGGCGATGATCGCCGGAATCATTCTCTACGCTGTACTTTCACGCTCAACCTTCTTCGCAAATTTCGCAGGGGCAGACATTCGGCCGGCGGTGGCAATTCCTATCCTGTTTGGCTTTATCTATGGGCCAATTGTTGGATTCGTGACCGGGATGTTTGGTAATTTGGCTTTTGATTTGTGGAATGCCAATGTTCCTCTGCCGCCAGATTCTGGCGCGGTTTACAGTACAAATCTCGCAATCCTCACAGCGACATACTTCCTGAACTGGCAGATCGGCAATGGCTTGAGTGGTCTCGTTCCCGGCCTCATGGCCTTATATCATCGGCGGTATACGTCAAACCTTGCCGATGTTG
>DAOTUZ010000149.1:0-6779 GCA_034437295.1 Anaerolineae bacterium | reverse complement strand
TGTTCCCCTACAGCCAAATGACATATTGGAATTTGCCCAGGATGTCGCCGTTCTAGAGATGCATGACCGCATTATTGCAGGGCTTGCGCGGCGACTAAAGGCACCACTCATCACATCAGACAGCCAGATTGCATTAGCTAATGTGGTTAGTATCGTCTGGTAATTTTCTTCTGCATCCTAGGGTGAAACTGAATATGCTCTCTCCTGAACAAGCCTGTGAGATTGCGCGCTCTTTTCCCGGCGTGGATGAAGGCGTCTATCGCGGACAGCCTACGTTCATGATTCGAAAGAAATATGTCGGGCGCATCTTTGACGATAACGAATCATTTGTGCTGCGGGTTGAAGAGCCTGATCGCGGTTTTTTGCTGAATGCCGAACCGGAAACGTTTTACGCGCATGACCGCTACTTCGGGCGGCCTTTTCTGCTGATTCGCCTGGGAATGGTGGATTTTGAACACTTTCGCTTTCTATTTGAGAAGACGTGGCGTGGCGCTGCGCCGAAATACCTGCAAAAGGAATATGATGCGCGTGAAAGGTAGTTTTGAAGATGATTTCGATTGAACAAGCCTGCGCGATTGCGCGAGCTAAGGGAATTTCATAAAAAATTCTATTCCCTCACCACGTCCCTGACTTCGCCGCCGGTTGCGCTGACCCAAACAGCTAAGGTGATGGGGAAGATGGCGTTATAGCTGTAAAGGTTACTTTCGCTGGTATTCTTCGATTAAAGCGCGCAGTTGGTTAGGAGATATGTCGGTTTGATCTGATTTAGAATAGATGGTGATCATCACCGTTAAATCGGCAGTTTGTACGTAGTAAATGACGCGAAAACCACCACTTTTACCCTTGCGGGCGCTGCGATTGGGCAACCGCACTTTGAAAACGCTGTATTCAATATGAGGTATTTTATCGCCGGGAGTATTTCCAGTTTCGATGAGACGAATCAACCCGTTCAGATCATCAAGAACTGTTGGAAAGCGGCGCGCTAATTTCAGCAGGCTCTTTTCGAAATACGGGGTGAACTCAACCTTTAGGGTCATGTTCTAACTTCTGCCGTATTTCCGCCAAGGCTTCTTCAGCGGAACGTGTTTGCCCGGTCATGGCTTCATGCCAGCCCTGTAAAAAGCCCGCCGCAATCTCTTCATCAGGCGTCTCTTCAAAGTCGAGATAGTCTTCAATGGCTTCGGCTGCCAAGGCATCTAGCTCAACCTGCTGGCGTTTGGCCTCAGCTTCAAGCCGCTCATAGAGGGATTCTGGCAATATAACGGCATGTTTATCGATCATGGCTTAATATCCTGCCTCTGCATATACAAGTTAGTATGGTTTGAGGACTAAATTGGCGGGAAGTAGCTTCAGGAAGTCTTTTACATTATCCGTATAAATTGGGACGCCTAGCCGATTACTCACCGATGCGTTGAAGCAATCCATCACACCCACGCCATGGCTAAACCGCAACCGCTGCATTTGCTGCATCGCCCAATCCTGATCTGCCTTGACCAAATGTATCATCTCAAATCCATTTAGCAGATCAAGCGTTTCCTCCTGAGCGCGTTTGTTTGGAGCGCCTAGCATCACTTCCATCCACGTAATTGGTGTGATGGAATAGACAACCTGTTGAGTTCCAAACCAATTCAAAGCTGCGCGATTTTTTCGAAAAACATGGATGATGGCGGTTGAATCCAGTATCGCAACCGTCACTTTTCACCATTCCAGTAGGGTTTTAGGCGGTCTGCTTCTTTTTTACGCTGCGCCTTCACCCACTCCGTAGGATCAGTAATCTCTGGATCAACAAATTCAATTGGATCCATTTGCTCTAATATTGCGGCAATTTCCGCCCCAGTTTTTAGCGTTGAAGCTTTAGGCAGAGAAGGGATATCCAGCGAATCAACCAATAATTTCACCAGCTCTTTCCGCTCCTGAGGCGTAAGTAATTGCGCTTGTTCCAGAATCTCGGTCACGGTCATCGGTCATACCCTTAAATCCATTCACCTCTATTATACGTGATATTACGTATCCAATTCTCTGACCACATCCCTGACTTCGCCGCCGGTTGCGCTGACGAGAACGGCCAAGGTAATGGGGAAGATGGCGTTGTGGTCGCCGCCGGCGGCGTAGAGTTGATCCCAACGGCTGAGGGTCTGGTCAATGTAAGTCTTGATGGGCTGGCGGTGGCCGAAAGGCGGCACGCTGCCGGGGGCGTAGCCGTAAATCTCGATCAGTTCATCAGCGGTACCGGTCTTGACCTTCTTACGCCCCACCCCATAGATTTCCGCAATTTTACGATCATCTACTTTCTGATCGCCGCTGGTCAGCACGATAATCGGCTCGCGGCGATCTTCCAGCTCAATCAGGAAGCAGATGCTTTTCACGATCTGCCCCAGTTGGCAGCCGATGTTATCTGCGGCCTGCTGCGATGTGCCGGTGGTGGTCTCAAAGAAGACGATCTGTGTGCCGGGGGAAACCCGATCAATGACGGCCTGTACATTTTGTGGGGTGAGCGGTTGCATGGTTTATGCTTCCTCATCTTACGGGCAGATCATCCGTGAAGTAGACCGGATTCGCCGCATCTGCGCAAGGGATTCTGGCCTACCCCAAAATCAAAAATCGCCGGGAAGATCAGCGCTTTCCGGCGATTTCAGACGATCTGATACTGTAATACTGCAAGCGCACCTAGTTGCGCCCGTGCCCGTTCATGGCGACAGTCGTCAATTTGCCCTTATGGTTTGCGGGGGTGATGGCCTCACCGCTGTAATCTGGCTCCAGTGTTTGCAAGGTGGTCAAGATGCGCAGGAAAGTTTCAAAGTCGTCACTGTCAAAAAGCGCGCGAATCTGCTTATCGAGCATGGCGCCGGTGGAAACGACTTCTTCACGCAGCTTTTCAGCATCACGAGTTAGGTAAATGTGAACGGCGCGGCGATCTGTCGGATCGGGATGGCGTTCAATTAGCCCCTTCTGCTGAAGTTTATCCAGATTCGGGGTGAATGAAGTGGCTGCGCGGCCTACAGCACGCGCCAGTTCGGAGGCATGCTGCCCATCGCGTTCATACAGGGCGCGCAAAATGTACCATTCAATAATGGTCAGTCCCTGCGGCTGTGCAATACTGCCAAACAACTGGTCAAGATTCCGCAGGGCAATATCAAGATTACACCATACTGAACCATTAAAGCGGAGTTGAGTCGTCTGTACCATTGGATTTACCGTTTACAACTATATTCACATAGACGATATAATGAATTTTATCACAAGTATATTCTTTATTAAAGACTAAATCGTTTAAGGCAGGCTTGCAGTAAAGAAACCGTCGGTTTAGGGCGCTCAAAAATAAAGATTATGACCGGATGTTGAGCGACCTCAATTATTCCTTGAGAATTTATACTTAGCAAGCACCGCTAAAATTAATCGCATCGGGATTCACCAGTCCAGTTTTCGGGGCGTCAAGTTTCAAAAGAACGTCATAATTTACTGCCCAAGCACAGCACCCATTTACTATGACGGGCAATATTCAGCTTAACTAGAAGATGTCGGAAGAACGTCAGTATCAGATTGGTTTAACATTAGAAACCGCTGAGTTATTCGCCAGCGGTGATACTGGTGACCGGGGCTATGGGCTGCCGAGCGCCCAGCGTTTGCAGGATGATCACGCTGATGACAATGACGATTCCGCCCACCCATTGAATTAGCAGCATGGTTTGGTTAAGGAAGATCATCGCCAGCAGCGCCGCTAACAGCGGTTCAAATGAGCCAACGACTGCTGCGCGGGATGCACCCAAAAGCTGGATGCCGCGATTGACGGAAAAGACCGGAAGAATGGTGCTGATGACCGCCAAGCCAAGCAGCGCCAGCCATGCGGAGGCGGTGGGCGGCAGTTGAATACCGTTGAAGAGGGCGATGGCGGCTAAGGTGATCAAGGCGCCAGTACAAACGAAGGCGCTGGCGGCGATCAGGCGAGTTTTGCCGCGCAAGATATGCCCGCTAAGGATGAAATAGACCGCGTTGATCAGCGCATTGAACAGCGCCAGCATTACACCGGTAAAGTTATCACCGGTCAAGCCGGCGCTAAAATCCGGCGCAGTTAGCCCTACCCCAACCAGAGTAAGCAGCACCGCAAACCAGCCCCAACCGGACATTCGCTCACCTAGAAACAGCATGATCAGGGCGACGATGGCTGGATAGGTATAGAAGATGACGACGAAAGTTCCGGCGGGGATGAGTTCAAGGCCGAAGAATGCGCTAAGCGCGGCAACGGCCAGCAAAACCCCCATCAAAAACAGCATTTTTCGGGGAAGCCGCTGCCCGGGATCGATCGGCTTCGCGCCGCGCCCGATAAACCAGACGAGCAACCAGAGCAGGGGCGCGGCTAACGCATAGCGCCAGACGGCAATATCCAGAGGTTTCAACCCGGCATTGAGCAAAATTTCCGTGAAAATGGGCAGGCATGAATAGCCGGCTACAGCAACGGCGATGAAGAAGAAGCCTATTTTTGCGTTAGAGACAGGGGCAGGTTTCAGGTGAGGCGTATCGAGGCTCGCCCCATCAGGCTTCGCTAGATTTGCGTGGGGGTCAAGGGCGCTGCCCGTCATTTTTTCTACTTATCAAAAGAGGGGCGGTTCGCCCCTCTTACAGTTAGACAGATACAATTTCTTAAAGTGGTCAGGGAATGATGGCAGCCACCAGCGCAACGTTATCGGTTAGGCCAGTGATGAGAATGGGCAGTATACCAATTAGGATGGTGCCGCCGAAAGCGATAGCCGTCGCCCAGTGTACATTCGGGGTATAGCCCGGCGTGGGATCGTCAGAGGCAGTTTCGTCGTCGCGCAGATACATGTTGACGATGATACGGATGTAATAGTAGGCGCTGATGACGCTGGTGATCACACCGATAATCGCTAACCAGACCAGACCAGCATTCAAAGCGGCAGAAAAGACGAAAGCCTTACCGATGAACCCGCTGGTGAGCGGCACGCCGGTGAGGCTGAGCATGAAGATAGCCATCATGGCCGCTAGCACTGGTCGTGATTTGCCGAGGCCGATAAAATCTTCGAGATCAGAGCTGCCTTTCACTCGCTCGACGCCGATCACGACGGCAAACGCGCCGAGGTTGGTGAACATGTAAGCAACGAGATAGATGAGGGCAGCACGCGCCGCCTGATTTTCTACGCCGGGCGTGCCTGCGGCGGCAACGGCCATCATGACATAACCGGCGTTGGCGATTGAGGAATAGGCCAGCAGACGCTTCACGTTATTTTGCGCAACGGCGACTATATTTCCGATGATGACCGTCAAGGCGGCAATCAGCGCGATCACGTTTTGCCAGAGGGCGGGGTCTCCCTGAACGAAGGTGAGCGAGGACATACCGACGATCAGGATACGCAGCAGCGCGCCAAAGCCGCCGATTTTAGCGGCGACGCTCATAAAAGCGGTGATGGGAGTTGGCGCGCCTTCGTAAACATCTGGCGTCCATTCATGGAATGGAGCCGCTGCAACCTTGAAGCCCAGACCGACGATTAGCAGACCAGCGCCTAACACAAGGAAATACTGCAAGCTGTCATTGGCGGCAGTGACAGCAGCAACCGAGTGATAAATCTCATTCAGGTTGGTGGTGCCGGTTGCGCCGTAGACCATAGCCGCGCCAAACACGAAGAATGCGCTGGCAAAAGCGCCGAGCAAGAAGTATTTCAAGCCAGCTTCTTCAGAGCGCAAATCTGGTGCGCGGAAGGCCGCCAGCACATAGAGCGGGATACTGAGCAGTTCGAGCGCCACGAAAATCATAATCAAGTCGTTGGCGGCGACCATGAACATCGCGCCAGCCGTCACAAACAAGAGCAAGACATAATATTCACCGCGTTCAATTTCAACACGCCGGATGTAGTCAATGCTCAACATGATGGTGATAAAAGCTGTCGCCAGAACAACCAGATTCAGAAAGCCGGTGAACTGATCAGCAACGTACATACCTAAGAAGCTGTCGCCGGTCTGGTTATAGACGAGCAAGTTAGCGACAAATGCGACGACAAGACAAGCCGCCGCCAGCCACGCCGTAATCTGTTTGCGGTGCTTGGGGATGGCAAGGTCAATGAGCAGCAGAATAGAGGCCCACGCTGCCACGATGATCGCGGGCAGCGCAGCGCCTATATTGAGACTTTCCAGCGAAGGAATTTCAAGCATGAATGTATCCCCTTAGTCGCCCGACTGCGTTTCCGGCAGTTGAGCGATAGTGGTTACAGCATTTTCAGGCGCAACCTGTGTGACAAGGTGCTCAACGGTAGTATCAGATGGCTTCATGAAGATGTACGGTTGTATACCGATTAGCACGATGAGGACAAGAATAGGCACCAACACAGCAATTTCATTCCACTCAAGCTTCGGCAGATGCCTGTTTTCTTCTTTACTCAACTCGCCCATGAAGATTTTCTGGAAGAAGTAGAGCATATAGATGGCTGCCAGAATGATGCCAAGGGCGGCAAGGAGCGCGTAGAATAAGCCAAGAACGGTGCTACCGATAGCGCCAAGCAAAATGGTAAATTCACCGACAAAGCCGTTTAAGCCGGGCATGCCCATACTGCTGAGCACCACCACCAGCGAAATAGCGCCCAGCAGCGGCATTGATTTCCAGAGACCGCCAAACGCCGACAGTTCTTTGGTGTGACGGCGCTCATAGAGCATGCCGACGATGAAGAAGAGACCGCCAGTGCTGACGCCGTGATTGACCATCTGAATAATCGCGCCTTGAATACCAGCAGCATTAAGCGCGAAGATGCCGAGGACGATGAAGCCCATATGGC
>DAOTUZ010000148.1:0-10295 GCA_034437295.1 Anaerolineae bacterium | reverse complement strand
CTCGTTTACACACAGTTTACGAATGATGCCTGATTTCTTAACACGTCAGGCTTAATCTCATTCTCATCGGCAGACAATATGATTTAACAGGCAATTGAGTGAGGGTAGATTTATGGAACTGCACGACGACGACAAGCCGATTGGCCGGGTGCTGACACGGCGTGAGATTCTGAAGCTGTTGGGTGGGGCGAGCGCTGGCCTGATCGCTGGTGCTGGATTTGTGCGTCTGGCAGCGGCGCAGGCAGGAACAGCAACCCCCTCTGCAACGGCAGTGCCAACCTGTGTGGTCAAGCCGGCGCTGACTGAGGGGCCGTATTTTGTTGATGAGATGCTGAACCGTTCGGATATTCGTGTGATGGGCGATGGTTCGCTCAAAGAAGGTGCGCTGCTCAAGCTGCTCTTTCATGTCACGGATGTTACCGACGGCATTTGTGCACCGCTTGAAGGGGTGCAGGTTGATGTATGGCACTGCGACGCACTCGGCGTTTATTCCGGCGTATCCGATCCGGGGTTCAATACCTCCAGTGAGAATTGGCTGCGTGGGTATCAGGTGACGGACGAAGATGGTCTTGCGGAGTTCATCACTGTCTATCCCGGCTGGTATTCGGGACGCACGACTCACATCCATTTCAAAATGCGTACCGATCCTGAATCGGATGCAGGGTACGAGTTCACGTCGCAATTGTTCTTCGATGAAGCCCTGACCGATATTGTGCATGCGCAGTCACCGTATGCTGAAAAAGGCTACCGCGATACCCTGAACGAAGATGACAATATCTTTCAGGGCAGTGAAGGCTTGCTGACGCTGGATGTGGTTGAAAATCCTGATGAGGAAGAAGGTGGCTATATTGCCAATTTCTATATCGGGCTGGACTTGAATGCAGAGACCACAGAAGCCGGCTTTGGCGGCAGACCTCAAGGCGGCGGGCCGGGTGGGGGGCAGCCACCGGGAAGGCCGTAAAGATAATCAATAGGGACGCTCAAGAGGCGTCCCTAAGTCAAATGGATGGGGTATGCTTCGCCCTGTTTTTCAGTACGTGGGTTGAACTTCTAATGCCTGAATGTTTGCGCCTACCAACTTTCCAGCGCGTAGTTCCCATACGTCGCCGTTGAATTTGGAGATGAAGCGGCGGTCATGGCTGGCGGCGATGATCGGGCCGGGGAAGGTGAGCAGGGCGGTTTCAAAAGCTTCCAGCACATCAAAGCTGAGGTAATTGGTCGGCTCGTCCAGAATGAGCAGATTTGCGCCGCCGGCGATTAACTTCGCCAACTGTACCTTACGCTTCTGGCCGGCGCTGAGGCCGCTGACGGGCTTTTCGAGTTCGTCATAGCGAAATAATCCCATGTTCAAGAGCAGGGCTTTCAAGGGCTGATCAGGCTGAGGTAATCCGGCGCGGTAAGCTTCAAAGAGCGTGAGCGCGGGATCGAGTTCTGCCGCTTCCTGATCGAGATAGCCGATCTTGACTGCGGGGTTGACATGGCGGGCGCCGCCGCCGAACGATTCGAGTCCAGCGATGATCTTAAGCAGCGTGGTTTTACCGGCGCCATTTTCACCGAGAATGAGGGTTCGTGAAGCGGTTGGTAAGGTTAGGCTGACGTTTTCGAGGATCATGCGCTGGCCGAAGCACTTGCTGATGTTCTCTAAGGCCAGCGGCTGGCGGCTGGCAAGCGCGGCGGCATCAAACTCGCCTTGAAAATGCAAGGGATTGGGCGGGCGCGGAATGGGATCGGCTTCGATCCGCGCCAGCTTTTCGGCGGCTAAACGCACACGCTTTGAGAGCGTACCTTCATGGGTGGCAATTTTGCCATTACGGACGAATTTATCATTATCGGTATGGGCGCGGTAGTTATTATTGCGGCGCGCACCGACCTTTAATTCTTCGCGCAGCGCCTTGATTTCTTCTTGCTGGCGGGCGTAATCTAGCGCCCATTTATGGCGTTCGCCTTCGCGGGCGCGGGCGTAGCTGTCATAGCCGCCGCTGTAGCGTTTGGCGGTATGGGTATGCTCATCAATTTCGATGATGGCGTTCACGGCGTGATTCAGAAATTGGCGATCATGAGAGACGATCAGCGCCGCGCCTTTGTAGCCTTCGAGATAGCTTTCCAGCCATGCCATACTGGCAAAATCGAGGTGATTGGTCGGCTCGTCCAGCAGCAGCAGATCGGGCGATTGGATGAGCAGCAGCGCCAGCCCGACGCGAGTCTTTTCGCCGCCGGATAACGTCATGAAGGCGCGATCAGGGGTGAGATAGTCAATGCCGAGTCCGGCGAATACCGCGTTAATACGAGCATCGAGATCATAGCCGCCAGAACGCTCAAACTGTTCCTGCGCATCGCCGTAAGCTTCCAGCGCCGCCTGTAAATGATCGCCAGTGAAGGCGGCGATCTGCGCCTCAAGGGTGCGCATCTGGCTTTCGAGAGCGCGGATTTGCCCGACGGATTGATCGATCAGATCGGCCAGCGTCTGGCTTTCGGCAGTTTCGATGACCTGCGCCAGATAGCCTAAAGCTGCATTGGGCGCAAGACGCACAATCCCTTCATCCGGATGGATTTCGCCGGTGATGATTTTGAGCAGGGTAGATTTGCCGACGCCGTTCGCGCCGACTAAGCCAATGCGCTCGCCAGAATGCAGCGACAGCGAGACTTGCTGCAAAATGGGATGCAGCCCAAAAGTTTTGGATACGTGTTGAAGTAGCAGCGTATGCAATTGACATGCCTCCAGAATCAAAAATCGCTCAGAAATTCGCGGTTAGCGGATGAGCGCGGAGCGCATGTCAGGCCTTTCACTTACGGGGACGAAAACGGAAGAACAGAGGTTTAATGGTTCTGCTGTTCCGTTGATCTTAGTTTAGAGAAGTGATGGAGGGTTGTCAAGGGGTCAGGGGGGATTTAGGAAAAGGGGTGTTTAGGCTTTTACCCAGAAAACCCGCTTCACCACGTCATCGGATGTTTGATTCTCCGCAAAATGGGCGAGTACACGTACCATGCCGCCAAAATCATCCTGTGCGCCTGTCCAACAAATTAGACCTGCATGATGATCCATTGAATTCATAATGCGCCCTGCGAAAGGTTTGTCGCGGGTAAATAAAACAGCGTTGTGATCAGTGGCATAACGCAAGTGACTATCATCATCATGCCCTGACATGCCAGCATCAAAGGCCATATAAACAGAAATGCCACGTGCAGCTAACCCTTCAGCAACCACACGCGGCATATGTTCATCGAAATAGAAGCTAATCATTTTTCCCAAATGACGCAAAAGCGTCATCAAGCTCGTTCTGATATTTTGCCTCTAATGCATCAATTTCAGTTTGATACTCGGTGTAATACAGCAGCGCGGCCAGCACTTCGCTTTCATTGAGATCAAACTGATGCGCGAGTTCCTCATTTGTCCAGCCATGAGATCGGGCGCTGTAGGCAATCGTTGCCACGGGAATACGCCGCCCACGAATGTGAGGACGTTCACCAAAAAGATCGGTGGCAATGTACTTGCTCAAATCAACGGGTATAGGCGCTTGTACGCTCATAGCATATTCCTGCATTGACGTACTTAATTATAGATCAATTCGAGCCGATCATGCCTTCGCCGTAGCGGGTGCCGGGCTGGATGATGATGGGCGCGCCAATCTCGGCGGTGGCGATCAAGTCATAGGTGGTGGCGCCGGTCACCCGTACAGGCACGATTTCACCTACGGGTAGTTCGCCTTCAACGATGACATAGCCATCAATTTCGGGCGCATCACGGTAGCTGCGGCCTAAGCTGAGCGCGCCTTCCATCGCTTCACCGTCTTCATCTTCGGGCGTGCCGTGGCCTTCAACCAGAATATTCAGCGTTTTGCCGACCAACGCCTGATTTTTCTTCAGGCTGATATTCTGCTGAAGCTCCATCAGGGTATTGTAGCGGGCTTCCTTCACATCATCCGGCACGTGATCCGGCAGTAGGGCGCTAGGTGTCCCCATTTCATAGGAATATTTGAACGCGCCTACGCGGTCAAATTCGAGATCGCGCACGAACTGGCAGAGGCCTTCAAATTCAGCGTCGGTTTCGCCGGGGTAGCCGACGATGAAAGTTGTGCGCACGGCGAGATCGGGCATGGCGCGGCGCATACTCGCCAGCGTTTCATAGACCCATTCGATTTTGGCGGGGCGGCGCATCCGTAAAAGCGTATCACGATGCCCATGCTGCAAGGGAATATCGAGATAGTGTTGAATCTGCTTATGCTTCGCCATCGTTTCGATGAGGCGGGGGGTGACATAGCCGGGGTAAGCATACATGACGCGAATCCAGGGGATGCCGGGGGCGGCTTCAACCAGCGCGTCTAACAATTCGGCCATGCCTTCTTTCATGCCTAAATCATGGCCGTAGTCGGAGGTATCCTGCGCGATTAGGATCATCTCTTTGACGCCCATCGCCTCTAACTGCCGGGCTTCGCCAATGATGCTGTGCAGCGGGCGGCTGACCATCGTGCCTTTGATTTTGGGAATGGCGCAGAACGCGCAGGGGCGGCGGCAGCCATCGGCAATTTTAAGATAGGCGCTGGCCCCCTGCACGCTGGCGCGAAGGACGCTGCCTTCGTCGCGGCCAACGGTTTCGGCGTCGGTGGGCAGATGGTACAGCGGTTCGGGGTGTTTACGCGCACGCAAACGCCCGACTAGATCGAAGATGTCCATCCAGCGGCGCGTGCCGATCACGCCGTCCAGCCCCGGCACTTCTTGTACTAGCGCATCGCCGTAACGCTGCGAGAGGCATCCGGCGGCGATGACCATCTGCCCACTGCGGCGGGATTCGACTAATTCACGCAACAGATCAATGGATTCTTGCTTGGCGGTATTGATGAATCCGCAGGTGTTGACGATCAACACTTCGGCATCGTTTGCTTCAGTTACGCCGCGCATCCCATGCTGATTCAGCACCTGCGCCATGCTTTCGGAGTCAACGGTGTTTTTGGAACAGCCGAGGCTGACCAGATAATACTTGTTGCCGCGAGAGGATTTCTTGGACATTGATTGTGATTCCTATAAACGCCTGAATGTGGCGAGATTTATTGTACTTGAATTGTGGGTGTAAATGATGAGATCAGCGATTCAGAAATTCATCGAGTGACCGTTGATGGGCTTCACCCACCCATAAAGGCGGGAACAACTGGCGTTCGGTTTGTATGGCTTGTTCGTAGGGCATGGTGAGGCCAGCGCGCAGCAGGGTTTTGAGCGAACGGATCACAGCAGGATCGAGCGCGGCGATTTGGGCTGCAAATTCAAGCGCGGCGGATAAGGATTCGCCAGCGGGCGCGATGCGATTGGCTATGCCTAATGCCAGCGCATCTTCGGCGCTCAAAATGGTGGCGTTCAGCAGTAGATCGAGGGCGCGGGCGTAACCCACTAAGCGCAGCAGGCGCTGACCGGCGCCCCAACCGGGGGTTAGGCCGCGTTTTGCCTGCACAAAGCCAAGACGGGCATTTGCGCCTAAAATGCGGAGATCGCAGGCGAGCGAAATTTCGCTGCCGCCGCCTAGGGCATAGCCGTTGATCGCTGCAATTACGGGATAAGGCAGGTTTTCGAGCGCGATTAGCGCGTCGCCCATGAGGGTGATCATGGCTTCAGCATCGGCGGCTGTGCGGCGTGTGGCAAGATCGGAAAGATCGCCGCCGCTGCAAAAGGCTTTATCACCAGCGCCAGTGATGATTAGGGCGGCCAGCGGCTCATCTTTCAACGCATGTATCTGGTCAGCAAAGAGAGACATGGCTTCACTATCCAGCGCGTTGAGCCGTTCTGGACGGTTGAAGGTGAGAGTTCCGATAGGAAATTCGGCCTGTTTTTGATAGAGAATTTTTGCGCTCATGGGTCAGAAGTGTACTGAAATTTACGGGGGATGATAGGGTGAAAGGGGCGTTTTAGCGCCAGTAAAGGGAGGTCAAGCGTTGGTGTAGATCGTTGAACGGGGGCGTTTGCATCTGCTACAATGCCGATTGACGAACGGCTTAGATTGAGGAAGCGCCGATGCGACGCTTTACACTTTTTTCGATACTGGTACTGTGTAGTTTATTGTTCGGGGCAGCAGGGAGCGCCTTTGCACAGGGGGGGCTGGATACGATCACGACGGCCAATGCTAATTTACGCAGCGGCCCCGGCACAGAATGGCGCACGATCACTGTGGTGATCGCGGGATCGCCGTTTCGGTTGGATGGGCGCGCGCCGGGCGATTATTGGCTGCGCGGAATTACGCCGGCTGGCGAAATAGGCTTTGTTTCGATTGAAGTTTTGAATGTGACGCCGGAACAGATTGCTGGACTGCCGGAAGTGTGGGTGGATACCCCGTTCACGCTGCCGCCGCCGGAAGGTGGCGCCGTGCCGGTGGCAGCAACGCCCGTTCCCGGTCAGGCGGGGGTGGTTGTGGTTTCGCCAGTGACCAGCACGTCGCCGGTACGCGGGTTCAGCTACGGCGGGCATGTGGCTGATTTCAGCCAGTTTGCCTCTGACGCGATGCACCGCGCGGGAATGACATGGGTAAAACGCCAATGGCGCTTCCATCCGGGGCAGAATCCTGCCGAAGTTGCCGGAATGATCAATGATGCGCATGCGCGTGGCTTCCGTATTCTGCTGGGGATTGTGGGCGAGCCGGGATCGGTATTACAGCCGGGCTATTTTGACCAGTATGCGGCTTTCGTGGGCGGCGTGGCGGCACAGGGCGCTGATGCGATTGAAGTTTGGAACGAGATGAATATTGATCGTGAATGGCCGTCGGGCAGTATTAATCCGGCGCTGTACACGCAGCTTCTGGCGCAGTCTTATAATGCGATCAAAGCGAGCAACCCGAATACGATGGTGATCAGCGGCGCGCCCGCCCCGACAGGCTATTTTCAGGGCTGCGGCGGCGGTGGCTGCGACGATAATTATTACGTACAGGGTATGGCGGCGGCAGGCGCGGCCAATTATATGGACTGCATCGGCGTTCACTATAACGAAGGGATTGTGCCGCCAGCGCAAACCAGCGGCGATCCGCGTGGCAACAGCAGCCACTATTCACGTTATTACAACGGCATGGTGAATACCTATTACCGCGCATTTGGCGGCGCGCGCCCGTTGTGCTTCACTGAACTTGGCTATCTATCCCCTGAAGGGTTTGGCCCACTGCCCCCCGGATTTGAATGGGCGGGTGGCACCGATGTTGGCGAACAGGCGGCATGGTTGGATCAAGCGGTGAGTATGGCAGCGCAGAGCGGTCGCGTGCGCCTGCTGATCGTTTGGAATGTTGACTTTGCCGGATATGGCGCAGATCCGCAGGCGGGGTACGCGATGATTCGACCCGGCGGCGCCTGCCCGGCGTGCGATGCGTTGGGAAGTTAGAAAGCTTTCAACCTTCCCCTTTTCTTTCAGCCGAAGGGGATGCGCGCAAGGTAAACGAAGCCAAGACGCATCATTTTTGATAGGGGCGAGCATTTGGCTCGCCCGACTAGTTTTGTAGAAAGATCACTGCTCAAACCCGTATGACCATCGAAACCCAAGATTCAGAACGTCGTTCATCTACTGGTAAATTGGGCTGCTGGATGACCGGCCTGACCACGCTGGCCTGTGCTGCCGCGTTGATTTGCGCCGGGTTGTTTTTGCCACCGGTGCGCCTGTATGACAAGTTGTTTGGGGCGCAGTATACGCCGATGCCGCAGCCGGCAGCCTCTATTAGCGCCGATGGGCTGACGCTGACGCTGTTAGAAGGCGGCGATGGCACATTTGGCGCGGCAGTAAGTGTGGGTGAGGGGGGTACGCCGTCGTTGGCTTCGCGCCGCCCTTTGACCCCCGCTTACACGATTGACACGACAGGCACGCTTCCGGAACGGCTGGAAGTGGCGCTGGCGCTGCCCGCTGGCGCAAACCCGCTGCTGGTGGATGCCATGGGATGGGACGAAGGCGGAACCCCCGCGCATCTGGCGGCGCAGTTTCGTGATGGATCGCTGGTGATTGAAGGGCAAGATTTGCCGCGTTATCTGGCGCTTTATGAGGCCAGCATGCCCGCACAACCGGCAGTACTGGTGACTTATGCGGTGACGCAAACGCTGCCGCCAGAGGTGGCGAATGCTGCCAGCGTGGTTGCGCCTTCAGGGCTACAGCCGACAACCAACGGCAGCCTAACCGGAAGCCTTGCGCCGGGCTTTGACCTGAGCGCAGCTTACCGCGTGACCCCGGCGGTGCGTAACTTTGCCGACCCGCGCGCAGTAGACACACAGACGATTGAAACTTTGCTAAGCACGGCCCAACTGCGTAATGCACACGCCGAACAACTGGCGGCTTTCGCTTCAGCGGGCTATGACGGCGTGTTGATTGACTATCGTGATGTGCCGCTTGAACAGCGCGATAATTTTTCGGCATTGATTGCGGCGGTTGCGGAAAATTTGCATGATACCGGCTTGCTGTTAGGCATCACGCTGCCCGTGCCAACCCGTAATGCAGAGGGGATTTGGGACAGCGGCGGCTATGATTGGCCGGTGCTTGGGAGTATTGCTGACTTTGTGCAGGTGCGCATTGACCCTGCGCTGAATATCCCTGTAGGTGATTCAACGGCATCGCCCGAAGCGTTGCAAGCGTGGCTGGTGGAACAGGTGGATCGCTTCAAGCTGCGGATCACGCTGCCGGCGCTTTCGCTGCGTGAGGTGGACGGCATTACTGCGCCGATTGGGTTGGAGCAGGCGCTTTCGGCAATGGGTAATGTGACGGTGGAAGCGGCATCGGCGGCGGCTGATGGTATCGTGCGGCCGGGCGAGACTTTCCGTGCGCGGCTGGATGGCTATACCGCTGTGCAGGGCATTGATGAAAACACACAGCTTCCCTATATTGACTACAGTGACGGCGCGGAATCGCTGGTGAGCCGTATCTGGCTGACCACGCCTTCCGCTTTACAGGCGCGTTTTGCCCATTTAGCGCCGTATGCCGTTGGCGGGATCGCTTTCGATGATTTGATCAATCAGGGGGTGGCGCCGGGAATCGTAGAGACGATAGCGACTTACCGGATGGGACTGCCTTTGACGGCGGCGGGTGATGATGCGCTGGCGCTGCGCTGGACGATTGAAAATGCCGATGGCGAGCGTGAAGAAGTGGTGACGCGATTGGATGAACCGCTGATCGCCACAATTGCCGCGCCGGAGGGCAATTACGCGATCAACGCGGCGGTTGTGAGCGGCGATCACGCGCAGGCGCAGCGGGCAGGGGCGGCAGTCGCGGTGTTTGTGCCGACGCTGACCTATACGCCGTCACCGACGCCGACGTTGACCCCGACACCGACAGCCACGCCAACGGCAGTCCCCGCGCAGGTACAGGTGGTTTCGGTAGCGCAGTCTGAGGTTGTCGCTGCGGGTGCGCCGGGTTCAGGCAGCATTGTGGCGGGACAATTTGAATATGGCGGGCATGTGACCAGCACGCAGGTGAATGCTATCGAGCAGATGCGGCGGGCTGGCATGACGTGGATGAAGGTGCAAATTCGCTATTTCCCTGGCATGAGTCCTTCGGACGCTGGTAATCTGGTCAATGAGGCGCACGGGCGCGGCTTCAAGCTGCTGCTGGCGATTGTGGGTAATCCGGCGGAACTGGGCGCGGGTGGCAGCGGCTATATGCAAGGATTCGCCGGTTTTCTCGCCAGCGTTGCCGGATACGGGCCGGATGCGATTGAGGTTTGGAACGAGCCGAATCTGGATCGTGAATGGCCGGAAGGGCAGATCAGCGGGGCAATGTATGCCGAAATGCTGCGGATGGCATACACCGCAATCAAAGGCGCGAATTCTTCGGTGATGGTGATCAGCGGCGCGCCTGCGCCCACGGGCGCGGAGGCAGCGTATCCGGGGCGCGTGCGCAACGATGATGCGTGGGTGGCGGAACTGGTGGCGGCAGGCGGTTTGCAGTATATGGACTGCTTAGGCGCGCATTATAACGAAGGCATTGTTGGGCCAACGCAAAGCAGCGGCGACCCGCGCGACGGCTATTACACGCGCTATTTCCCCGGCATGCTGAACACTTACTGGGGCTTAATCGGGGGGCAAAGGCCGATCTGCTTCACTGAATTGGGCTATTTAACGCCGGAAGGCTTCCCCCCGCTGAATGAATATTTCGCGTGGGCGCAGAATGTGACGCTAGCGCAGCAGGCGGCGTGGATTGCCGAAGCGGCGGCGCTGTCTTCGCAGAGCGGGCGAGTGCGGCTGATGATCATCTGGAATATTGACTTCACGGTGTACGGGTCTGATCCGCAGGCGGGATATGCGATTGTGCGCCCCGGCGGGGGCTGCCCGGCATGTGATGCGCTGGCGGGGGCGCGG
>DAOTUZ010000147.1:0-25728 GCA_034437295.1 Anaerolineae bacterium | reverse complement strand
TTGTGAGCCACGATAGTATTTGATGATAATGCTACAGCGTGATATAGTTTTATGAGAGCGCTCCCAGAGGCAGGCATTGATTGTGAAACCTGAAAAAAAGCAAGCCAATTCAAAAAGCCTCAATCTTGAGGACATTGCACGCAAAGCGGGTGTTTCGCGTTCCACGGTTTCGAGAGTGATTAACAACGAAACCTATGTTAGCCCGAGCACTCGCGAGCGGGTGATGGCGGTCGTAGAAAAAGAGGGTTATGCGCCGAATCCTGCTGCACGCAGCCTAGTGACACGGCGGACGCGGATCATCGGCGTGGTTATTCCAACCTCTATTCAAGTGATGTTTGAGGATTCAGCATACTTTCCGGCACTGCTTCAGGGAGTGGTAGACGTAACCAACGCACGGGACTATGCAACGCTGCTATGGTGGGGAAGCTCTGAGGCAGATGAGCAGACGCTGTACAGACGTATCATGCAGCAAAACCAGTTGATGGATGGGCTGATTCTGGCATCAATCCGCACAAACGATTCGCTGATTACCCGTTTGATGCACATGAAAGTGCCGTTTGTCACAGTTGAGCGCCCTACCCAATTTGAGTCGAAGATCAGCTATGTAACGGTAGACAATGTGCAAGCTGCGATACATGCGGTCAATCATCTTGTCGAACTCGGGCGCCGGCGTATTGCCACGGTTACCGGGTCACTGAACAATCCTGACGGGTATGATCGGTTGATTGGCTACCGGCAAGCGTTACAAGAAGCGGGGTTGTATCTTGGCGAAACGATGGAAAGTGACGGGGAATTCCGCTATCAAACAGCCTATACGGTGATGAAAGAGCTGCTGCCGAAGCAGCCTGACGCCGTTTTCGCTGGAAGCGATATGATGGCGCTGGGTGCAATAAAGGCGATACAAGAAGCTGGGCTGCGCGTTCCAGAAGATATTGCGGTGATTGGCTTTGACGACGTGCCGTTAGCGGGGCAGTCGAATCCGGCACTAACGACAGTAAGTTTGCCGGTGCATGAGCGCGGATACGTGGCTGCGGCCATGCTGCTGGACATGATCGAGGGAGAAAATACCGACGTTCGTCAGGTGTTACTGCCCACAGAATTGATCGTTCGGGAATCATGCGGGGCGCATTTACAGCCGACCACAGCAGGAACATCACTAGCGAAAAGTGGTTTGTAGAGGCGAAACAACAGACCAGTTAAAAGAAAACGCCGCGGGGTACTTTGTCCGCGGCGTTTTCTTTTATTAGAGGGAAAGGCTAACTGCCTGAGGGAAGCGGCATTAAGCTGTCGGGCGCTTCTTCGGGCTTTTCTTCATAGCGGAACTGGCTCATATACAGGTCGTAGTAAGCGCCCTGCTCTGCTAGCAGCGAAACATGCGTACCGCGTTCGATAATGTGACCATCGCGCAGCATCATGACCAAATCGGCATTGCGAATAGTGCTGAGGCGATGGGCGATCACAAAGGTGGTGCGGCCGCTCATGATTTCCTCAAACGCCTTCTGGATCAGGCGCTCGGTGCGCGTATCTACGCTGGATGTCGCTTCATCCAAAATTAAGATGCGCGGGTTCATGAGCGTGACGCGGGCGATAGCGATTAACTGGCGCTGCCCCTGACTTAAGCCGCTGCCACGCTCGCCTAAAACAGTCTGATAGCCTTCGGGCAGGCGTTCGATGAAGGTATCTGCGCTGACCAGTTTGGCCGCCTCAATAACTTCATCATCACTTGCGTCCATACGGCCATAGCGAATGTTGTTCATGACGGTATCGCTGAAAAGATAGGTATCCTGAAGCACGATGCCGATCTGCGAGCGCAGGCTTTCCATGGTGACATCGCGCACATCAATGCCGTCAATTTGGACACTGCCACTGTCTACGTCATAGAAACGAGGGATCAGGTTAATGATGGTGGTTTTGCCAGCGCCAGTTGGGCCAACGATTGCCACCATTTTACCGGGTTCGGCGGTGAAGCTGACGCCCTTCAGGACGGGTTCGCCGGGCTTATAGGAAACAGCCACGTTATCGAACTCGACCTTACCGTCTATTTGTGGCATGGTGCGGGCATCGGGCTTATCAACGATGCTCACAGGGGCCTCCAGCAAGCCAAAGATACGCTCACCGCCGGCGATTGCGCTCTGGATATTCGTCCACAAGACGGCGATTTGCTGGATGGGCTGATTAATACGCTGAACGTACTGCAAGAATATAAATACCGTTCCGAGCGTGATGGCGCTGCTCGCCAGCGAAATGGTGAGCGGGCCGATATTGATATTACCGGCGGCCAGCATATTAGGCTGGTTAGTGAGCACAGCATAGCCGCCGACGAAAACGACGATAGCAAGTGCCACAAAGCCAAGCGCCTCAAGCGTAGGATTCAGGGCGCTAGTGAATGCTGCTGCGCGCACATTGGCGTCACGATTGGCGGCGTTGGTCTGGCGGAAAGTTTCGATGGTTTCATCTTCGCGGTTGAATGCCTGCACTTCACGCATACCAGAGATAGACTCTTGCAAGTTGGCGTTTACGTTGCCCATTTGCTGGCGGCTTTTACGGAAGGCACGACGGGCCTGTGATGAGAAGTAGATTGTGGTCACAAACATTACAGGGGTAATGATCAAGCTGACCAGCGCATAGACGAAACTTATTTCAAACATTTTGATGGCGATCCACACCATCAGCAAAACGCCGCTAAAGACGTTAATCAGCGCGAAGTTAAAAGCCTGCTGAATGGTATCAGTATCGCTGGTAACACGGCTCATCAGATCGCCGGATTCATTTTCAGCGTAATAGCCAATGGTTTGGCTTTGCAGCTTTTTGAAGAGATCGCCACGGATCTTCAAAAGCACGCGCTGGCCGGCCATCGTCATGGTAAAGAAGCCAAGCCCGGTCAATACCGCCCCGGCAACGAACAGCCCGATCAGTACCAGTACAAGCCCGCCAAGCCCGGCGAGTTTATCGGCGTCGGTCATGTCTGGCGTGATGGTTGTATACCAGCAATCCGCCGGATTCTGCGGGAACAGGAAGCAGTCTACCGCCTGCCCGATGTATTCGGGCGCAGTTACCTGCGTCCACGTTGTCGTGACGATCAGCACTAGCGTCAATAACAACAAGTACCAGTATTTGCTGAAATACTGCCCAAAACGCAGCAGGGTGTGCCCAACATTGGAAGCCTTGCTGGTATCGCCGTCCATTAACCGGCGACCGCCGTCTAATCCCATCATAGTCGTTTAGTCCCTTTCCCTTTAGCCCTGCGCCGGGGGCTGAGCCAGCCCGGATTCGTTATCGGTCACTTCAGCATCACCCACAAGCTGCGAGTTATAGATTTCCGCGTAGATCGGGCTGCTTTCCATCAAATCAGCGTGTTTACCGCTGGCAACAATCTTGCCTTTGTCCAGCACCAGAATTTGATCTGCGTTCAAGACGGTAGTGATACGCTGAGCGATGACAAAACTGGTGCGCCCATGCATCAATTTATCGAGCGCCTTCTGAATTTTGGACTCGGTGAGCAGGTCAACACTACTGGTGGAGTCATCAAGAATGAGCAGACGTGGATTCAGCAGCAGGGCGCGAGCGATGGCAATACGCTGCTTTTGCCCGCCTGAAAGCGTTGAGCCGCGTTCACCGACGGGCGTGTTGTAGCCCTGCGGGAAAGTTATGATGAAGTCGTGTGCGGCGGCGGCTTTCGCTGCCTCGATCACCTCATCATCTGAGGCTTCAGGGCGGCCAAAGGCGATATTGTCGCGGATGCTGCCGCTAAAGAGATTGGTCTCTTGCAACACAATACCGATTTGCGAGCGCAGGCTATCCAGCGTGACATCACGCACATCATGGCCGTCAATCAAAACTGCGCCTTCAGTGACATCATAAAAGCGTGGCAACAGATTGATGATGGTGGTTTTGCCGCTGCCAGTACCCCCTAGAAGCGCGATGGTTTGGCCGGGTTCTGCGATAAATGAAACATCAGAAAGCACAGACTCACCAGAGCTGAAGTAGCGGAAGGTGACGTTCTTAAATTCCACCTTGCCGACAAGAGACGGCAGTTCAATCGCATCGGGCTTATTGGAAACATCGCTTTTGGCATCCAGTATTTCAAAGACACGGGTTGCGGATGCACCTGCCTGAGCCATAAGCGAAATAATGAAGCCAAGCTGCCCCAAAGGGAAGAAAAGATAGATCAAATACAGGCTGAATTTCTGATATTCGCCAAGATTCAGCGTCCCGTTAATGATCTGGTTACCGCCAAAATAAAGGATGGCGGCCTGCCCGATTTGGGCAAGCAGAAAGATCACGGGGAGCAAGAGTGTGAAGGTACGCACAACCTTGATTTGCTGTTGATAGAGGCTGATCGCAGATTGATCAAAGCGCTCTTGCTCATGCCTTTCACGGGTGAAGGCTTTGACAACCCGTATGCCCGCCAGATTTTCCTGCAAAATCGTGTTTAAGCGGGAAAGGCGCTTTTGTATTTCAACGAATAAGGGCTGGCTGATCTTCCCAAAGATCATGAAGAGTACGAGCGCAAGCGGCAGGATTGGCAAAATTACGAGTGTTAACTGCCAGTTGGTTAGTGCAAGAATGATCAGGGTAACGACCAGCAGAATGAGCGCCTGCACGGCCAGGGCTAACCCCTGCGCAAGGAACATACGTACTTTTTCAACGTCGTCGGTGGCGCGGATCATCAACTGGCCGGTCTGGTTACGGTCGTAATAGCTGAATGATAGGCGCTGCAACCGGGTGAAGATTTCATTGCGAAAATCGAAGGCAATGCCCTGCGACATTTTCTCGGAAAAATACGCCTGCACGAATGAAAAGATGCCGCGCACAGCCGCAAAAATGACGATGATCAGCGCGGCGTTAATCAGCAAAGTCAAGGAAGTTTGCTGAAGCTCATGAAGCTGATCAAGGCTGTAGCCGGCCTGCTGAGCCGCAGCTTCTTTGACAAGATCAGGCGCGGGAACGCCAAACACCTGCATATCAAGGATGCTATTGGCAATTGCGCCCTGGGTTATGGCATCAATCATGGTTTGCGTTAACTGAGGCACCATTAGCTGCGCCAGCGCCGCGATGACCAACGCGGTGTAGGCAATAAGGATATACTTACGCTGATGCCCTAAATAGCGGATCGCGCGTCCTAGCCCATTTGGACTGGCGCTGTTATTCCGAGATTGCCCTTTCTTTCCCGGCTGCTGTATCGCTTGAGCTTGCAACTTTTTTCCCCTTTAACTACCGTTAATTCTCACGACTTAATACGCGCTGCTGGTATACACCGTTGTAATTCAGCGGCTTCGTCTCGCCTTTAGGCACAACTTATAAACTGCTTGGGCTATGGGTAATCTGGTCGTTATTTTGCCGATTTATAGATGTGATCGTGAACGTTGCACAAAATGCTCTGACCTTCCGGCAACCTCAAAACGACTTCACGGAGGATGGCCGCGAATTGAAGTAATTTATCTTCATCGAGCGCCTTGAGGCTTTCATAGAACGGATCATCCCTGAGTGTTTCGGTAAAGTTAGGCAGCAAAGAAGCGCCCTTCTCGGTGAGTGAAAGCGGCGTGCGCCGCCGATCTTGCGGATCTTTATTTCGCTCCAAAAGTTCCTTAGCCTCAAGATCATCCACAATTGGCACCAGCGTCGAAGGATCAAGGAATAGCAACTTGCTCAATTCACTGATCGTCAAACTTTCACGATTCAACGTGCGCAAGACGCCATATTGAACCGGATTGATGTTTTTATCACGGAAATATTCTTCAGCTGAGCGCGCATGTGTTTTCACCATCCGCACCATCAGCACCCGAATTTCAGTGACAAGTTGTTGGAATTCGTGCGTATCCATGGCTTCCAAATAGTTTGATACAAAATGATTTACAAACAAACGATACGCCCGTTGTGCTATAATGTCAAGTACGAGATCAGCTTATCATTTTGGAGTTTCACACACTGAATGTTCCTGCACATAACAAGTGTGAATACATGGAGCAGCAGCAATGACCGATTCTTCACTGCTTAATCAGCTTCTTAGCGATCTGAATGGAGAGGACAGACACAAAGCACGCTATGCTGCATATCGCCTCTCGCAGATAGATGGGGATCAGGCGCTCAGCGGGCTGGTAGAGGCGCTAAAGCATAAGGACAGCGAAGTACGTACGATTGTGGCGCAAACCCTAAGCACCAAAGGCGACGAGGCGATTCCATCGCTGCTAGGGGCGCTTCAAGACCGGAGTCGCAATGTTCGTAGGGCGGCAGCACGCTCGCTCGGTATCATCGGAGGCACGGAGGCACTCAACGGGCTGGTAGGCACGCTGCTTGGGGATGAGAACAGCTTTGTGCGCTGGGAAGCAGCCAAAGCGTTAGGTTCGATGGATCAAGCGAGCGTTATTCCTGAACTACTGGAGGCGCTTTCGGCTGACAGTAACAGCTATGTTCGCTACGCTGCTGCCGAGGCGCTTGGCGCTATCGGAGAAGTTTCAGCGATTGACGGGCTAGAGGACGCGCTTGCCAGCGACAACAATGATTTTGTTCGCTTTGCGGCAGCGACAGCACTTGGGCAGATTGGCGATGCAACCGCCGCGCCAACCTTGATTCGCGCATTGAATAACCCTAATAGCCATGTGTGGCATGCAGCGGCGGAGTCGCTGTGGTCTATGGAAGAGGAAGCGATGCCCGCGCTGTTGGAGGCCAGTATTGATGAGTCAGGTGAGGTTCGGCGCGCAGCATTAAAGGGGATTCTTTGGTTGAGCGTAGAATACGATGATGAGGAAGCGCGAGATCGATCTGATGATGAATGGATAACCATGTGGGGTTGGTGGAACTGAGGAAATCCGTTATGCTTCATTAACCCACGATATTTAGAAATAGGAGGAAATACAATGCCAGTACGGAGCGCAGAAGCCACATGGCAAGGAACGTTTAAGGAAGGCGCTGGCAATATTAAGTTAGAAAGCGGCGCCTACGATGGCCCGTTCAATTTCACCTCACGTTTTGAGGATGGAAGCGCTACGAATCCTGAAGAACTTTTAGCTGGCGCACATGCAGGCTGCTATACGATGGCGCTGAATCTTCACCTGATCAAGGATGGATTTACGCCAACGCGCGTACATACGGTTGCAGAGGTGACACTAGAAAAGGGTGAAAGCGGCTTTAGCATTTCGCACATTCACCTGATTACAGAAGCTGAAGTCCCCAATATCAGCGCGGAAGCCTTTGCCGCCCACGCGGAAGACACCAAGAATTCCTGTATCGTTTCCAGGGCGCTATCTGCCGTGCCAATGTCGCTGGAAGCTAAGCTGGTTTAACGCACGCTAGAACAGGTAAACACACTATTGAGAGGCCGCATTCTTATAAAGATGCGGCCTCTCAATTTATTTTGCCTACGTTTGGGATAGACGATATTCCGGGTACTCGCCCCACCCTTCAGGTGTTTCTAGCAGAGGCTGGCACTAGGGGTTCAACACCAGACGGAAACCGATATTGCTGAATGCGGCTGCGGGCGCGAGCAGCATAAAGGAGCCGATTTGCGCCTTTTGATGAGTGCTGATGTGAGAACCGCCCTGCACGGCACGCGGGCGATCAGAGGTGATGTCCATATCATCATAATGATTATTCAGACACCATTCCCATACATTGCCAGCCAGATCGTAAACACCAAAGGGGCTGACGCCCTTGGCAAAACGCATAACCTGTGAGGTTTGATGCAGTTTAGACTCGGCGGTATTGCAGAGCGATGTTGCAAAATCATTTCCCCATGGATAGAGGCGTTCAGCGTCACCTTTAGCCGCACGCATCCACTGCTGGCGCGTAGGGAGCGTGATATTTTGCCCGGTACGGATGCTGAGCCAGCGACAGAAAGCCGCCGCTTCATACCATGCTACGGTTTCACGGGGGCGATCATCGCCTTGAAACCGGGAATTGGCCGCTTCAGCATGCTCATCTCGCCAGCGCATAGCTGCATCTGAAAATTCCCACCAGCGCGGGTCTGCATAGCCATTCTCGTCCTTCACAAATTCTTGAAACTGCGCGTTCGTGACCGGAAATTTGCTGATATAAAATGGCGCAATATTCAGGGTTTCACGGATTTTATGATTACCACGTTCGAGCGTGACGGTGAGGCCACCAGCGGGAATTTCGCACCACTCCAGCATCGGCAGCGAAGCCGTTGGCATTACGATATCAAGCGAAATTTCAGAGGGAGATTGATCCGGATAACAAATACTGGCGAGGTTTTCGGGATCAAATTCGGGGTTATCTTCACGGAATTTGGCGAACGCCTGACAGCCATAGGCGCGCGTGCGCCCACGCTGAACAAGCTGCGAAATGCCGCCGTATTCATCTTCGGTATCGCGGCGACGAGACTGCTCGCTCATGGCAGCGGCAGATTCTTCCATCAGGGTTTTGAGGCTGAAATATACCGGCTCTATCCCCTTCTCAATGGCCTCTTTTGCCAGACGATGCGCCTCTTCATAGCGTCCAAATTCCATAGCTCCGGCGATCTGGCCGACGATGGCATTCACATCGCCAACCGCTTCAGATGGCACAGGAGCAACGGGCGCGGGAGCAGTGGGTGATGATCCATTCCGATAAGGAGGTTCGGATTTACGCGATTGATCAGGAGATGCCCTACGCGCGCGCTGATGATACATATTGATTTCAGCCTGATAAAGCGCGTTCAGCAAATCGCTGACGCCAGTGATGTGCATGCCAGTACTGAGATCGGCAAAATGCATATGGCTGATATTTTCAGGAGGATGGGTATCAGGCGCGATGACCACTGGAAAGATGAGCTTCCCCATTTCTAGCGCCATTTGCAATTCTTCGAGACACCGCTCGGAGGCAACCGAGCGTGGAGACATCAAATAAATAAAGCCATCACACCACTCAAGGCGACGGCGAATTTCTTCCCACCAATCGGTGCCGGGGAGAAGGCGCGAATCATACCAGACGCGGTGAATGTTCAGGGATTCCGCAATCTGGACACAGAACGTTTTCTCTTCACGTACATAACTTAAAAACAAGCGCATATTGCCCCCCGTGAGACTTCAATGTTATGGCTGTTCCGGCGCGCTTGACTGCCGGGAACGCCACTGCTGCAATGCTGAAACCGCCTCCGGGGCCGGAATGCGCTCTAGCGCAGTTTCGGCTATTTTTGACACACGGCGATCGTCCCAACTCGGTTTATAGTCGTCATTCAAACGCTGCGCCAACGCATCCACTGCCGCTGGCTCGCCCAGCTTTCCAAGCGCTTCCATGGCTGCCCACTGCACCAAAAGCTCAGGATCTTCAAGAGCTTCCAACAACTGAGGAGACACTTCGGTGCTACCGATAGTGCCAAGAGACACGGCGGAAGCGCGGCGCACAAACTCATCTTCGTCTTGAAGCAAGCGCGCCAACCGCACGGCTACGTCCTGATTGCCCAAATACCCTAATGCTTCCGCGGCCTTTTCGCGCACGACGGAGTTTTCATCATCGAGCCGATCCAGCAGCGCCCATACTGCGTTTTCGTCTCCGATTTCCTGAAGCGCACGAATAGCAGCAAGGCGCACTGTGAAATGCCTGTCGTGCAACGCTTCGTGTAAAATTGGCAGCGCGCTGCTATCTTGCAGCCATGCAATGGCTTCTACCACCGCCCAACGAATTACAGCATTATCATCACGCAAGGCATCTGCAAGCGCGTAGACGACGCGATTATCGTCAATATTTTGCACGCTTAATTCGCGCGTGAATTCACGCAGGGCTTTGGCCGCTGCATGTTGTTGATGCGTATCGTTGACGCGCAGCGCCTCAAGCAGAATCCGAGTTTGCGCCTCAAGATCGGGGCTAACCGGCGGCGCTAAGGGCAGGCGATCGGAGGCAATATCGTCATTTTCATCAATATCAGCAAGGACTGGAGGGTTAAACTGTTCCGTGGGCTGCTGTTCGCGCCGCCACTCGGCAACGGCATCCTGCGCTTCTGGCGTACCAATACGCTCCAGCGCCGCCGCGGCGAGATCGCAAATTCGCCATCCTTCCATACGCGGCGCCGATTCATCTTCGAGGCAGGCAATCAATATCTCCATTGCTGAAGGGTCGGCTATGCGCCCAAGCGTTTCAATCACGACGCCGCGCGTATCTGCATCCAAAGCAGGATCATGGATCAGGGACATTAAGCCGGGAAACGCATAGCCATTCATCTTGCCCAACTCTTCGCCGGCTGCATCTTTGACGATCAAGATTGGATCGTGTAATGCGCTGAGCAACCCTTGAGCCGCGGTTTCGCTGGGATAATTCCCCAATGCGCGAACTGCCGCAAAACGAACCTGCTCATCTTCATCGTTGAGCGTTTCCAGAAGCGGCATAACGACGGACTCATCACCAAGATAGCCGAGTCTTTCAACTGCCATCTGGCGGGTTTCCCAGTCCTTATCCCACAGCTTCTTTAACAGATCGCCCACTTCGCTGCTGGCTACGCCTCCGTCAGATTTACGCATCAGGCGATCTTTGAGCACGGAAGCCGATGAAGGCTTAGAGCCGCCAGAACGGGCAAGCGGGTTTGAGGGGCGTTTTACCGGCGCAGGCGCGGAAGATTGTGCCGATTTATGACCGACAGGCAAGATAACTGACCGCTGCGGGGTTGGCTTTGCGGGCGGGGTGTCTTCTGCTGCAAAGAGTTCTTCATTGTAGGGAAGGGAAACAGCTGCCTGTGTTTTCAGCTCCTTCAACGCCTTAGCGGCCATGTCCTTCACGGAATCGCTGCTATCGTTGAGCGCCGCTTGCAGGGCGCCTATAGCAGCGCGCTCACCCATGACGCCAAGCGCCCACGCGGCACCACGACGACGCACGGGTTCTGAATCAGCGAGCATGGTGATCAGGGTGGCGAGCGTTTCATCGCGGGAGGTTGTATTTCTAAAGATTTCGGCAGTGCTTTCATTGGGCGTCCAGTCCCAGTTTTTCAACGCTTTGACCAGCGCGGTTGGGAGAGGCACATTCAACTCCTTTATGGCCCACGCTGCCGCCGTCCTCATAGCCAGCGAGCGGCTTTGCAGGCGTTCGAGGATGGCAGGCAGGACTGCGGGGGTTGAGAGCAGCGCAAAAGAATGCTGAATGGCCGCATGCCTTTGAGGCTCATCCACATCATTCAACAGGTTTTCTACGATGAGTTCAAGCACAAAAGGAGTGACCTGCGCACCGAAGGCGACGCACTCTGCGGCAAGGTAAGCATCTACTTCAGCGACAGCACGCACCAGCGCATCAGAGGCGGGCATAAAACCGCTCATCATGTACAGCGGAATATCCCACTTACCAGCGATACGCAGTCCATCTGGCGCAAACTGCGGTCTTTGCAGGCGAACTGAAATGTCCAACGGCGTAAGGTGCAAAGAAGCGTAAAAATCGCGGAACAAGCGATGCTTGAACCGCAGCTTGCCCTGACGGATTTCAACGACATTCATAGCGCTCGCGGCCCGAATCGAGAGTACTGATGGGTCGTAAAGCAGCATTCCGGCATCATCCAGCGACAACGACGATTTGCCCTGATCGAACATTGCCAGCGCCAGCTTTTCCAGCGAAGGGACTAACTCCCGATAGGCAACCGCAATCGGGGCTTGAGCCAACCGCCACCATACCCACATAGACGGCAACAACCGTTTATAGAGCGCTCCCAGAGAAGTCGGCAGCGTATTTTGCGGAGAAGAACGGTGAAGGAAGATAAAGCCGGTTAACAGGGCAGGAACACGCGCCAAACGCAGAAACTCAGATTCGCTGTCACCGGCCGGCGACCCAGCAAAGAGCTGTTCCAACAGCGGTTTAGCATTACCTCCAAGATAGGTTTCAACGTAGCGACGAATATCGGCATCGCTGAGCGAAAGCAGCTCGCAGGTCGGGAGTTTTGCAGCGGGCATCGCATTCGCCGCCACCACGAGAGTATGCGGTGAATTTTCTCCATCTAATAACGATTGCAGCTCTCCGACGTGGGGATTGTCTAAAGACAGCGCGTCAAGTTCATCAATATAGAGAGCGACAGTTCCGCGCTTCACCTGCGACCAAACATCAACGTCTAAGGGCCATGCAGACTCTATACATTCGACCAGAGACATGTTGGCCGGGTATTCAGACAAGTCAACCAGCAACGGTAAGGGATTATCATCGGGCTGAGCGCGATAAGCATAAGCGGCATCCAAAGCCAGCCGATTTAATACGGTAGACTTTCCGCATCCGGGGCCACCGGTAAGCGCAAAGCGGCCAGCCATACGAACGGCCTGCCGCAAGGTGAGCAGCGCGCCATCCTGCAAGCCTTCCCCACCACGCACGACGCGGACGTCGCCCAGCTTTCCCCAGACTGGTTCCAGGGAGGACAGCGGACGAAGGCGCGCTCTTGCTGTTTGACTGTTGGTTTGATCTGGCGGATCGAGGATTTCCTGAGTCGCCATGCGGCGTTCCAGCAAGCCAATCAAACTATTTAAATAGATATCTTCATGTGAAGGGATAAATCCTTCAGGGATGGGGCCAAACAAACGGATTAACCGTGACAGCGCAGATTGATACAAACTTTCATCACGCCAACCGCTGAAATCAATTGCACGGTGCAACCCCAACTCACGCGGCGCGGTGATTCCGTCCATACTGGCAACGACGATGGGCAGCAGCATTTTCTGCTTTTTACGCGCATGTTCCCATTCGTGGCGCGCATACTGAGCGTTCAGGTAATTGCCTGAAACCGCACAAATGACGGTACTGGCGTCATTCAACGCTGATTTTAAGGTAGGGAGGAGGTCATCGCCGGCAGTAATTCGTAACCGATCACACCAGACATTCACACCGGCGTTCTTGAGGTCAGTCGCCAGTTTGAGCGCGAAATCGGTCTCGTATTTACTATAGCTCAGATAGATTAGTGCGCCTGCGCTCAATATACAATCACCTATTTGTCAACAGCGGAGTAGACAGATTACAAATAAGATTTGTATGGTTTTTGTGTAATTATAGTTTGAAAATAGTTTATTACAACAAGAGGGTTTGGGATTTTACGAATTATTCATAAATAAAAAGAGGCCAACATATCCTTTGCTGACCCCTTTTATCCCAAATTCTGGCGATTACTCTTCGCCAACTTTGTTATAACGACCGCGCATATGGCGGGCAGAAGAGGAAATTCGTTGGAAGTAATCGGTATCGGTAATTTCGCTGACCTGCCGATCCAACTTAGAACGATCAATCGCAATTTGGAGGCTTTGCAGCTCGTTGAGCGCTTTGGTCAAATCCTCTTTCACGCGACCATAAGCGCGGGCGTTTTCGATGGCGATGGCAGCCTGCGTGCCGAATGCGGTTAACAGGGGGATTTCATCCTGACGAAATACATTCTGAGTGATGCGGTTATCGGCGTACAAAACACCTTGCGCCTCACCGCGCACCATAAGCGGGATGCACAGGATAGAACGCAATTGAGCATTCACAACGCTGAGTACGTTCTGAAAACGATCATCCGTAGCGGCGTTAGTGGTGATAATGGCCTCACCCTGCTCCATCGCCCGCTGCACCACGCTGCGGCTGAAACCAGAATCATCTTCGCTTAATGACTCGCGATCCCAGTTACGAGCAACGACAATATCAAGCTGCCCCGTATTGACTTCGCGCAGCACCAAATAAGCGCGTTCGGCGCCAGTTAAGGTAATAACTGTATCCATCACTTCGTTTAACACGATATCTAGATCAAGTGATGAAGTGATCAGGCTGAACGTGCGAAGCAACCCGGTCATCTGGTCAAGCTGGTTAGAAACGGCTCTGGTGCTGCGCTGCGCCTGCTCCAGATTGTCGGAAATGGTATGCGCCAAACCGACAATATCTACTGCAACTTGAAAGCCGTTATCATTTAGCACCTGCATCACCCGGGCTAGAATCGCTTCTAGCTGCCGTATCTCGGTGCTTGACTGGGTGATCTGGGCAACCAGATCTGTTGTAATTACCTTTGAATCAACCATTCTGATTAGCCATCAGTTGAGGATATAAAATCAAACTCTAAACCGTATCTATTATAAATCATGGTAACGCGCTTAGCACGTATGCAGTATTAAGGCGCTTCAGCCAAGATCTGGATACGATTCTCGATTATATGGGAATCGCCGGATAACTGCCCATTCACGGTAATCGGCAGGCGATTATTTGACAGCGGATCGTAGATACCGATGACCAATCGATAGCCTTCCCCAACTGGCGCAAGGCCATCAGAAAGCGCAAATACCCGCTCATCAAGGATCATTTCGCCAACTTCCCACACTAATGTTGAATAGTACGTGTCCTGAGGGGTCTTTGCAATCGGGCCATCCCACGTGGTGATCAAGCTACCGTCCGGGCCGACCAGATGAATAAATATTGAGTAGTCCCCGTCTATCGGAGCAATAGGCTGCCAGTATAAGTGAGCAATGATTCGCCGCCCCGGCCAGAATTCCAGCCCGCCAAGATCATGCCCCAGATATTTCACAAAGCCGCCAATGACAACCTCATCCGATTCAGCGGCATTGGGTACTACAGGGGTTTCGCGGAGACTCAAATGAGGCTCATATACGTCATAGCGAAAATTACCATCATCGGCACCCCAGGCACGCGGGAAAATGTCCCTTCGCCCAAACGAGCCAACCACCTGATTAGATGTAAAGGGAATACCGTCGTAAGCACCCTGCGTTTCGGGCACACCATAGACGAAGTATTCTGTGTTTTCGAGCAGATTCAGGCGTGTTGGCACCGAAGTTACATCAATATTTTGCGCCGGGAAAAAGAATGGCAACCTCAGAATGCCCGGCGCAGATACATTGATGGTTTCATCAGGATGTTGGTCAAGCCAGACCTGAATGCCATCTACAACATTGATCAGCGCGGCATTTCCGCTGGCATAGCGCGAGTGGTCGTCTGGCAGAGAATCATCAAAAAGATAGTTTGTTCCGGCGGTGGGATCAGGTACAGCAGAGAGAATGCCCGGCAGCGCTAAGGCAAACGCAAGGGCGGCAAATGCCAGTTTAGCCCAAGTATGTATCTTGATCGTTTCAAACCATCGCGCCCCGAAATAGGCGATAGGCAGGATCAGGATAGGGACAATCGGGAACGAAAGGCGGTAGTGGTAGCTGTATGAATAGAACCATGTCACAAAGTAAGGCAGCGCTAACAAAAGCGCCCAACCAAGGCGTGAGCCGTCGCGCCGGAGATTCTGATCCCAAGCAGCGCGAGCATGGGATATGAGCACAAACCCTGTTAGCGCACAACCAACAGCTAAAGCGCCCCACTCCAGCGATGAAATTGGACGCGGCGAGATGATTGAAGGCAAAACACCGATCCCGATGAGGGCTAAGCCCGGCAGCAGTAATTTGAGTTGGGGGAATGGGCGCAGCGGTTTCAGATAAATGAAGGCGAGGTAGATCGCCAGCGCCAACAGCGGCCATCCAAATTCAGCGCCGCTTCTTGCGGCTATAGACAGCCAGAAACCGGAGGGCAGCACAATAAATTGATGACCAAGGGCTAGATTACGCAGATACCAGACCGCGCCGATAGGCAAAGCGGCGATGCCTGTAATGACGATCAGTTGAAGACGAGGCCACGCTTCACGCCAGCGGAACCGAACACGCACAAGCTCCACAAAGCCAAGCAGGGCCAACCCCCAGATGAATGCGCCCATCGTCGGTTTTGACCAGAGGCCGATACCGAGCATCAGCCCGGCGAGCGCAGCATACCAGCGACGCGGCATTTGCCCAATCCATGCCGAGACAAAATAGGCCGCGGAGAGCGTAAATAAGCCTGCAACCAGAATCTCAAGGTCACCCGCCCGTGACCATTCGCCAACATGCGGATAAAGCGCCCAGATACCGGCAGCATAAAGGCCAACGCGGCGGCCGAAGAGCCGGTTTCCAAGAACATAGGCCGCGAGAATTGTTGCCAGATGCAGCAAGAGCAGCCCTGCCCGCGCCGCATGATCATCAATACCCCCAACAGCCATTTGCCCAAAGGTATATTGGAGGGGCAAGAACTGTGGATAATAGCCAATGCTATTGGGGATCAGCCCGCTTTGCAGAAACAATCGCCCCAGATAGCCATATACCCACAGCGTGTCATAAGCCGTAAAAGGCCAGAAAGCGATCACCACCCAGCGAACGGCCAGAGAAGCTACAATCAGCAGGGCGACTAGAATTTCATCAAACGCCCATTTGATTTGCGGCGGAGGTTTTTCTAATTCACGCCGTCGAAAGGCGATGAAACCAGCAAGGATCGCGGCAAGGATAGTTCCCCCAAGCACGAGCGGGAACTGCAGAAGGGGTTGGTTTACGAGCGCGCCAATCGTGCCGAGCGCAAACATCCATAGGCTGAGCAAGGCGGCGGCGGAAAAGATACTGACCGCGCCGACTTCCAGCCAATCGCTCCAATCACGGCGCGGCAGCAGCGCCAGCGCCAGCGGAACACCAAGCCCAAGATAGACCCAGAGGAAAGCAGGTGTCGCCGCGAGCGTGTCGTTGATCCAATAAGGAAGCATTTAGTAGACAACCTCTGACTGCGGGCGCAGCGCCAGTATGCGGCCACCCCCAAGGCTGAGATACACCCATCCAAAATCATTGATCACGACATCAAACGGCCGCGCGGGATAGAAACCTACCCCCCGCCAGTTCAAGATGTTTGGCGAAAGCGCCGCAAATGCCGGATCGGCAGAGCCAGAAGCCGGTATCAAGGTGCGGGTTTCCGGTTGTTCGGTATCAACGCCGCGAACAGCAGCAAGCTGATACCCGACTAAATCAAGCTGATTGGACGTGCCGCCCATAGTCACCAAAATATTGTCCTGAAAACTGGCGATGATATCTAGATTATAGAAATCAATGCCCAGCGGCTGACTACCGGTTGGGAAGGCAACCACTGGCGGCGTTTTTCCTTCACAGCCATTTTCTATGAGCGGGTGATCTTGCCCAACACAGGTTGGAAAGCCAAAATCTGCGCCACCAGTGACGCGGTTAAGCTCGTCGGCAAATGGCTCATCAACCAAACCCGGGGGGGCGCTGTCTATAACCCACAATTCCCGATTGTGGATTGCCAGATCGGAGGGCTGCCTGAGGCCGCTGGCAACTCGCTGACGGTCAGAGCCATCCAGCGCATAGCTCAAGATGACGCCATACTCACGGGTATCGTAGTTACAGTTGTCACAGGGGCTACCAAGCGCAACATAAATACGGGGATCATCATCTAGGCCAACAACGCCAACCGCCACCCCACCTGACCACGCCAACGGCTCACTTAAAAACGCATCTACCAGCGTTTCGATAGCTGTGCCGGTTATGCGGTAAAGGCTATTGCGCCCGGCGGCATAAAGCGCGCCATCGTAATAGCTGAGACTGTTGGGGCGATCAAGATTCCCGGCATAAATATTTACTGTTTCCGGCAACCCATCGCCATCGGTGTCGGATAGGCGCATAATTTGACCGGAGAGTGGCCGGGCTGCAAACAGATCGTTTTCGGGGCTGACAGCCAGTGAAGTAAATGCCAATTCACCAGCTTCTGGTAAATTAACAACTTCTTCAATACAGGGTATTTCGGCGTTGACCCATGGCTTATCAAGTGAGGTCGGACGGTAGTAACAGGGAAGTTCAGGCAATTGTGCCAGCGCAATATATACAGGGGTACAGAGGGAGATTAAGATAACAATACTAAGGGCGCGTTTCAATCAACAGCTCCACAGTTGCACACAGGCTTTCGCGGTAGAATCATACTATCGCTTGGACAGATGAGCGATAGTCTACTCCCGACGGTTGATCAACGCGCGCTTTACGCATACAAATAGCACAGCGAAGCTGCCGCGAGATAAATGCAGCATAGCGGAATATTTTCAAGCAACCAAACATATTATTTTACAGAAGTGCCTATGACTTTCAGACCGCTAAACCCAGCAGTGAGCCACTCTATGCAGACTGCATCTGCTTACCAAGCATTCGTCGAATTATTTCCGATCAAAGAAGCGAATATCGGGCCACTTTCCGCTTACAAGCTAATTCTTGATGCCAGCAATGACATTGAACGTGTGGCGATGGAGCGTAGAATAGGCGGAAAGCTGACTTACCGACTTGGCGGAATACTACCGGGGATATGGGTCTGGTCTAACGGGCGGGTGCTGACCGACACGCCTGCGAATCCGGTTAAGCTGATGATGCAGATTGAAGAACTGCGCGCATCGTTTGATCTTTATGCCCCGCTGGAGGGGATTGAGGAAGATGATGAATGGGCAGCAGATGCCACGACGATTGCAGATTTTGTGGTACGTGGTTCGATTGTGAAGATCGCGGACGAAATACAGCAGGCACTTACAAAAACACCGAGCAACATCCCAAACGCGCGCGTAGATCGGGAATTTCGGGCGCGCGCGTGGGAGGTCAACGGACAACCAGCAATTTCGCTTGCGGCAAATTCCCGTCTCATTTACGAGAACGACATTGAGAGTTACGCTGAAAATCAGAGCAAAATTACCGATTTGATTGGGCTTGGCGTGATAGACCGCACGTCATCTCTGCAAGGTGAGATTATCAAGATAGTCGGGCAGTTGGGTGAGCAGAGGGAACGACTGCTTGGCTTAACCCAGCGCGAGGAAATGGCGGAGATCATCAACGGCGCTCCTGATACGCGCTGGGTTGTTCGGATTCAATCGGGTAGAAATGAATATGATTACGTGTCCGACGCGCTGGCGATCATCATCCGGCTTGAGGATATTGAACGCTTCGGGATAGATTCGGCGCAAGCCGAGCGCGCCCTGCATCTAAAACCAGCACAGCGCGCGCAAATGGTCAAGGCGGTTTCGGATGTCGTCAAAACTCACGGGCTGATTGGCGATGCCTATACGATGAACAATGCGCCGACGCTGTTCAGTGATATCACGCCGCAAGTACGCCTGCGATTTGGTGGCTCAAAGACACGCGATTATGTTGAAGATCGGCTACTCGCAGACCTTCTCACTGCGGGGCCATTTAAAGCCCGTGATATTGGGACAAAAGCCCAACTGCCACTACGCATCAACCTGATAAACGCAGGTTCTGAGGCTGTGGACGATTTTCTTGAAGCTATGAGCCGCCAGTGTGCGCGGGATTTCAACCAACAGATTGAAATTGTACGCGAGCGTAAGATGCGGGTAGCATCGCGCGCAAATCTTGAAAGCGCGGTTCGCCTGCTGACCAAAGAACCCGCTGATGCGCTGCTGATCTTCCTGCCAGATAGCGAAGAAGACAGCGACGACGAGGGCATCAGCGATAATTTTAGCCTTTCACAAACGATTGGCCGCGGCGAACCCTGTTTTATCATTCATGAACATCTCATGCACCAACCTGACGCCATGATCGCGGTGATCACGGGATTGCTGGCGCGGGCTGGTACTACACCCTATATACTAGAAAACCCACTTGAATATGCAGATCGTATTGTTGGACTCACACTGAGCAAACAGGAGCGCCGGCAAAACGAGCAATGGGCTGGATTTGCGCGCATTTACCGCAGCGATGGCCTGCTGCTTTCGGCGGCAACTTCGGCCACACAGGTTGATTTCGGGGCAAGCCTGCCGGATACCTTCTGGGAGCAACTGCTGCCGCGCAACCTGCTGGCGCATAAACGGGTCATTGTTCACTATGATGGCCGTCTGCGCCGCGAACTACTACGTGTGCTTGGCGGGTGGGAAGATGAGATTGAGGCGACTTTCCATCCTGTGGAAGTCATTCAGAAGGGTGTGCCGAGACTTTATGCCTTTCATAAGGGGGCTATTGAGCCGGCATTACAGGGAACAGCGTTCCGACTAAACGACACGGAAGCATTCGTGATGACCTCAGTTCCGGATATTCAGGTGGCCTCGATGCCGCTGCATGTTCGCACAGAACCACCGTTGACTATTGATCAAGCCGTACATTCGGTGATGGTGATGAGTCTCCTTCATTACGGCGCACTGAAAAGGCCGCGCCTGCCGGTAACCCTACATCACGGCGAAATTGTTATTGCTGGATTAGAGCGCGGCGTTATGCCAGCAGATGCAAGCTATGAAACACCATTCTGGCTATAATTCAAATATTACATGCTGCATGACGTTTCGAGAGTACCATCGGAATCTCAGGCTATTGGGGGGGAACAATAGAATCGAGAGCTTTTTTAGGCCATGTTCTGGTTGTAGACGATCTGGATCTGAATCGTGATATTTTGATTCAACGGCTTAAACAACTGGGGTGTACTACTGAAGAAGCGGCTAACGGGCGACAGGCGCTGGAAAGGATAAGAACAAGCTCGTTCGATCTGGTACTGCTGGACATCATGATGCCGGTGATGAGTGGATATGAAGTTCTTGAGCTTATGAAGCAGGATGCAGAACTCCAACGTATTCCAGTGGTTGTGGTTTCGGCAATGAACGATATGGCAAGTATTGCGCGCTGCATCGAGCTGGGGGCGGAAGATTTCCTGACCAAGCCGATTGATCCCGTCGTTTTGAAAGCGCGCACACTAGCCAGTATTGAGAAGAAGCGCCTGCGCGACGCCGAACAGCGTTATTTAAGGCAAATAGAGCTGGAAAAACAGCAAACTGCAAACCTACTAGACATGATTATCCCGATTGGCGCTAACCTCGCTGCCGAACGGCATTTTGGCCGCCTGTTATTCAAGATCGTTGAAAGTGGGAGGCTCGTTTGCCACGCTGACGCGGGGATTCTGTATCTGCAAACTGAGAGAGATAGGCTGGAATATGCGGTCATTTCAAACGCCGCAACAGGATTACTACTGACAACCGCCAGCCTCAAATCGGAGAACCTTGCCCCACTACAAATTTCTAAAAACAACGCAAATTTCCCGGCCATTGCAGCGATTCTAGATCAATCACCCATCCTGATTGAACACATCAATGATCAAAGCGTTTGGCGGGCATTATTTGAACGAGATGACAGATTCAATTACCAAACGCGGCAACTGCTCGCCCTACCCTTACTAAACAGCCAGCAAAAAATTATCGGTGTGCTTGAATTTACGAATCCGCGTGATAATGAAGGTGAGCTTTGCGGGTTTTCGCCGCATATGCAGAAAATTCTTCAGGCACTTTCGCAGTTGGCCGGAGCAACGCTGCAAGGTTATCTTGAGCAGGAAATGGACGCATTGCAGAAAAATGAACGCGCCAATGTTTCGGTTGACTACAGTAATCGTGAAAAACAAGTACAGCAAATTTCTGAGACAGATTTTTTCTTGCGCCTTCGTGCCAACATCCGCCGTCTACGCGATCATACTTCTGGCATAAGCGAAACAGAATAGAATTGAAAGGATCGCCCGATGCCCCGCCCACATAAGATGTTGGATACGATGGAACTACCCCCGGTACACCGGCGCATCTTCAGAGTGATTCTGCGCGCACAGCTAATTAGCTATGAGGAACTGTGCGGGGAAGTAGGCGAACTTCCCGATGGGAGGACAGCTACCCCGGAAATGATTTACAGCGCGTTGAGCGAGATGGTAGAATCGGGGTTAGTACAGGCTGTAGAGACGAATAATGGCGTCGTTTTCGGGGTCAATTTGGGACAAGATACAGACAGCGCCGCAAGCCCTCCCGCACGGCGAGAAACACGCAATTCCAGCTCGGTTTGGGATCAATTGGACAACTCATCATAGCGCACATAAGGGAAAGCGCGAGCAACTACAAACCATATTCGTGAACTTGGATTTGTCTTTTCTATTCTTCTTCGGCCTATTTAATGTTATTCTGTTAGCGATAATGCTGCGCAATTCAGGAGAACTCGATGTCCAAAATCATCTCGATCCACTCGTTCCGTGGTGGAACGGGCAAAAGCAATACGACGGCAAACCTCTCTGCGCTCTATGCCGCAATGGGCAAACGGGTTGGCGTCATTGATACCGATATTCAATCCCCCGGCATTCATGTGCTGTATGGTCTTGAGGAAGATGATATTAAGTATTCCCTCAATGACTATTTGTGGGGGAAATGCGAAATTGAGAAAACTGCTGTGGATGTAACCAGCAATTTAAAGAAAAACAGCCCCCAAGTGAACATCCCGCCCGGTGGTCAGATTTTCCTGATTCCTTCGAGCATCAAGGTTGGCGAAATTGCCCGCGTGCTGCGTGAGGGTTATGATGTTGGGCTGCTCAATGACGGCTTCCAGAATCTGGTACGTGGCCTCAATCTGGATATACTGCTGATTGACACACACCCGGGATTAAACGAAGAGACGCTGCTATCAATCGCCATTTCAGATGCGCTGGCGATCATCATGCGGCCTGACCAGCAAGACTATCAGGGAACAGGCGTAACCGTTGAAGTTGCCCGCAAGCTGGATGTGCCGCGTATGGTTTTGATCGTAAACAAGACCCCGCCCAGCTTCAACTTTAACGATGTTAAAGCCAGCGTTCAGCAAACCTATAACTGCGAAGTTGGCGCGGTCTTGCCGCATTCTGATGAAATGATGACGCTGGCAAGCTCAGGGGTTTTCGTGCTGCGCTATCCGGATCATGCAATCACACAGAGCTTGAAACGAGTAGCACAACGACTGATCGAGGATTAGCCAGCGGGTTCAGTTTCAAAGTATCCAAAACAAAAAGACCGCCTCAATACGAAGCGGTCTTTTTGTTTTGGAACATTCGGTATGTGCGCTTCCGGCATGTGCCTGAATGGGTGAGGCAGCAAAGCTACCCCACCCACCTAGAAACTAGCGGTTACGTTCTTCACCGATCTGCATGACGGCGCGGCTAGCAAACTCAATCGGCGGTGTGTTCTGAGGATCGCGGTCATTGGCCGGATCTTCAGTTAGCTGACTGGCTTCTGCCTTCACATCAATTGCCGGCGCATCAATCGGCAGCGCGCTGGTGCTGAAGATATTGTTATCGCCACCCACATTCTGGTCTTCCGTTGCATCGGATGTCCAGACAATCGTTGGGGAGCTGCACAACCACGTCGGCGAAACGTCAACTGTCGTGTTATCTGTTAGCTGGCGCGTTTGCGCGGGCTGATCGCCAACCGCATACTGATACACGTAGATGTCCTGATCGCCATCGAGCGTTGAGTTATAGGCGACGAGTTGATCGTCTTCACTCCACACTGCGTTATGGGCATTACCCGCTGGATCTGAGATCTGGAGCAGGTTCTGACCGTCGGCATCCATCACGTAGATGACACTGTTGGCACCATCACGGAATGAACGGAAAGCAATCTTTGTACCATCTGTTGAGTACAGCGGGTCGTGATCATCGGCGGTACCATCGCTCAAGCGCGTTTCCACACCAGTGGCGATGACGATTTCATAGATCTGCCAGAAGCCGTCACGATCACTCTGGAAAACGAGCTTCGTGCCGTCTGGAGACCAGGACGGATAAATATCGTTAGCGGTATTCATGGTCACCTGTGTTTCGGCGCCAGTTGCCAAATTGAGCAAATAGACATCCCAGTTACCGTTACGATTGGTCTGGAAGGCGATGGTATCACCTAATGGCGACCATGCCGGAGACGTATCAATAGCAAATGTATTGAAGGTCACACGACGCTGTTCAGAACCATTGGTACGTCCGATAAACAGCTCCCAGTTACCGGGATCGTTGCCGGTGTAAGCGATCCATTCGCTATCTGGTGAACGCGCCGGTGAAACATCGGTGATGCGCTCGCCAACACCCTGCGTCAGGTTCGCATTGGCATCCGGCTCGCCGGGGTATTCACCCAAGCGGAAAATTTCCCAGTCGCCAGTGATGTTCGTGTGATAGACCAGCCAATCGGGGCAGGTCGCCGCGCCAACTGCAACGGGCGTCCATTCCTTCGGAAGCTGTGTATCCACACAGTATTCAGCAGCATTGGTGTTGATGCTCGGGAAATCTTCGGGATTGCCACTATCATCTACAAAAGTTTCTGGCACACAGACATATGGGGTCGCCGTTTCGTTACAGGTGACCGCAACCGTGACCGAGCCATCTTCGGTGAAGAGGGTATAGGTTCCCGGAGGCTGGTTGCCCAGAGAAATGGTCGCGGATTGCCCCGCGTCAATCGGGCCAGTAGACCCGGTAAGGGATGCTCCACTTGGCGTGAATACAACATAGTTGATCGTGCCGGTGGGAGATCCGCCGTTGTTGGTGATGGTGAAAACCAGTTCGTTATTTTCCGTGCAGATGCCAGAGCCGGTTAATGACGGCTGAACTGGCGGCGTTGGCGTTACAGAGCTGCTGCACACAACCGTCACGGTGACCGCTTGATCAGCCGTAAACAGGGTGTACGTTCCATCTGGAGCGCCCGGATAAACGATTGGCGGCATGCTTCCCCCCGGTTGAAGGGCTGGCACGTTACCGCCGGGCAGGTTGCCATTGGGGCCAAGCACTACGTACGTCGTCGGCAGTGATGCAGTCGTTCCCGGATTGCTGATGGTGAACGTCAAATTATCGTTCACGCATTCACCGGAACCAACCAGCGTAGACGGCGGGGGCGTAGGCACGACGCAGGTTACTGTGGTCGTGAACTGATTGCCAAGCGGGCCGGTGAACGACAGCGTGTAATCGCCGGGCGGCACAGTACCCACATTCACGTCATGCGTGTCGCCAGCATTCAGCGGGCCGAATGTGCCACTTGTCACCAAGCCGCTAGGCCCGGTCACATCATAGCTCACCGACTGCCCCAACACACCAGTCACATTGCGAATTGTGAAGATTAACTGGTCTACAACACACTGACCATCCAACGTGAGATCTGGCTCTTCCGTCGGTGTATAGGTAAACGTCGGCGTGTTTGTTGGCGTATACGTGTTCGTCGGCGTATTCGTCGGTGTATACGTATTCGTCGGCGTATTCGACGGCGTATAGGTAAACGTCGGCGTGTTGCTTGGCGTATACGTGTTCGTCGGCGTGTTGCTTGGCGTATACGTATTCGTTGGTGTATTCGACGGCGTATACGTGTTCGTCGGCGTGTTGCTTGGCGTACTTGTCAACGTATTTGTTGCAGTACTCGTCGGCGTGTTCGTCAGCGTATTGGTTGGTGACGGCGTATCCGTCGGACGCAGCGTACAACCTGCCGCGTAATTGAAGGTCTGAATCCGTCCCTGGAACTCATAGGAACCAACTACACGGGCATTTGGCTGAACGCTCAACACCAGTTGACCGCCAGATGCCAGTTGGAATGGATGCGGGCCATCGTCCGGATCGCTGACGTTATCCACGGTGTACGTCCCCGCATTGGGCATGTCGCCGCCCACATTACGCAGCGTAAAGAGCGCGTTGGCCGTCGCGTCGTTGGGATCGCACTGGACGCTGTAGGACAGCGCAGGCGGACGAGGCGTTGGCGTCAAAGTCGCGGTATTCGTCGGCGTATTGGTTAGAGTATGTGTCGCGGTATTCGTCAGCGTATACGTGGCCGTGAAGGTGTTGGTTGGCGTAAACGTATTCGACGGCGTAAACGTATTCGACGGCGTGAACGTTGGAGTGCGTGTGTTCGTAGCCGTAAACGTGTTCGACGGCGTGAACGTATTCGTTGGCGTGCGCGTCGGTTTGCGCGTATTTGTGCTCGTCGGCGTGAACGTATTCGACGGCGTATAGGTTTGTGATGCTGTATACGTATTCGTCGGCGTGTTCGTCGGCGTGAACGTGTTCGACGGCGTAAACGTGTTCGTCGGCGTGAACGTGTTCGACGGTGTAAACGTGTTCGTAGCCGTGAACGTATTCGACGGTGTATAGGTACCCGTTGCTGTGTTCGTCGGCGTCCGAGTGTTCGTAGCCGTAAACGTGTTCGACGGCGTGAAGGTGTTCGTCGGCGTGCGCGTCGGT
>DAOTUZ010000146.1:0-2753 GCA_034437295.1 Anaerolineae bacterium | reverse complement strand
GCCGATCTGAGTCGCCGTATTTAAGATACTGCCCATACCCTGCCGGTAAGCA
This sequence comes from Anaerolineae bacterium, assembly GCA_034437295.1. Classification (GTDB taxonomy): domain Bacteria; phylum Chloroflexota; class Anaerolineae; order Aggregatilineales; family Phototrophicaceae; genus Flexifilum. Next base: position 2,701 of record DAOTUZ010000146.1, on the reverse strand, counting down.
ACGTCGGTTGCTGGGGGCAGCAGCGCCGCGCCCATTGCAGAGCGTAAATTCATGACGCCATAGAATTGGCCGTCAGGATTGACGGGGGTGTAAATCAACCCCTCTTCAGCGCCGGGAAACGACAGCGGAATATCCAGCGCCATGGTGGCCGGGCTGGTCAGCCGGCGCGGGCTGACGAACGAATCGAGATATACAAATGGTTGCAGCGTTACGCCGGGCTGTGCATCTACAGATGCCGCCGCACCCACCAACGCACGAATCTGGCCGGTTTGCGCGTCGAGGATCACAATCGAGCCGCTGTCCGGCGCAGATACCGTACCTTGCCCGGCAGTTTGCGGAAGGAAGGCCGCACTCGTACAGGTTGAACCATCCAGTGTTACCGTAGGCGCGGGCTGTCCGTTAAGCAGGGCGATCTGGGTTCGTAAAGCACATTCAGCCTGCAAATACAGGTCAACATCTAGTGTCGTGGTGATAGTCAATCCGCCGCGTGCCACCAACTGCCGCCCCTCATAGCCTAGATTGTTGAGGATTGTTTCTGCCTGGCTGCGAGCATAGTTCATAAAATCAGGGGCGAGCTGCTGAACATAGCTGCGGCGTGAAATTGGAATTTGCTGACCAGCCGCCGCATTAAATTGTCCTTCACTGATTCGCCCGGCTGAAAACAACACTCGAAGCGTATCAAGGCCGCGCGCGCGGGCAGCAGCTTCATCCTCAAACGGGTTGTACTGCGGCGCGTTGGGTATCGCCGTCAGCAGCGCCGCTTCTGCCAGCGTCAACTCTGCGGCGGATTTCCCCAGATAGATCTGCGATGCTGCCTCAATGCCATAAGCCTCACTACCGAAATATTCGGTGTTCAAATGCCATTCCAGCACATCACGTGGCGAATAGCGGCGGTTGATCTCGGCTATCAGCGCAATTTCACGGCTGCGGGCGTCGTTTTCATCCCACGCATCTGCTGCCGGGTTTAGCAGGTTTCGTACTAACCGCCCGGTAACGCTCATATCAGCGGGCAGCGTTTCAATCAACATATTCCGCCACAGATCGCTGGCGGTGGTTAAGGGATTGAACCCTTCGGCTTGTAGAAAATCCGAGTCTTCCATCGCCAGCAGGGACTCGCTCACGTATGCAGGCACGGATTCTAACGTCACCCACGTGCGCCGATCCCCTAAGGGATCGTCAAAACTGTAAAGCAGATGCTCTCCGGAAATATCAAAAAAGCGGGTCACCCCCTGCGAGGCTAAGGCACTTAAGCTGTCCTGCGGCGTGGGGATATCGCCGGTTGCTATCAGGTACATCACGGCAGCGCCAGCCACTGCGCCGCTCATCGGTAGGATGAACAAGATGCCGAAAATAACGCCGAAGAATACCCACCAGAAGGTGCGGCGCGCGCTATCGCCCTGTTTGCGCGATTTACGATTGCGGCGGCGGAGAATCAATTGGGTGGATGAAACCATGAACGTGGATGCAATTCTTCTGAATGCGATGATCCAGATTATACACGGAGGGTACTAGCTTAAAACAATACTTGAAGGGCTATTGTCCAAAATCTCCGGCATGTTTGAGTGTCTGGCGATAGACGCGAAGAAGCACCAGCTTACGAAGTGAAGTTGAAAAGTGGTAGGCTCTAAAGAAGCGCTGCCTCGTTGATAAAAGGTACGGATAAAGTCAACGACCCCCGCCTAAAGGCGGAGGCTTGCAGTTGTAGCGGGCGTTTCGCCCAACACATACACCGCGTTTGGCGGATTGACTGCCGCCCTTCTGCCGATTTCGACAGAAGCGAAGTAGTCAGCATGACCAGCGCAGCCACACTGAGTACAGAGGAATTTATCTTGAGTGGGACGATTGGCTTTATCTACATGGCCGCAAGCAGGACAAGTACGCGACGAATTGCGCGGGTCAACCAGCGCCACTGGAATACCTGCAAGTTTCGCCTTGTACGCGATTTTCTGCTGCAAGTCGTTGAAAGCCCAACTCTTGAGAACTGTGCGCTGGCTGCGTCTAACCGTTACCCGAAAGGAAATGCCCTTGAGATTTTCAAGCGCAATACCCCGTCCGGTGTCTTTCGCAGTTTGAACAATTCTCTTGCTGATGACGTGGTTCACATCGTTAGCGAAACGCCGTTCTTTGCCCGACAGTTTTTTCAGGCGGCGTTTTGCAGATTTCGTGCCTTTCTTTTGCAGTTTGGTACGCAAGCGACGGTGGCGATAGCGAACACTCTTTACCGTCTTGCCCTGATAGAACACGTTATCGCTGGTGACGGCAATATTGGCGATGCCCAAGTCAACACCAAGAAAGTTTTCAACCTCCATTGGCGTATCTTCAGGTACGTCGCAGGTGGTATACAAAAACCATTTGCCTCTGCGATAAACCAGATCGCTTTCGCCGCGCTGATATTTCAGCAGTTGGTAGTGATGTTCGCTGCAAGCGAAGGGGATTATCTCGCGGCCTGCCAGCGTCCAGATAGATACCCGTTTCTCAGCAATTTTCCATCCGAGAATACGACTATCGTAGGGAACAGCGCCGTGTGGCTTAAACACTCGTTTGCTGTTTTTATCCAGCTTGTAAGCATCAACCACCTTGCCAATACAACGGACTGCGAGCTGCGCCGTCAGTCCGAACGCCTCACGAATACTGGCGTAGGCGAGACGGTGAACTGGTACGCGCCCAAATTGCTTGACTTCCCACGCCATATCGCTAATGG
>DAOTUZ010000145.1:0-26219 GCA_034437295.1 Anaerolineae bacterium | reverse complement strand
GGCTGCGCCCCGCAGTTACCCTGAGTTAGGGTGTAACGGAACTCAACTGAGCTGTTGCCTACGCTTGCCCGCAGAATGTGATCTTCATTGAAGAAGGCGGTGACGGTGATCGGGATCACAGAAGTAAAACTTTGGCCTGCTGCCAGCGCCGGGAAGTTGCCAAACGCGGTCGCGGTTAGCGTGCCGGTACGCACGTGAATGTCTTGCAAGGTGATGCTGCCAGCGCCTGAAGTTGCATTCCCGCGGTTGGTAACGGTCACGTTGGTGATGATCGGCACACCGCAAACGACGCCGCTGGTCACCGTTATATTTGTGGCTTGAACGTTGCTTTGCGGAACTGGTGTGGCCGGTGGGAAGGGTGTTGGCGGCGCGACGAGGGGCAAATTAGAGAAATCGCCGCTGGTTTGTACGACAGTTGGTGAAACCCAACCCACATTCCCATTTGGTGTTCGTACCTGGAACCAGCCCGTGCGATTGGCGCTTAAGGCCAGCGCGTCGGCTTGCTGGCCTGCGGGAAGCGATCCCGTGATTGGGCAGCGGGTGTTATCCACAAGATCGCAGCGGCGAATATTCACGGCGGCATGCTCAGCCAGCGGCGCAACGCGCGGCGAGGTGTCTGCTGGCGCTTCAGGCGTGGGTTCGGGCGTTTCATCAATCTCGACACCGAGTTCCGCAAGAATCTGCTGGCGCAGCAGTTCGCTTTCGACGGCAAATCGCTCATTGTTCAGTCGTATCGGTGAAATGGTATCGAAGTAACGGTTCAAATCAGTGGTCACGACGTTCAGACGTACCGCATATAACCCATCCTCAAAATCCTGAGTACTGATAGTTGCCAACACATCATTGACAACAGGATTTGATTGGATTGGCGAAATTGGAATCCAGATCGCATTTTCTGGAATGCTCTGGTCATCATTTAATGCCGTGGCTTCCAAAAAGTAGAACGCAAGATCTTGAACGTTGGCGGTGCCAAATACCGGAACATCCTGCCACACTTCAGAGATCGGAATCGGCCATGCAATATCAACGCCAGTCTCGGCAATCGTAGGAACATCTTCTTGTGCCAGAGCGGCGGTAGATATTAATAGGGCGAGTGTGCATGACAAGAATAGTAGAAATCGTTTCATACCAGATTGCTCCTTAACCTAAAGTTTCCTGACGCAAAGTATATTTTTTTAGTGCCTATGTTACAAATCGGGAAGCAACGCGCCTGTCCGCCGCTTTAATTGCTGACTCCCAAATCTACCTTCCTATAGCATTTTCTGACGATTTCGTTCAGAATAAGAACATAATTTCTGTTAAGGCTTGGGAGCTTCCATATTCTCAGGCAAGTGTTGTGATGGTCTCAAACACAGCAACGATATGATTGTATGCTTGTTCATTCCCGGCTTTGCTTTTCAGATTGCCCGATCCAGCGGCATCAGCCAACCTCAATTGATTCTGATTAATTCCGAAAGCGCCGATGCGCGGATCATAGCGGCTAGTTTTGAAGCAGAGGCGGTTGGCGCAAGAATAGGGATGGAGTGGCTTGCTGCTGCGCCACGCTTTCCTGAAGCTGTTTTTCTAACGGCAACCGCGCCAGAATTCCGCGATCAAGTGGAAGCCCTCTTGCAAAGCTTGGCAGTATATACCCAGTATCTGGAGCTAGATGAGCGTAGTTTCCCACAAGCCGCGGTCATTTATCTAGATATTGGCTCACTAAAGGATGACGACCTACAAAGGCAGGTGATTGACATCTTCTTTGAAGTCAAACAGCGCGGCTTAAATGCTTCAGTAGGCGTTGCTCGTGGAAAGTTTCCTGCTGCCGTGGCCGCACAAAAGGCGGAATTAAACCATTACTTTCTGGTGCGGGAAGGGCAGGAAGCGGCCTTTCTCGCTAAGCTGCCGATCACCCGCCTGCCGCTTTCGCAAGCATTGGCGGCGCGTTTAAGCCGCCTGAATGTGAAGACTCTGGGCGATTTTGCGTCTCTGCCTGATCCTCAAGTGAAGCAGGAACTGGGCGATGAGGCTTATCGTTTCTATCAGATTGCCCTTGGAGACGATCAGCGGCGTATTGATCCCATACAGGCGACTTCCTCAATTGAGCCGGTACACGTCGTGCTTGAAGAACCGCTGGTTGATAAGACCCGTTGGATGTTGACGATTGTGCCGCTGGCACAGGCATTCATGCGCCAACTTTCGCAAAAAGACAGCATCTGCCGTCAGTTCGGGGTTGCCCTAACGCTTGATGATGGGCAAACTCGCGAGCGTATGTCCCGTATCCGCGCTTATCATTCGCCCGTCGAAATCGCCCGCGAAATGAACCTCATGATTGACGGCCTCGCCCTGCAATCCCCGATTACTGAGATTGAAATTTCCTTCATTCAGTAATTTGTGACCGGTTAAGAAGCTGCCCCATAAGGGGATCGTGAGATGAGGATGCCCCTCAGCCGCAGTTACAGGGCGCATCCTGAATCTGATCCTGATAGTGACCGGTAAAGCACGCTATACTTTTATCCAGTATGGAGGGTATGTCGTATGAGATCATATCGAAAAATAACGGCGGTAGAAGTTTTACCGGAAGGCGATCTATCGGCTTCCTCAGAAGATGACTTCGGCGCTGGAATGCTGATTCGCCGCGAAGGCGAATATGTGGCGCTCTCTTTTTATTCCGGCGCTGTAGAGCTGCTTTTGAGGCTTAAGGCGGGTGATTTACTTCGCGTACTGGATCATTTACTGCCGTCAGATCAAGAACGCAGCGCCCGAAGTGTAGGTACATCACACACAGCGCTATGGCTTACGCTGCATTCAGATGGCACACTTGTCATTCGCCCTACGCTAACGACAGATGCTGCTGGTTCGATATCACTTAACTTTGAGCTTGCCGATCCGGTGCGTGGGGCACTTATTCGCTGGCTGAAACCGTAAATTTCACGTTGTCAGATGCGATCTGCTTCGATACAATTTTTGCGATATGAGCGCCTTAATGGAGAGTGTCGCGGTCAAGGCCGCGAACGCCGAAGGGGCAAACCGGTTGATCGCTGGACACCCGGTGAAACTCTCAGGCTCAAGGACATTAGGCGCGCAAACCTCTGAGAGCTTATCTTCTGGATGGCGGACAGAGCGCACAGCATTGGGCTGCGCGCTTTTTTATTTTCTCATTTCGCAGCCCCCGATAGTTCAAGTATCCTTGTTTGACAACCAGCGCAGTTGAGGAGAATCCTGATGGGAAGTTGGAAAACACCTGAAAACCGAAAGTACCTGAAAACCGATGAATGGCTGCTGCTAGAAGGGGATACTGCCACTATTGGAATCTCCGATTATGCGCAGGATCAGCTGAATGATATCGTTTTTGTAGAACTGCCTTCCGTTGGTACTGCATTTGCCGCAGGAGACGTTATCGGCGTAGTCGAATCAGTCAAGGCGGCATCGGATATTGCCACGCCGGTAGCTGGAACAGTGATTGAAGTCAATCAGGTGCTGGAAGGCAAGCCTGAAACCATCAATAGCGATCCTTATGAAAAGGGCTGGATCGTGAAGTTGAAGGTGAGCGACGATTCAGGCGCAGATAGTTTGATGGATGCTGCCGCCTACAGCGCCTACAATGACGGGCGTTAGGGTTAGAATACTATGGCCTATATCCCTCATACCGATGCTGAACGTGAGCAGATGCTCAATACCATCGGCGCAAAAACTATTGATGAATTGTTTGAGGCAGTCCCTGAAACGCATCGCTTCCCGGCGTTGAACTTGCCACCGATGATGTCTGAAATGGACATTGTGGCAGAGATGCAGGCGCTTTCTGAGGCCAACGATCACGCTGGCGATTTTGCTATTTTTCGCGGCGCTGGCGCTTATCACCATTTTATCCCCTCAGTGGTGAATCATATTTTGCTGCGGGGTGAATACTTCACTGCGTATACTCCGTATCAGCCCGAAGTCAGTCAGGGTACGCTGCAAGCTATCTATGAATATCAAAGCATGCTGGCGCAGCTTACGGGCATGGATGCCGCCAATGCCAGCCACTACGATGGCGCTACTAGCCTCGCTGAAGCTGTCACTGTCGCTAAAGATGTTGGGCGTAATAAACGCAAGCGGATCATCCTTAGCCCCTATCTCAATCCACAGTATCGCGCGGTGGTACGCACCTATCATCAGTGGGGCGATCTGGAATTTGTGGGTGATGATAAACCCTATACCACCTCAGAACTCATTGATCTGATTGACGAAAACACCGCGATGATCGCGGTGGGCTATCCCAACTATCTAGGGCATATTGAAAATCTATCGCTGTTTGCTGAAAAGGCTCACGAAAAAGGCGCCCTGCTGGTAGTTGTCGCCAACCCGATGGCGCTGGCGATGTTCAAATCACCCGGCGAACTTGGCGCTGATCTGGTTGTGGGTGAGGGGCAGCCGCTGGGCATCCCTCTCGGCTTTGGTGGCCCCTATCTCGGCTATTTCGCCTGCCGCGAAGATTACGTGCGCCGCATCGCCGGCCGCATTGTTGGCGAGACGGTGGATCAGAATGATACCCGTGCCTATGTGATGACCCTGCGCCCCCGCGAGCAGGATATTCGCCGCGAGAAGGCCAGCAGCAACATTTGCACCAATCAGGGCTTAATGGCGCTGGCAGCCACTGTTTATCTCTCGCTGATGGGTAAAAATGGCCTGCGTAAAGCTGCTGAATTGTGCTACCACAAGACGCAGTACGCAGCAGACCGTATTGACGACTTGCTGCATTTCAATGTGGATCGCTTGCTGCCGTTCTTCAATGAATTTGTGGTCAAATGTCCGATTCCCGTCAGCGAGATCAATGCGTTGTTGAGCGAGCGCGGCATTCTTGGTGGGATTGATCTTGGTGAAGATTATCCTCATTTGAAGGATCATATGCTGATCTGTGTGACTGAAATGAACCGCAAGTCTGAAATCGATTCGCTTGTAGAAGTGCTGAAGGAGGTTCGCCATGAATAGTGAACCGCTAATTTACGACATTAGCGTCACTGGCCGTGAAGGCGCAAACCTACCTGAAGCCGATGTGCCGCTCGCCAAACTGCCCACCGATTTGATGCGCGAGACGCTAGATTTGCCGGAGGTGAGTGAACTCCAAGTTGTACGTCATTTCACCAATTTGAGCCGGAAAAACTTCGCCATTGATCGCCAATTTTACCCGCTGGGCAGTTGTACCATGAAGTACAACCCGAAGCTAAATGAAGACATGGCGCGTTTGGCGGGCTTTGCCCATCTTCACCCGTTAACTGACGCTTCTGGCTCACAGGGCGCATTGGCCTTGATGTATGGCTTGCAAACATGGCTGGCAGACATCGCCGGTTTCGCCGCCGTCAGCTTACAGCCTGCTGCTGGGGCGCAGGGCGAATTTGCCGGAATTTTGATGATTCGCGCCTATCACCATGAGCGCGGCGATGAAAAGCGCACCAAAATTCTCGTGCCGAACAGCGCGCACGGCACCAACCCCGCCACCGTGACGATGGCCGGATTAAGCGCCGTTGAACTGCCATCGGATGCTAATGGAAACGTTGATCTGGAAGCGTTGAGGGCTGCCTGTGATGATACTGTCGCGGGTATGATGATCACTGTCCCCAGCACGCTTGGCCTGTTCGATAGCAACATTATCGAAATTGTTGAATTGGTGCATGCTTGCGGCGGCCTGATGTACATGGACGGCGCGAATATGAATTCGCTGATGGGCATCGTCAAAGCTGGCGATCTTGGTTTTGATGTGATGCACTACAACCTACATAAGACCTTCTCCACGCCGCATGGTGGCGGGGGGCCGGGCTGTGGGGCTGTGGGCGTGAATGAAAAGCTGGTGGATTATCTGCCGGGGCCAATCGTACAGATCACCGATCCGGGGCAGGAACCTGATTTACCGCCATTCTATGAACTGGTCATGCCGCGGAAATCTATCGGTCGGCTCAAAGCGTTTCACGGAAATTTCGGCATGCACATCCGCGCTTATGCCTACATTCGTAGTTATGGTGGCGATGGACTGCGTGAGGTTTCAAACCATGCAGTATTGAACGCCAATTATATTCGCGTGCGCTTGCAAGAGGCCTATCATGTGCCTTTTAACCGCTACTGCGCCCATGAATTTGTGATGGAAGGCCACTTGGAAGATGCGCCGGATATTCACGCGCTGGATATTTCCAAGCGCTTGATGGATTACGAAATTCACCCGCCCACCAATTACTTCCCGCTGATTGTGCCTGAAGCGCTGTTGATCGAGCCAACCGAAACTGAAGATAAGCAGACGCTGGACAGCTTCATCGAAATCATGATCAAGATCGCTGAAGAAGCCAAAACACAGCCTGAACTGCTCAAAGAAGCGCCGCACAACACGCCGGTTCGCCGTGTAGATGAGGTGCGCGCTGCCAAGCAGTTGATGCTCTGCTGCCGGCCAGAGCCAGATTGGATGAAGGCTAAGAGTACGGCGGAATAACGCTTATTCTTGCCTGAACATATAAGCTATAGGATGGTTTACACGGGTGGCATATTTGGTCACCCGTTGTTATTTGACTAGGCTAAAACCGATGAACGGTGACTGTGTGCTGCCGTCATCCTAAGCGCTTCCCGCTGAAAATAAGATTTTCTTAGGCGCGAAAGTTGCGCGGTTGCTGAATTTCGCTTAAGGTGAACGTGATCAGGGTTTCAACCTTACTTAACCTGTGAAAGGGTTTTCGTTATGTCTGTGCCTCCGCCCTCTAATGATCCCTATCCCTTTGATTTTGATAGCGTGCCTTCACAGCCACCCTCATCCATTGAGGCTAACTCGACTCGTTCTCATGGCGCTAGCCACTATGATGCTGATGTTTCCATTGTGGAGGGAATTGCCGACGAAATTGACGATGCTTTAGGTATCTCCGATAAGCTGATTGGCTGCTCGTGGTGGCTGTTGACGCTGCCATTCCGCCTCATTTGGAATTTAATTGAAGGTATTTTTGACTAGCTGTTAAACCCGCGTATTCCTCAAAGTTGTTCTTCATTTCTTACGCATCGTCTACAATCGCTATGCTATAATACCCCCCGTGTTAGAGAAACCTTCCCCGTTTTCGGGGAGACTATCGAGGCAGCATGTTTAAGAATGTCGTCAAAAAAGTATTCGGCGATCCTGTTGAAAAAGAACTGAATCGCTATCGCGCCATCGTTGAGCAAATCAACGCGCTTGAATCGCAGCTCCAGAAAGAAACCGATGATCAACTGCAAGCGCGCATCAACGTGCTTAAAAAGCGGCTGGCAGATGGCGAAAAGACCCACGGTGTTTTGCCTGAAACGTTTGCGCTGGTACGTGAAGCCTCGGTTCGCACTATCGGTTTGCGGCATTTTGATGTCCAGATGATCGGCGGCATGGTTTTGCATGATGGCAAGATTGCCGAAATGAAAACGGGTGAAGGCAAGACGCTGGTTGCCACGCTGCCGCTTACCCTGAACGCGCTGTTAGGGCTTGGCACCCATCTAGTTACGCCGAATGACTACCTGAGCAAGGTTGGCGCGCAAACAATGGGGCCGGTATATCACAAGCTTGGCCTCAGCGTAGCGGTCATTCAAAACACCGCCGGCGACCCGAACAGTGGTTCCTATCTCTTCGATCCTGAATACCCTTCGGATGACGCCCGTTTCCAGAACTTGCGCCCTTGCACCCGTGCCGAAGCTTACCGCGCAGATATCACCTATGGCACCAATAATGAGTTTGGTTTTGATTACCTCCGTGACAACATGGTGGGCGATATTAGCCAGTTGGCACAGCGTGAACTCTTCTTCGCCATCGTAGACGAAGTAGACAATATCCTCATTGACGAAGCCCGTACCCCGCTGATCATCAGCGGTCAGGCTGATGAGCCAAGTGATTACTACAAGGTTTTTTCGCGCATCGTGCGCACCTTAGAAGAAAGCAGCCCACTTGAAAATAAAGATGATGAGCCGGATGCCGATTATGTGGTGGATGTTAAAGATCGCGTCGCCTTCTTGACTGAGCGCGGCATTGAAAAGGTTGAAAAGGTGATGAATGTAGATCGCCTTTATGACCCTGAAAATGCCGAAATGATCCCCTATCTGGATAACTCGCTGCGGGCGCTTGCCTTGTATCACAACGACAAAGAGTACATCGTTCAGGATGGGCAGATCATCATCGTTGATGAGTTCACTGGCCGCCTAATGTATGGCCGTCGCTTCTCTGAAGGCCTGCATCAGGCCATTGAGGCCAAGGAAGGTGTCGAAATTCGCCGCGAAAACCTGACGTTGGCGACCATCACCTTCCAGAATTACTTCCGTATGTACAAAAAACTGGCCGGCATGACCGGTACTGCGCTCACTGAAGCCGAAGAATTCGAGAAGATTTATAACCTTGAAGTGCTGCCCGTTCCTACCCATCGTCCCATGGTTCGTAGCGACTATGAAGACCTAATTTACGGCACCGAAGAAGCTAAATTCAAAGCCATTGCTGATGAGATTAAGGAGCGCAATAGTCGTGGTCAGCCGGTGCTGGTCGGTACTGTCGCTATTGAAACCAGCGAGCGGCTGAGCAAGATGCTTTCCAAGGCGGGCATTCAGCATCAGGTGTTGAACGCTAAGCAGCATGAGCGCGAGGCTGAGATCATCACGCAGGCAGGCCGCCCCGGTCTGGTGACGATTGCCACCAACATGGCCGGTCGTGGTGTAGACATTCTGCTTGGCGGTAATCCCGATGGTCTGGCGCGTCAGTCGCTGCGTAAGCAGAGCATTGAAGTGACATCTGCCACCCCTGAACAGTGGAAAGAAGCATTTGACGCCGCCAAAGCGCAGACTGAGGCGGATAAGGTGAAAGTGATTGAACAGGGCGGCTTGTTCGTGTTGGGTACTGAGCGCCACGAAGCCCGCCGTATTGACAATCAGCTTCGTGGCCGCGCAGGCCGCCAGGGCGATCCCGGTGAGTCACGCTTCTTCCTTAGCCTTGAGGATGAATTGATGCGTCGTTTCGGCGGAGACCGCGTGAAGGGCTTCATGAAGTTTGCCGGTTTGCAGCCGGATGAGCCGCTGGAAGCGAGCATCGTCAGCCGCGCAATTGCGCAGGCGCAAACTCGTGTTGAAGGCTTCAACTTTGATATTCGCAAGCGTGTGCTGGAATATGACGATGTGGTCAATAAGCAGCGTGAAGTAATTTACCGCCAGCGCCGCGAACTGCTGGATCGTGATGATCTCCGTGAAGAATACCTCAAGACTCTGGATGCACAGATTGCCAAAGTGGTAGATGCGCACACTGAAGATACCGGACATCCCGACACTTGGGAAATTGAGGAGATGCACCAGCGTTTGTTCACCTTGTTCCCGGTGCCGGTAGACGTTAACCCGGAAACCATGCGTGATAAGACGCTTGATGAGCTTGACGAGATGATTGTCACTGCCGCGCATACCAGCTATGACCGTAAGGTTGCAGAAATCGGTGATGAATTGATGCAGCGCTACGAACGCGCGGTCATGCTCTATGCGATTGATCGTCACTGGCGCCGCCACCTGACCGATCTCGATGTTCTCCGCGAAGGTATCGGGCTGATGGCGATTGCCCAGCGTGATCCATTGGTCGAATATAAACGTGAAGCTTTTGGCATGTGGCAGGACTTGCAGGATCAAATTCAAGGTGATGCGCTGCGCAATATCTTCCGCGTGGCACCGCCGAATCTGCAGCAGGCGCAGCGCCGCCCACCCGTGATGTCGGCAATACGGAATATTCAGGCTGTGCATGCAAGCGCCAGCGCCGTGGGTAAAACCCAGAGCAAGCCCGAACCGGTCCGTAAGTCAGATAAACGACCGGGGCGGAATGATCTATGCTGGTGTGGTAGTGGTAAAAAATACAAAGACTGCCACCTGAAGGAAGATCAAACCAAATCGGTCAATCGCGGGTGATATGCCTTCATCCTGCCCTTTTCTCTGAATGGTTGAGGTGAGCGGGGAACTTCTCTTCATTGTGATTTAATGAGAGCATGTTTTAAAAATCTCGCCGACTAGGGATTTTTCAAGAGTTCCCGCCCCTCAACTCCATTACAATGGGAAGGGGATCAAAAACAGGGCATTTAATAAATACGCGCTGAGAGGTTATGTTTGAGTGCGGGGGAAGGTTTTGCAGTACATTGATCTGTAGGGGCGCGCCCTAGTATGTCTGGTTGGCCTGTTTTTGAGCGAGTCACATCGGCATACCTTTATAAAGAACTGCCGAAAACCTGAAAGCTGCTATAGTTGCCAATTGTGGCCTCTCTGAAATTTGAGAATCTATGCTTATACCTTCTAATTCTGACGAAGCGCGTCTGCGGTGGTTTGTGTTCAAATTCTTGAACACGCTGCCGAAATGGGACGTGGGACGATTTTTTAATGAGAATCCCTTCGCCGTGGAAACCGCTGAAGTGGTTGCCGCCTACAGTCGCCGCGTGCCTGAACAAGTGGCTGGCGTGCTTCGAGAGATGGCCGCGGATGGGCTGGTGATTGAAGAGCAGCGCGAACAAACCAGCACGTATCGCTTATCCGAAGATGGGCAGCTTCGCGCCCTACTCGCCGCGTTTTTCCTCGCTTGTGATGATCGTGATTTTCGCGCAAATATGCTCCATGACGTGATCGAACGCGGGGGGTGAGCTGGCATGTCTGCTGCCGCATTGAGTCAGCTTTTGTTGTTGTACTCATGGTTCGTGCTGGCGGCGCTGCTTACGTTTCTGCTGCTAGTTGCGCGCTTCTATCAAAAGTTTTCTGGCGAACGCACCTTTTATAAGCTCTATCTAGTCCCTATGCTGTTATACGGCGTCGCTTCAGTGCGTTATGCCGTGATTGACCGTATAGGCGGCGATGTGCTTGGCGATCTGCTGACTGGCGCGGCAGGGTTAATGCTGGCCGCGCTGGTGATTTTTCTATACCGGCGAATGACGATAGGGCGCAAACCACTATGACCTTTCTAAATCTGTTTGGCGCGCTCGGTATGATGGGCATCGGTATCGCGCTGGTGATTTTGGCGCGCCTCAGCAAGCGATTGGGCAAGGCCACGCGCTCAAAGCCGTATTACATCGGCTTTTATGTAGGCGCGATCTTTTTATTTTCGGTTGCGGTGCTGCAATCTTTGAACGCCATTTTTAATTTCGCCCCACCTGATCTGCTGGCCGCTGAGCCAGTATGGGCCGTGGTCTATCATGGGTTCCCCGCGCTGGGAATCACCTTGGGATTGTATTTCGCATGGCGCTATTGGAGTTGGCTGTTGGCGGAGCGCGACTAATCGTTATAGACTTCAAACAAAACCAATGATTTGCGCTTTCTGCAAAGTACTTGCATCTACAATGAATCATATTGGCAAAAGTTATAAGATAGTTTGCCATATACGTTGAAGTAGAGCGCAACCATGATTGTAAATTCAGCGAGGCAAAGCGCGGTGATCACGGAAGCCAACCACCACAAACCGTCGGAAACCAGTTCATTACTTCGTAATTTGCCGAAAGTTGAACTGCATCGCCATCTTGAGGGTTCGCTGCGCATCGAAACGCTGCTTTCGATTGCCCTAGAATATGACATAACGCTGCCTTCGGTTACTGCGGAAACGCTGCGCCCTTATGTGCAGTTGATGCCCGATGAACCGCGCTCAATGCAGCAGTTTTTGAGCAAATTTGCCATTCTGCGCCAGTTTTACCGTTCTGAAGCCATCATCAAGCGCGTGACTCGCGAAGTGATCGCTGATGCTGCTGCGGACAACATTCGCTACATGGAACTGCGCTTTACCCCCAAAGCCTTGAACAATCTTGTCAATCGCGATTATAAAGAGGTGATCAGTTGGGTGTGCGAAGCAGCAAAAGAGGCCGCCGCGGCCAATAACATTAAAGTTGGCCTGATCGTTGCGATGAACCGCCATGAAAGTCTTGATATTGCCCTGAATGCGTTTGAAGCCGCGTTAGCTTTGCGCGAACAAGGCATTGTCGGCGTCGATCTGGCAGGGCAGGAAGCCAATTACCCGGTTTCCCTCTTTAGAGGCTTGTTTGAACGCGCCCATGCTGAAGGGCTAGGAATCACTATCCATGCTGGCGAATGGGCAGGGCCGGAAAGTGTGCGTTCTGCCGTTGAAATTGGCGCGACCCGCATTGGTCATGGTATCCGCACCATTGAAGATCCTGAACTGGTGCAGATGCTGGTAGAGCGCGGCATTGTGCTAGAAGTATGCCCATCCAGTAATGTTGACAGCGGCGCCGTACTTTCGTTGAAAGATCACCCATTAGAGAAGTTATATACGGCAGGCGTGCGTACCACGCTGAATACTGACGATCCGTTGATTAGCGGCATCACCCTGAGCGATGAATTTGCGCGGGTGATGGGGCAAACCGCGCTCACGCTGAACGACCTGAAACGGATGCAAATTCTAGGTGCGCGGGCTGCATTTTTGCCGTCGTCAGAGCGAACTGCGTTGGCGGTACAGTTTGAAAACTGGTTCTTTCCGCCAGCCACACAACCCCTAAAACCGCACGATTTTGCTCAGGCGTAATACCTGCTGTTTAATCGTGATTTCTATAGAAATCGAACTGCAAATCAGGAAGGTATTTGATGCAATATCGACGTTTGGGGCGCACCGGCTTAAAAGTCAGCGCAATTTGCCTTGGTGCTATGAATTTGGGATGGTCTGCCGATCAAGAGACCTCATTCAAAATTATGGACGCGGCGGTTGATGCGGGTATTAACTTTTTTGATACCGCGGATGTCTATTCACGATGGATTTCTGGCAACACCGGCGGCGAATCCGAGACGATTATCGGGGAATGGTTCAAGACCCGTGATCGTGACAATATCGTTCTGGCAACCAAAGTGCGCGGCAGAATGTGGGCGGGGCCAAATGGCGAAGGCTTGAGCCGCACCCATATTTTGCGAGCGGTAGAAGACAGCTTGCGCCGCTTGAACACCGATTACATTGACCTGTATCAACTGCATGCGCCCGATCCCGAAACCCCGCTTGATGAGACGCTTTCGGCGTTGGATATTCTGGTGCGGCAGGGGAAAGTGCGCTATATCGGCTATAGCAACTATCCAGCGTGGCAAACCGTCAAGGCACAGTGGATTAGCGATAAATATGGCTATGCGCCGTTCGTATGCTCTCAGCCCAATTACAGCCTGCTGCATCGTGATGAATTTGAGCGTGAGCAGGAAGCGATGTGTCTGGATCAGGGAATTGCGGTCATCCCCTACAGCCCGCTGGCCGCCGGCTTTCTGACCGGCAAATATACGCGCGAAAATCACAACCCTGAAAGCGCACGCGGAAGCAGCAGCTTGATCACCCGGTTAGCGGAGAATGACAGCGCTTACGATGCGCTTGATGTGGTCAATGAAATTGCGCTTGCGCACAATGTGCCAATGGCGCACGTCGCCTTAGCATGGCTGCTGGCGCGCCCTTCAATAAGCTCCCCAATCATTGGCGCGCGCACTGTTGAGCAGCTTACAGATCTGACCGGCGCACCCGATTTGACGCTTTCGGATGCTGAAATCTTGCGCTTAAATGAAGCGACAGAGGGTTTCTAGCGATTGAATAAACAATCTAGCTCGCATCCCATCCAGAATATTGGCGGCTTTCGCGGCGGGTGTGGTTGTGGCGTATGGGGCATTATTATTCTTGCCAGCTTGGCGATCCTCATCTTCCTCTTAGTGGATGGAATCTTGAAGAATGCCACCCCACCTTCGGCCATTGAAACTGGCTCAACCGTAAGCGGCGATAGCAGCTTTTTGGGCGTCAGTCGCTGGACGTTTACGGGGCAGTCTGGCGACGGCATTAATATCTCTCTGGTCGGCACCGACGATGACTACGATCCACTGGTGCGGCTGTTCGGGCCAAACGGTCACGAACTCATCAGCGATGACGACAGCGGCGAATCGCTGAACGCGCTGATCAACTGTTATGCGCTGCCTGTTTCTGGCATTTACACGATACAGGCAGATGGATTTGGCGGCGACACTGGCAGTTATGAGCTATCCCTGCAAACAGTTGAATTGAAGCTCACACGAAATATCGAATATGGGCAGCAGGTTGAGGATAGCTTGAACCAGTGCCAGCAAAGTTTCGCTTTCAACGGAGATGCTGGCGATATTGTCTGGGTTACGCTGAGCGACAGCAGCTTTGATGCGATGCTTCAGCTTCTAGACCCAAATGGCGTCGAGATTGCCGCGAATGACGACTCGTTTGGTTCCGATCCTGCGCTTCAAGGAATTGCGCTGCCATCAAGCGGAACCTACCGCATTATCCTTAGACCATACCGCGAAGGTAGAACCGGAAATTATGTGCTCGAACTGTCTGAAGGAGAATGATCCTGCTCATCGGGTGATTGATCCTCAGCTTCTGACGCTGGTGGCGTGATCAGCACTTTATCTACGCGGCGCTCATCCATATCGACAACTTCGATGCGGTAGCCGCTTGTCTCCAGAGCATCCCCAGCTGCGGGAATACGGCTAAGTACCGCCAGCACCAGCCCCGCGATGGTATTGAAATCCACATCTTCGAGATCGGGCGGCATCGGCAGGCCGGTTTCATCTTGCACTTTATCGAAGGGTGTCATCCCGCTGATCAACCATGAGCCATCCTCGCGCTGAACAATTTCATCGGGATCGGGAACATCCGTCTCATCCCGTATACTGCCTACCAATTCTTCCAGCAGGTCTTGCATCGTCAACATCCCCGCTGTTTGCCCGTACTCGTCAATGATGATGGCAATATGAATACCAGTTTCACGGAACTGTTCTAGCACGTGATTGATCAAATCGGTTTCGACAATGAATGCGGGCTGCCGAATTACTGATTTCAGCGTCTCTGAACGATCATCGCGCAGCAGCCTCACAATGTCCTTGGCGTGTAGAACGCCAATCACGTTATCAATATGCTCTTCATAGACCGGCAGCCGTGAGAACGGATTTTCCGCGAAGATGTCCGCAATTTCATCTAGGGTCATAGCGATGTCTACGCCGATCATGTTAGGACGCGGAGTCATGACCGTTTTGACCTGCCGATCCGCAAAATCGAAAACCTGCTCGATCAGATCGGCTTGATGCTCTCCAACCGCGCCGCTTTCAGTACCCGCCCGTACCATATAAACAATATCTTCTTCAGTGATAGCAGCCGTTTCACTCTCTTTTTGCCCTAACAGCCGCAGTACAACATTCATCGAAAAAGTCAGGAAGCCCACAATTGGCGTCGCGATTCGCTCTAGCACACTCATGATCGGCGCGGTGAAGATGGCGAAGGACTCGGCGGCTTTCAAGGCTAGCTTTTTTGGCACAAGCTCGCCGATGATCAGTGAAAAATAAGTGAGTAGAATCACCACAACGGCGAAGGCAATCGCATCGGCATGGGGGGCGATTGCCGGAATTTCTCGAAGGTGTTGCGCCAGCACCCCACTCAGGCGCGCACCACCGAAGGCGCTGGAGATCGTGCCGATCAGGGTGATGCCAATTTGTACCGTCGCCAGAAAGCGATCCGGATTCTTTGAAAGTTTGAGCGCGGTTTTCGCGCCGCCGCTGCCTTCATTGGCTTTTGCTTCCAAACGACTGCGACGCGCGGAAACAATCGCGATTTCAGAGCCGGAGAAAAATCCATTCACCAACAGTAGCACGAAGATGATCACTAGTTCTAAAGCGATATTGTCCATGCGTTTTCTTGATCACACCTTTTTTTGTATGAGTGCATATCATGCGGTCTGCGCGGCGGTAATGAAACTGGTAGATGCTGAATAATAGCGGGTTATGCAGAAAATTTCGCAGCTTATTTCCCGAAAACAAAAACATCCAGCCTGAAGACTGGATGCCAGTGTGTTTGTCTTAGTCTGTGACTCCGACAGGACTCGAACCTGTAACCTATTGATTAAGAGTCAACTGCTCTGCCAATTGAGCTACGGAGCCTTACAAGAGGCATTATAACAGACGGCAATTGCAGATCAAGACTTTTTCGGAGAGTGGTGAATCAGGGAACAATTTCCCTTTTCGCTTGCTCTATGAGGTCTTTTGCAGTAAACGGGTCACCGTATCAATGAGTTCAGCGGCGGCAAATGGCTTAGTCAAATAGTCGTTCGCGCCCTTTTCTAACCCCAATGCCCGACTGTCGGGGTCAGCGCGCGCGCTCATGAATACAAACGGGATGCGATTAATCGGCATCGTGTTACGCACCATTTCCAGCACCTGATACCCGTTTAGATCACTGCGTAGACCAATATCGCATAGAATCAAATCTGGCAGGTGTTTAATCGCAAGCTCAAGACCTTGCTCACCGCTGGTTGCCCCCAGAACGTTGAAATCGCTAAATTCAAGCAATTCCATAATATCCCGCAGCAAGAATTGCTCATCCTCTATGACAAGGATATGCGCCATAAGCCTGTCACTATTCCATTATGATAACGATAAGCAGGTGAAAACTCCCCCATGTTCAGAAGAATCTTCCTGCATATACCGGCTGTTTATACCTGCTCTATACTCTGACTCTAATATTACAGGCGAATCTTAAAGCATTTCCTTGATGATTTCTGCCAGATTCCGGTTAATTCCGGGTACAGATGCCAGCTCATCTACGCTCGCGGCACGAATGGCGCTGATCGAATTTTCATAGGCTTTCAGCAATGCCTTACGCTTTGAAGGGCCAACCCCGGGAATTGCTTCAAGCTGGCTAGCCATGCCTAATTTTGTGCGGCGCTGGCGATGGCTGGTAATGGCAAAGCGGTGCGCCTCGTCGCGTATCCGCTGCACCAGATAGAGGGCATCGCTGCGACGCGGCAAAATCAGCGGGTGGGAAATACCAGGGCGGTAAATTTCTTCAAATTGTTTTGCCAGCGAAACCAGCGGCACCCGTTCGGTTAATCCGAACTCTTGCAGCACTTCCGCAGCCACATTCAACTGGCCTTTGCCGCCGTCTACCATCAACAGGTCAGGCAGCAACCGCCACGTTTCATCCTTGTCGTCCCCGCCGGGAGTAACCTCCGTCGGCTCTTCATAAGACTGCTTCCAGCGGTTGAAGCGGCGCGTCAGGGCTTCGCGCATGGACTGATAATCATCCGATCCTTTGTGGCTGACGGTGCGAATATTGAATTTTCGGTACTCGTTCTTCTTCGGCACGCCTTGCACAAACACGACTCGGCTGGCGACAATCGCCGTTCCTTGTGTCGTGCTAATGTCATAGCACTCGATCCGGTTGGGCGGTTTAGGCAGGGACAGCGCTTCCTGTAACTGTGACAGCGCAGTTTCCTGTTTGTGCGCATCGGCTTCCCACTGTGCGCGCATCATCCGCAGCGCTTCTTGAGCATTCTCTTCGGCAATATTCACAAGCTGCTTCTTATCGCCGCGCTGTGGAACGGTGATGCTCACGCGCTTGCCGCGCCGTTTATCGCGCAGCCAGCGTTCGATGATCCGCGTCTCTTCAATGTTGTTAGGCAGCACCACTTCACTCGGCACTTCAGCCGTGTCGCTGTAGAAGCGCTGAATGAAGGCTTCCAGAATCTGGCTGTCAGTTTCGCCTTCGGTGTTATCCAGCGCCCGCGAATCGCTGCCGATCAACTTGCCATTACGGATGAACAGAATTTGTACCACTGTCTCATTATCATCACGGGCAAGGGCGATCACATCGCGATCCGCAAAATCAGACGAGACGGCTTTATGCTGGCGGGTGATATATTCTATGGCGCGAAGCTGATCGCGCACCGCTGCCGCCCGCTCAAAGTCCATCGCTTCGGCGGCAGTATTCATTTCTTCGGTCAGCCGCTGCACCACAACTTCTGATTTCCCGCTTAATACATCCATAAACTCGCTGATCATATGGCGGTACTGTTCCTGATTCACCGCGCCAATACATGGCCCGCAGCACAGCTTAATATCGTAAAACAGGCAGGGGCGCGGATCTTTGCCGGTGATCTCGCGGTCACAGGTCAAATACGGGAAAGCCTTACGCAGCGTTTGCAGCGTGTTTTGCACCGCCCACATGGCGACATACGGGCCAAAATAGCGGCTTCCATCGTTCACAATTCGGCGCGTGGTCTCTACTTTGGGGAACGGCGTATGCCATAATACTTTGATGTATGGATAACGTTTATCGTCTTTGAGGCTGATGTTATAGTGCGGCTTGTGGCGCTTGATCAGCGTTTCTTCAAGGATCAGCGCCTTAACTTCATTCTCCTCAACAATGAAGTCTATATCGCGAATATGTTCGCGCAGATGCAGCGTTTTTAGGTTGTTTTCGGCGCTGGCATTGAAATAGCTGCGCACGCGGTTGCGCAGTTTGATCGCCTTGCCCACGTAGATGATCGTCCCGTGTTCGTCTTTCATCAGGTAGACGCCGGGTTTCATCGGCAGATTTTTTAGAATCGTGCGGATGTGTTCTGAAGGCTGAAAAGACATTGTAATTACGCTGGTTTATAATCGAAATTTCGTTCTATTATAACATATGTATGTCTGCAAATAAGGCGAGTGTGAATCAGAGATGCCTGAACGTATTCTCACCTTACGCGAACTAAATCGCGCCACCCTTGCGCGGCAAATGCTCATAGAACGCGAGTCGATCCCGGCTTCGGCAGCAGTAGAACGCCTAGCGGGTATGCAGGCGCAGCTTGCCAGCGCGCCCTACGTTGGACTTTGGACGCGCCTAACAAATTTTCAGCGCGACCATCTTGCTAATGCTATTGAAGCGCGCGCGATCATCAAAGCCACGCTTATGCGCGGTACTCTGCATTTATTTACCTCTGAAGACTATGTGCGTTTTCGTGGGACGCTTCAGTCGGTGCTGGAAGGCGCTTCTGGCGCGATTGCTGAACAGCGCGGCGTCACGCTGGACATTCCTGCGCTGCTCAAAGAAGCGCGAGCCTATCTCGCAGAACAGCCGCGTTCGTTTGCCGAGATCAGCGACATGCTGGCTGAACGGCATCCAGATATAGACGTTGGCGCGATGCGTTACACCGTGCGTACTCATTTGCCGCTGGTGCAGGTGCCAACTGATACCCGCTGGAGCTATCCCGGCAATCCCAGATTTACGCTGGCGGAATCATGGCTGCAGCAGCCGATCCCCGAAACCGAACACCTGCGCGATTTGATCATGCGCTATCTGGCTGCCTTTGGGCCGGCCACGGTTAGCGATATGCAAACGTGGTCAGGGCTGCAAAAAATGAAAGAGGCATTTGAAGTTTTAAGGCCGGAACTCGTGGTTTACCGTGACGAACGCAAGCGAGAATATTTCGATCTTCCGGATATGGCTATTCCTGATGGGGACGTTCCTGAACGCTTCCTGCCAGAGTTCGACAATATTCTGCTTTCGCACAAAGACCGCACCCGCATTGTTGCAGATGAGCATCGCAAAGGGGTTTATCTGCCGGGGCTTCGGGTGGCTGCCACCATTTTGATTGATGGTTTTGTGCATGGCGCGTGGAAAGTGGAGAAGGTCAAAAAGATTGCGATCCTTTCGATCACGCCGTTCAAGGCGCTCACTCCGCAAAACCGTATCGCGCTTGAGCAAGAAGGCGAACAGCTAGTGCGCTTCATCGAACCCGATGCGGTGGGTTATGAAATCAATTTTGGAAAGTAGAATGCTCATCCATCTGTTGCCAAGCTCAAGGGATAGGTTTTTAGCCCTGCGCACTTTACCGCAGCTTTAGTATTGGGCCAGTTTCATTCCCTTTGAATCCGCGCCCGCCGCAGGTCGTCTTCGGCGCGTACCATCAACTTGTCCAGCATCTCGAAAATTTCAACCGATGCGCCGGATGCCAGCCGAACCCGCCCGCGATAAGCCTCCCGCATTTCATCCAGCAGCCGCCACGGATCATCATCACGCCCCATCACCACCGCGTTGACCGTGACACCACCTAGCACCAGCGGCAGATAGATATACGCCAGATCAGGCTCAGACTGCCCGGCCAGCCAACTCACCAGCCGGTTAGCGTAATTGATACGTTCTTGCCTATCCCCTAAATTTACACGCACGCGCGGGCGAATGATGCTGAAACCGGTCAGGACGGCATCATAAATTGCCGATTCCATCAGATAGCGTTCAACAATTTCGCCCGGCTCCCACGTCGAAACTTCGGGGTTTGCGGCCAGCGTCTGGCAAAGCGTTTGAAACCAGCGCGTTTCTTCCAGCGGCATCACCTGTTCCAATGTTGCGCCATCATCCAATGTATAAGTCACCATTTTGGCGATAGCTCTGGCTTCGCCAGGATGCAGCGCCAGACCATGATCAGCGTACAAATCTTGCGTCCGCCGCAGCACAGCAGCATAAATATGATGGCGGGTGAGCGTTGAAGCGATCATCCGCGCTTCTTCGACTTTTGCCGCCAGCAGTTGCTGTTCCTGCGCCAGTTGATCTACCGTCCACAGCGTTTCATAAGCAATCTTCAGTTCTAGCGGCGGGTTGGGCATGCGCCTAGGCGCGATGTCGAATTGCAGCGTGATATTTTCTTGCGAGGCGTTGTGCGGGTGATGCACAAATTCAATATCGCTTAATGCCTGTAACTTAAACGGCGATACTGCCAGTACCGAGGCAGGCGCGCCGCCTGTGACCGGGCGCATCGTTTTTCCAGAGCGAGAGGCGCGATAGCGTACCGCCACTTGAATCGGGTAATTTTCGCCCGGCTGTGTGGGCGAAAGCGCCGCAACTGGCACGCGCAGCGCGCCAACTTCGCCCGGTTTGAGCGAAAGATCGATCATCTTTTTGGCCGCAGTAATATTCATCGGCCTGCCATTGGGATCTTTCATCGGAAGCTGAAGCGCAATGCGGACGTTCATTGGTTGATCGATCATGCTTTGTAAGATCGTCACCACTTCAAATGGCTGGTTTAGATAGGCCTGACGGGGAAATACCCCTACTGCTAATTGCAAGGCATCCAGCGTGATTCGCGCATTGGTTGGCGCAATCATTCCCAGCACATCGGGAAACATCGGGTCAAATTGTAATGGGTTATTCATCACTCATGCTCCCGAGCGAAATCCGTATTTATGTTCCATACGATTGATCACGCTTCTGGTCATTTCAACCAACGGCTGTGCTTCATCAGATAATGTGGGTGCGCGCTGGTTTAGTATACGCAGAATTGAGCTAACCAGTTCTCCCGGCGCTTCCCTAGCAATCGGCATCTGTTCATTAACGAACAGGCCGCCCAACACCAGCGGCAGATATACGCGGTTGAAATCTAACGTTACCGATTGGGGGTCTTGTTCTAGCGCCCGCGCTAGGTCGCTTGCATAGTGTTCCTGTTCAACATCGCTGCCAAGATTTTCCCCCGTCTCCCGCTCTGTCAGCGCAAACGCAAAGCGCGCCGCATCATAGGCCAGCGCCGGATACAGCGCGCCAGTTAGCAGCGAAATCGGATCCCGCGCATTTTCGGCTTTAGCATCAATACTGCGCAGCATTTCTAGTACCCATCGCGGCAGCTCAGGCGCAGGATTTAGCTCCATCGGGTTATTGACCAGCATCGGCGCGACGGCATAGCGCCCCGCGTTGGCGTAGCCGTGCCCATTTTCAACCGGCGCCGCATACTCCAGCAGCAGCACCATCAATTTAGTGATGATCTCTGCTTCCGGCTCATACAGATCAAATCCAGCGGCGCGAAACTGCTCATATGTCGCCTTCAGCAGCGGCACATAGGCATGAAGTCTGCGGCATTGGGGGAAGGTTTCCAGTAGTAAATTATCACCATACACGTACATCATTGGGCGTGGATCGGGTGTGTCCGTCAGCGTCCATAGGCTGTTCCAGCCCGCGCGGGCAGCGCTATTCATCGGGCTGATGCCGCTGCCAAATAGCGGCAGGGGGGCTTCAATGGCGCTGCGCCCTAACGGCTTCTTGGTGGTGTAGGCTAGCGACTTTAACGCGGCGAATTCATCGCGGGAACGTTCTGGCAGTAGTTCTATAGCTACAGCGCCGCTTTCAGGTGTGCGGATACGTCGTTCTTTGGCCTGTGGTCGGGCTTGAATCTCGACTGAGAATTTATACAGATCGCCGGGTGTTGTGGTGGGCAAGGTCATCGCTGAAAGCGAGAGATAGCCCACTTCAGCCGCTTTTATGCCCACTATCACGCGGCTGCTATGCGCGATGAATTGACCGTTTTGCTTCTTAGCATCCTGCTCTGGTAAACGCAAATTCACAGTCACGTCCACTGGCGCGGCCAGTGTGTTTTGCAGCAGCACGACGATCTCGAAGGGCTTGCCAACGCGCGGTGTGCGTGGGCGCAGGGCAATCGCAGCGTCTACCACGCCAAATTGCGCGCGCGCCCCCTGCGTTAGCCCGCCCAGAATATCCGGAAAATTTACGCTTCCTGCCATGATTCGATAGATCGTTCTTTTTCGATAATTAGAACATCCTTCGCTTATTGTAACCTGAAAGTTTTTATCATGTAACAACTCATCCTGCGGGGGGAGTAGGAAAAAGCGGGAGGGTATGCTGCTTTCACCTCACGGCGCTGTGTTTGGCTTTCCCCCTCAGCCCGCCCGCTGAGAGGGAATGGCGGGGAAGTGTCAAGTCCTTTCCCTACGCCTGCCCTTGAATATCAATTTGATTTTTTCAAACGATGAACTATTCTTAAACAACTGGGAATCGAAACACAGAAGGAACCGATCAATGGCAGACACAGTTGAAATCTTAAAGCGGCAGGATGTACCGGAAAAATATACGTGGAATGCTGAAAGCGTTTTTGCCAATGCCGACGCATGGCAGGCCGCTTATCAGGCATTAGCCGCCGATTACCCTAATGTCAAGCGTTTTGAGGGGCATTTAGGCGAAGACCCCACGACCTTATACGAATTTTTTGAAGAATCAACGCATCTCGTGCGCCGCCTGCAAACCATCTATTTCTATGCCGCCATGCAGCAATCATGTGATACCGCCGATGAACAGGCCAACGCCATGGTCGGGCAGGCTAGCTCGCTGTATGGTCAGGTGATCGCCGCGCTCGCATTTAGTGATCCAGAAATTCTCGAAATCGGGCTGGATACGCTGACTGCGTGGATGCAGGATCGCCCCCTTCTTGCGGCCTACACACATTACATTGATAACCTTTTCCGCAAACAGGCGCACGTGCGCAGCGCCGAAGTTGAGGAACTGCTAGGCATGTTGGCCGATCCGTTTGGGCAGGTAGAAAATACCGCTGAAATGCTGACCAACGCCGAAATTGCCTTCAAATCGGCGCTCGGCGCTGGCGGCCTTGAGGTTCCAGTCACGCAGGGCAATATCGAAGAGATTAAATGGCACCCTGATCGTGAGGTTCGCCGCACTGGTTGGCAAAATTATGCGGATGGCTATCTGGCGGTCAAAGGGACGCTCGCCAGCAATTATTCAACCTCTATTAAGCAGGCCGTGTTCAATGCACGCGCTCGCCGCTATGACTCGACGTTGGAAGATTCGCTGTTTGAAAACAACATCCCGCCGGAAGTATTTCGGAATTTGATTGATACCTACCAGAAGAATATCCCCACATGGCATCGCTACTGGGCGGTCAAGCGTAAAGCGTTGGGTGTAGACACCATGTATCCATGGGATGTCTGGGCGCCGATCAGCCAAAGCCCTGAACTCGAATTTGAGCAGTCTGTCGAATGGATTTGTGAAGGGCTGGCGCCTTTGGGTGAGGATTATGTCAATGTCGTGCGTAAAGGCTGCCTTGAAGATCGATGGGTCGATGTTATGCCCAATAAAGGCAAGCGGCAGGGCGCGTTCTCGTATGGCAGCTATGACACGTATCCTTTCATCATGATGAGTTGGAACGCGGGGTTAAAATCGCTCAGCACGCTGGCGCATGAACTCGGCCACAGTATGCACAGCTACGAAACAAGGCAGCATCAGATCTGGGCGGATAGTCATTATTCGCTGTTTGTCGCTGAAGTAGCCTCGAATTTTAATCAGGCGTTGGTACGCGCATTCTTGCTTAAGGCCAACCCCGATCCCAAATTCCAGATCGCTGTGATCGAGGAGGCAATGGACAATTTCCACCGTTATTTCTTCATTATGCCCATACTGGCGCGCTTTGAACTGGAAATGCACGAACGCACCGAACGCGGCGAGGGCTTAACTGCTGAAACGATGAATCAGCGTATGCTGGAGCTGTTTCAGGAAGGCTACGGCGTTGAACTTGATCCGGATGGTGAGCGTACCGGCATTACTTGGGCGACCTTTGGGCATCTCTACGCCCATTTCTATGTCTATCAATATGCCACCGGCATCAGCGCCGCCCATGCGCTGGCCGAAGGTATTCTCGAAGGCAAACCGGACGCAGTAGCCAACTACCGCAAGTTCCTCAGCCTTGGCGACTCCGTGTATCCGCTGGATGCCCTGAAGATCGCGGGCATAGACATGACCAGCCCCACCACCGTCGAAAGTACCTTTGCCGTCCTCTCCCGCTACATTGACAAGCTGGAATCATTGGTTGGCTAGCAAGCTCGTGATATATTGAGTCCCCTCACCTAAGCCGCGCCTTCTGCTGTGAAAATAGGGCAGGCGAGCGCGGCGGGTGAGGGGTTAATTCCCCAAAAACGCGCTACAATACCACCCATGATGGCATCATTTTTCACTCGTTTTTCTGCAATTCTGATGGTCATGTTATTGGCTGCTTGCAGCGGTGGGGCGGTAATCTTTGCGCCAACGCCCGCGCCTGCCGATGCATCTCCAGCCGCGTACACCCATCCGAGCGGCGTTTTCTCCATAAATGTGCCCCGGCAGTGGCCCGTCTATGAGCAGTACACTACCAATCTTGCCAGCGCATCCTTCGCCCCGCCTAACAGCAGTGAAACGGCGATCACCGTCTCGGTGATCGATCTTGGGCAGGAGATCGATTCGCAAACTTTTGGTCAGTTGATCGAGCAGTATCAATCGCAAGTGCGCCCGGATATTGAAACTTACAGCGAGCAAAACCGCGAAGCTTTAGGCGATGGAAGCTGGCGCATAACTGGCTTGCGGCTTGCTCCAGCGGGTAGCACCGAACAGGTCAACACCTTTTTGCAGCGTGACGGCTCTCGATTTGCCGTCTTAGATGTGGTTGTGCCGGATGATCCAGTTTTAGCGGGGCAGTTAGAGTTAGCCGCAAATACCCTGTCGCTTTCTTCTGCAAGTACGCTGTCTCCAGCAGATTTTTCGACGCTGGCTTTTGTTAAGCCCGCCTCGCTCGGTTTTTTGCACGTCGCCACATGGACTACGCCCGAAGGGGTTTTCTTCATCACCGGCGAAGTCGCTAATTACGGCGCCTCGTTGGTCAGTAACTTGCCGGTAGAAGCCGCCTTCCTTACCGCTGATGGCCTTCCTGCTGGCGGCGCGATAGATACCATCATGGGCTATGGCATTGAGCCGGGCGGCTTTGCGCCCTTCAGCTTGCGCTTTGGTGGCGGCCAACCCTCTATTGCTCAAGATTTTACGCTGCGATTGGGTGGCGAAACATGGCAGAATGATCCCGATGCAGTGATCTACGGGGCAAACGCGCTGGAATGGACGGACGTATCTGGCTTTAATGCCGATGGCAACTTGACCATTAGTGGAGAAATTACCAGCGTGAAAGATAGCGCAGTGTATAACCTGCGCGTCTTTGTGACTGTATTTGACGGCCAGCAGCGGGTGATTGGCGCGGCATGGTCAGATGTTACCCCACAGCTTTTAGCGGGTGAAAGCGTAAATTACAGCCTGATCTTGCCAGATTTAGGCGGAGACCCGGTGAACTATATTATCGGCGCGCAGGCGACGGACTAGACTTATGGCGATAGATTATGCAATTGAATATGCGTGCGTTCCACGCGAACAATTCGGCACTGAAGGCATCCTTGATCGTTTGAAAGCCGCAGAGCGCGCACAAAATGTGATCCGGCTTTTCCGCGATGGTGGTGATCAGCGCCCGCCTTCCGAAATGGGCTTTGAGATGGTGCGCAGCCAGCCTGACGGCAGCGAAGAGACCCGCGTGGTCTTGGTGCAGGAAATGCTCGATCTCGCTGACGAACTCAAGCCGTTTTCCGGCTATTGTGAGGGTTGTCCTGCCAATGTTATGGGCGCGCCCTTCAGTTGTTCCGGGCAAATTGCCTACCCAATTTCATCGCAGGCGGAAAGGTGGTTGCTGGATCAACTTCCGGGCATCGAACAGCCTATTATCTGGTTGCTGCTGCGTGAAGGTGTCGTTGCTAATGGCTATACCGGCGATGCGGCGCGTTCCCTGCGCGTAAATCCAGCCTATTTTGAAGAACGCAGGGTGCGCGGGCGTGACATGGGCGAATTTACCATGAGCGCCGATCAAATTTTCGAGATGTTATTCATGGTTGGCAGCATA